>JANQRV010000178.1 GCA_028284395.1 Saprospiraceae bacterium
AGCAAAAGCCTCCAAGTTAGTTGCGCCGATCCCGAACTTTTGCTCATCTATGTCTATAGCTGGGATCCACTTGGTAATTACGACCGGTGTCAAGCGGCAATCGCCATCAACGATTTTAGTGGTTACTGTCATCAATTAGCTACCACCACTGTATTCATCGCCGGAAAAATAATGACCGAAAGCGGGCAACCCGCTGGAGAAGTTCAGATCGACTTAAGTGGGTTACAGCCCCAGTCGGTAAACACAGATGATACTGGTCGGTATGTATTTAAACAGCTTGACAAGTTCAATGATTATACTATTCTACCATACAGTAATCGGAACCCCCATGAAGGTGTTACTACTTTTGATTTGATTCTCATTAGCAAATTCATTCTCGGCACTGCTTTTTTTAATTCCCCATATCAAATCATTGCCGCAGACGTCAATAACTCTCAATCTGTTACTGCACTGGATATCATACACTTAAGGCGTTTTATCCTACACCAGGTAGACAACTTCCCAAACAATACGAGTTGGCGTTTCATCGCTGCACATTATCAGTTTCCGGAACCAACTTCGCCGTGGACAGAAGTCTTTCCAGAGGTCATCAACTACAATGACTTGGCCCAAGATAAGATCGATGCCAACTTCATAGCCATCAAGATTGGCGATGTAAATGGAGATCATCAAACGGAGGAACTTCTCCATTGGCCAAACCATGACGAGTGGACAATAGCCCCAGATTTAGAACCCATTCAGAATCTCCAGCTACTTCAGAACTTTCCAAATCCGTTTCATGAAAAAACAACCGTACGTTTTCAGTTGAGAAAAGCTACCTTCTTAACACTCGAAATCAAGGATGCTTCAGGTATTACCATTAAAACGATCCAAGGCATTTACGACAAAGGATTGCATAGCATCAGTTTGCATTTGGGTTCGATCCCATCTGGTATTCTGTTTTATTCCATCAGAACATCGGAGGAAACTCAAATTGGAAGTATGGTTAGATTAGACTAAGACAAAAAAAAGGCAGCTCTTTATGTGGGAACCGCCAATTGCATTCTGGATATGTTTATGATAAGACGTTGCGAGATTATCTCAGATTGAAACCTTGTACAAATTGAAATTCTTTCTGTGAATCAGATACGAGATCGACATCGAGCGTACAATTTTCGAATTGGATGGCATAAGACTCTTTTTCATGCATTACATCCAATTTCGCTTTCCTTGTCAGATGTTGTCCAATGAAGGCTCCCACCTCTTTGAATCCGGCCATTACTTCCTTCATCGTATCTAGAATATTCTTTCGTTCACCGTTATTGATAAGATTTACGGATAATTCCAACTTGATTTTTCTGCTGTCCATGAGATCGAGGTTTTTCTTTTGATAGAACTTGGCTTTTGTTTACACTGTAATTTGTAGATTTTAACTTCTTAATAGTGTTATATGTTGTTTAAAAGCCTTTAAGGTTCTGTTAAAAAAATTTAATCTGTCAGCTGTCATCATTACCTCACAGCTTTAGGGAGTCGCGAGCTTTTATTCTTTAGCGGCTGCCCCCCTATAAGTAAGTGTCATGAATCTTCAAAATGTCCCTCGCTCTGAAGATTTTTTTTGAAAAATTTTGGAATTATCTCCTTCTGAAGTGGATTAACGAAAAGAAATATTTCCTATCAACGATATAAAGATCGAAAATAACTTTTATAAAAAACACATGAAATAGGATACGGTACTTAGACTGTAGGGAAAGGGAAAGGTTTAAAATAATGTGGCCGTTTTTTCAGGTAAACGAAAGAAGGCAACATTAAAAAAATGCTGCCTTCTAACATCAATTATTAGCTCTATGTGTATATGAGACTACATTTAGTCTACTGTATCGTGCAAAAATGAATTATTAGGACGAATCTCCGGTTCGTCATCGTCAGAAATAGTCCATTTAGACATGTCGTAATCAGCAGAATCCGGAACCGCATCCAACTCAACACCCCGCCGGATGTAAGCTGGCTCATTCTCCAATTCAATAATCGTTTGTGGATTAGTCAATTTAACGCTATGAGAGCGCAACCTTTCTCGGCGACGAGTATCCCGCTCGATCTTTTTCTTGAGTGCCTCTTCTTGTTTCTCTTTTTCTTCATTCTTTACATAAGGCGTGTCATAGGAATATCGACTTTTTTGATACTTCTCCACCGTTGAACGAACATCATCAAACTCGAATGTCTTCGTCTTTGGTGCCGGAACCTCTTTTTCTTCGAATCCGATATCGACCAGCTTATTCTTTCGGTTCTCATCTTCCAAAGATACGACGATACGATCTCCGCTACTACCCTTTTCGGGATCGTCCTTTTTATGCTCAAAACCGGTTGCTATAACGGTTACACTAATCTTATTACCCAGTGATTCGTCATAACAGTTACCCCAAATGAGGTCGGTGCCGAAACCTGCTTCTTCTTGGATGAACTCTGTAATCTCAAAGATCTCATCCATAGTAACTTCCTTTGAGCCAGAAGTAATATTGAGTAAAATATGTTGTGCACCCTTAATATCATTATCCTCTAGTAACGGGGAGTGCAGGGCTTCGTCAACGGCTCTTTTAGCTCGGTCATCACCTTCTGCAGAAGCAGTTCCCATAATGGCGACACCACTATCACGCATTACGGTGTTGACATCTTCGAAGTCTACGTTAACATAACCGGGAACAGTAATGATTTCTGCAATCCCTTTAGCAGCTGTTGTTAAAATATTATCAGCCTGAGCAAAAGCTTCCGAAATTGAAAGATTACCGTGAATCTGTCTCAACTTATCATTGGAAATAATGATCAACGTATCAACATGTTTCTTTAATTCGCTCAACCCATCGATACCTTGCAGTTTTCTTCTCCGCCCTTCGAAAGTAAAGGGCAAAGTAATGATACCAACGGTAAGGATATCCATTTCTTGTGCGGTTCTGGCTATGATGGGTGCTGCCCCTGTTCCAGTCCCTCCCCCCATACCAGCAGTTATGAAGAGCATCTTGCAATTGTCTTCCAAAAAATGTTTTACATCTTCAATCGACTCTTCACAAGCCATCTTACCGATGTTGGGTTTTGAACCAGCTCCGCGACCTTCCGTTAAGGCGGGCCCCAACTGAATTCTGGTTGGAACTGGACTCAGCTCCATTGCCTGGGAGTCCGTGTTACAAATGGCAAAATCCACCCCTACGATGCCTTGCTTAAACATGTGAGTTACTGCATTGCTTCCTCCACCTCCTACTCCTACAACTTTGATAATTGGGCTTTCATCCCTTGGCAAATCAAATAACATAGCTATGGATTTGTTGAGCTCTAATCGCTCATTTGTTTGAGTCAATACTGTAAAGAGGTATTGACCGTCAAAATAGCTTTATATTTCCAATAGTGATGCAAAATTGCACCTTAAATTTTCTGTGTATTGCATTCCGTAACGCCACCGATCCTAGAATTCGGAATCCGGTTCTGCCTCAAACCATTCTTTTGTTTTCTTGAACAGCTGTTCGTACCATTTGCCACTATTGTCTTCCTCCACTTTCTGAGCGGGTTCTTCTGGCTTTTCCGGTTTGGGTTCTTCTACCTTCGGATTCGGAATAACCGGTTTCTCAAAAGCTTTCAATAATAAACCAATAGCAGTGGAATAAATCGGGCTACTCAACTGGGCATGGTATCCATGAGCCAAATGTTCAACCGGAATACCGACCCTAGTACTCATACCAGTGTGGTAAGCAGCCAATTTGTCAATGTGCTTAAGCAGGGCACCACCACCAGTGAAAACAATCCCACCGATTAATTTTCGATCGTAGCCAGAACGACGAATCTCCCATACCACATAGTCAAGAATTTCTTCCACCCTAGCTTGAATGATTCGAGCTAGGTTTTTCTCCATAATCTCTTTTGGCTCTCTGCCCCTCAATCCAGGAATCGTAATAATACGGTTTTCGTAGACCTCATCAGCCAAGGCTGAACCGAATTTGATTTTCAGCTTTTCTGCCTGTCGAGTCATGACAGTACAACCCTCCTTGATATCTTGAGTTATTACATTGCCACCAAAGGGAATAACGGCGGTATGTCGGATGATGCCATCTTGAAAAATCGTAATATCTGTAGTGCCTCCTCCAATATCTACAAGTGCTACCCCTGCTTCTTTTTCCTCCTTGCTAAGAACAGCAGCAGAAGAAGCGATGGGCTCTAATGTCATATCAGCAACTTTCAAGCCAGTTCTTTCTACACAGCGAAAAATATTGTTAGAAGCCGTAATTTGTCCAGTGATTATATGAAAGTTGGCTTCCAATCGAATGCCTGACATTCCAATAGGATCAAGAATACCTTGCTCATTATCAACGGTGTATTCCTGCGGAATCACGTGTAAGATTTTATCACCCGGAGGCAACACCAATTTATACATATCACTGATCAACCGATCGATGTCTTTCTTATTGATCTCGGTGTGGTCGCTTTCTCTAGTTAGAATACCGCGGTGCTGCAAACTCTTGATATGCTGACCGGCAATGCCGACATGCACTACATTGAATTGAACCCCCGAACTCTTAGCAGCAGCAGTGGTTGCATCGGAAATGGCGTTTACCGTTTTCTCAATATTGGAAACAACACCTCTGAGAACTCCCTCGGAGTCAACCTTTCCAAAGCCAATAATATCTAGTTTCCCATGTTCATTACGACGAGCTGCAATGCAGCAAACTTTCGTCGTTCCGATATCAAGGGCTACAACAACATTTGAGGTTTGGGCATTTACTTCCATAATAATTGCTTATCGCTTGTTTTTTGTAGCCGGTTTTCAATTAAAATCTCGGTTCCGGGCTATAGTTTTCAACAATATTCCAATCTACTAAACTTTTGAGAATTACGAATCCAAAATATCCCGTAATCCTATTTTTCGCCGACCACTTGATCAGCGAACTTTACATTTATAGTGTGATACTTTCGCCAACCCGAGTAGGGCATTCCCTCTTCATAAAAGTACTTTAGGTTCTGTAGTTTATCCTCCGCCCTATCAAGGCCTCCGAAGACAATCTTTTGTTTTCCCACTTTGGGAACAAGGATGAATTCTCTTCGATTGCTTACGTGAATCTGTTCGATCAGAGGTCGATAAAAGGCACTATTCAGTATTAAATCAGCTAAATAAAAAACGTCCTTTAGTACGTGTTCTTTGCGTTCCATGAATTCTGGTGAATGCGGAGGCACATTTCCGGTAACGGTTAATACTCTTGGAGTAAAATGCTTTGACAAGGGCATTTTAAAACCGTGTTTATCCAAATAGTAATTCAAATCATTGTTATCAATGACCCGCAGTATTGGATTTCTCTGCGACAGCTCCACATTTACTACTTGATCAGCATCTACAAAAACCTCGGCGTCCAGAATAAAAGGATCTTCCTTCAATACGCGCTCTAACCTCTCAACATCAGCCATCCCCAACGGTAAGCCAACAAAGTTGTACCCAAAGGTACTTTCGATCTTGGCAAGAATATCTCCTTCTTGGATCAGATTGTTTCCATCCGGCAATGGTTGAATTTTGACATCCACTGCTTCTACAATCTGCCCTTCTTTTTCTTCAACAGCTGAAATAACCAACGCTACAGCACCAAAGAAAAGTGCCACCCATAGGCCTCGCCAAAGCATCTTTTGTACTATTGCTTGATCAATTTTTGATGATTTCTTGGCCACTTTTCTTAGCTGTTGTTTAGTTATTAATGATCAAATTCTTAATATTATCTACTTCTGCACTAATGTCTCCGGCTCCTAATGTTAACAATATTTCCAATTCTGTTCGTTCAAGCTCTGCCAGCAAATTTTCCTTTTTAATCAACTTTTTATGCTCATTTTGCATTCTTTCAAAGATTATATTGCTGGTGACGCCTTCAATCGGCAATTCCCTCGCGGGATAAATTTCAAGTAATATAACTTCATCCAGCTCATCGAGAGCCTCGGCAAAACCAGCAGCAAAATCTCTGGTCCGGCTGAATAGATGCGGTTGAAAAACTCCCGTCACTTTTTTTCCCGCAAATAATTGTTTAGCAGCTGAAATAGCTGCTTTTAGTTCCGAAGGATGATGTGCATAATCATCAATGTAAGTCCGATCCTCTCCTCGGTATACAAATTCAAAACGTCGATGAATCCCCCCAAAAGATCTCAAAGACCGACGAATTGATGACTCTGGGACCCCCAATTCCAAAGCGATGGAAATGGCTACTGTCGCGTTCTCAATATTGTGACGTCCCGGCATGCTGAAAGTCATATTCTCGAGTAATCTTTCTGGGTTTTCGTAGTCAAATACGAAATAACCATTTTCAACCCGGACGTTTTTCGACCGATATACTCCTTGATCAACACCGTAAAATCGCGTGGCTGGACGATCTTCGAATTGATGCTTCCAATCGGCTTGAACATATAACTGTCCACCTTCATTTAACCTGTCAACAAAAGCTTTAAAGCCCTGTTCATGAATGGTTGCCACGTCGCCATAAATATCAAGGTGATCAGCATCCATCGATAAGATTGTAGCAAGGTCCGGACTTAAATGCAAAAAAGAACGATCGAATTCATCGGCTTCTACTACTACCCAGTCACTATCGCCCGCCACGAAATTCGAACCGTAATCCTTTACAATACCTCCGAGAAAGGCAGTACAATCAATACCTCCTTCACGCAGTAAAAAAGTCAAAAGAGAAGAAGTAGTTGTTTTTCCGTGAGTCCCTGCAATAGCAATCGTCTTCCTACTTCTACTGACCATACCTAAAACTTCAGCTCTTTTCATGAGAGGAAAACCTTCGGCACGAAAATATTGAAGCTCCTTGTGAGTATCCGGAATTGCCGGCGTGTAGACCACCAGGTCAACATTAGCCGGAATAGAAGCTACATCTTCAACATAACGGATTTGCATCCCTTCACTAACCAACTTTTTGGTTAGCATAGTTTCTACTTTATCATAACCGTATATTTCTATACCTAGTTTATTGAAATATCTTGCAATTGCACTCATCCCAATTCCCCCTACCCCTACAAAATAGACTTTCTTTAAATTTTCTAGAATCATGTTAATGTTGTACTAACTGTATTACTGCCCCGCCAATCTCTAATGCAGCATCGGGTCTTGCTAATGCTGTGACAGATCGTTGCAAACTACTCCGCACTGCATCGTCCTGAATAATTTTCATGGCTTCATCCAACATTTTGGGACTGGCCTCTCGGTCCCGCACCATAACTGCAGCACCTTTTTCTACCAGAGCCATTGCATTTTTGGTTTGATGATCTTCCGCTACATTTGGAGAAGGCACCAGTACGGCCGGTTTTCCTACGAGTGCCAATTCTGCTATGGCAAGGGCACCAGCTCTACAAATTACCACATCAGCAATGGCATATGCCAGATCCATCCGATTGACAAAAGCCGTAATCCGAACACTGTCTAACTGTGCGGTCGGAGAATCTTTAAACGCATCCCAATACAGCTTTCCACTTTGCCAAAATACCTGTACGGTATCTTTATGATCCGCTAGAACCTTGGCACCAGCTGCCATCGCTTCATTGATGGTTCTCGCACCCAGGCTGCCACCAAAGACAAAGATTGTTTTCTTGCCCGGGTCCAGATCCAGCGTAGCGTAGGCTTTTGACCGAACATCGGAAGTCGGATTCAGGCCTTTTCTAACTGGATTTCCAGTCAAGAGAATTTTCTCTTTGGGAAAGTATTTCTCCATGTTGTCATAAGCCACACATACCCGACTCACTCGCTGAGCAAGGATCTTGTTGGTCACCCCCGCATAAGAATTTTGTTCTTGAATGAGGGTTGGGATTTTGAGTCGGCTGGCAACTTCCAAGACCGGCCAACTAGCGTATCCACCAACTCCTACCACTACGGAAGGTTTGAACCGTCGGATAATCCAAAATGCCTTAAACAAACTGGAAATGAGTCGGACGGGAAATAATAAATTCCGCCATGTCAATTTCCTATGAAATCCACTGATCCATAGGCCTTTTATTGGATATCCCGCTTCCGGGACTTTTTCCATTTCTAATTTTCCCTTTGCACCAACAAAAAGGAATTCTGCGTCAGGTTGAAGTTCTTTAATCGCGTTCGCAATTGAGATAGCTGGAAATACGTGTCCTCCAGTTCCTCCACCACTAATGATAACCCTAATGTCTTGCTTTTTCATCTACAGATTTAGGTCAATTGATTTCTGCCCACCATCAAGGTAATTTCCTAGACAATAGCGAAATACTTTCCTTAGTGTATTTTGTTGTTATAGTGTTGTAAGCCCCCAAGTGGTTTGGAAAGGAACCTTTGGTTGAGAAGGATTTAGCGCTTTCTCATAGTTATTGCAATCAAAACTACGACAATATAAAATTTTCACCAAAGGATTACAACCAAAAACAACTTTAAGTTCTTGATTTTCCATATTACAACTTATACAACACAACTAGGTAAAATTCATTACCAACGATTAAAACAACTTCAATTTACTGATATACAAATATTTAAAACAATCACTTCCTTAGGTCTACATTAAAAGATATCAGGAAGTTATCGATTCTATATACTTACTCACGCTGAGAATCATCCCAAATGAAATACAAGTAAATATGATGGATGTTCCCCCTTTACTGATCAGCGGCAATGTCAACCCAGTCACCGGAATCAAATGTAGATTCACCGCAATATTCGTAAATGCCTGCATCATCATGATCATGCTTAATCCCATTACCAACATTGCTCCAAAAGCCTTGGGGCTTTTGGTAATGAGTCTCGTCGTTCGAAAAAAGAAGAATACATAAAGCAGGATGACAATAGCCCCTCCAATGAAACCATATTCTTCGCATATAATGGCATAAATGAAGTCCGAATAAGGTGCTGGCAAATAATTTCTTTGTCGGCTATTGCCCGGCCCCAATCCAAATAAGCCTCCATTTGCGATTGCTATTTTTGCCTGCTCCACCTGGTACACCCCCTCTTCTTCATCCATGAATTCCTGTACTCTTGTAGTCCAGGTATCGCGTCGGATGATATCGGGAAAGAACTCTCCCAAGGTCACCAGAATGGTGAATACAACGATTCCGAGAAATAATAGCAGTGCGATGTACTGCATCGCTACTCGACCAATGAACATCATCACTAGACAGGTAAAAAATAATAGCAATGCCGTAGATCCATCTGCAGGTGCAATTAGGCCCACAATAATCAATACGGGTACTATGATCGGCAAAAACGCACTTTGAAAATCCTTAATATACTCCTGCTTGGAAGAGATTGCCCTAGCCACATAAATGATTAGAGCGAGCTTTGCAAACTCAGAAGTCTGAAACGTAATTCCTACCAATGGCACACTAATCCATCTTCGAGCCTCATTAAACTCCGCCCCAAAAGCTATTGTATACATCAGCATTGGGATCGAAATAATAATGAGATACGGCGCCCATTTCGAGTACCTCATGTAATGCATAAGGTGAAAGAAATACGTCAGGAAAAGCCCTCCCAGCAATATGATGAATTGGATGATCAAATAGGTCTCCGTATTTCCTCCTTGGTGTTTATAGGCCAATGTCCCGGTAGAACTATAAACCGCCAAAAGGGAAAATATGGACAACAGGATCACCACCGCCCAGATGGAGCGATCACCTTTGAACTCTGACGTTATTCTCGTACCTAAGGACATTCTCTAATTTTAAAATCAAATTATTTCAATTGTAAAACTGCTTTCCTAAACCGGTCTCCTCGATCAATATAATTTCTGAAGAGGTCAAAGCTGGCACAGGCCGGAGACATCAAGACTACATCTCCTTCAGTTGCCTCGGTCTGTGCTAACTTTACAATTTCTTCCACATCTGCCGATTCTGTGAGTGGAATCCCAAAATCTACAAAGTGATTCAGTATCTTGCTATTATCAATCCCCATACAAATGATGGATTTCACTTTTTTCCTTACCAAGGCATCCAGAACCGAATAATCATTTCCCTTATCTTGCCCGCCCACAATCCACACAATAGGCTTTTCCATAGCGTCTAGTGCATAGTATACGGAATCAACATTAGTTGCCTTACTATCATTGATGTACTCTACACCGTCCAGAATGGTCACAGTTTCCATCCGATGAGCAGCATTCGTGAAAGCGTTAAGCCCATTTTGAATCAGATCCTTTTCCTGACAAAAGTGATGCACGATACTAATGGCAAAAAAGGTATTCATTCGATTGTGGACTCCTCTAAGAGAGGTTGTCGACAAATCATATTCCTGTCCTCCAACCATCAGTGGTTTTCTAATAGCTTCCTTTTCAAGAATCGGGATCAATTGTGGTTTCAACTGCTTTTCTCTCATGAACGCTCCAATATTCTCATCACTAGCATTGTAAAAGAACATGTCATCCGGTAACTGGTTACGGATTATTCGAAATTTCGAATCTATATATTTACTCAGATCATAATCGTAACGATCCAAATGATCCGGAGTGATGTTTAATATGGCAGCAAAATGAGGCCGGAAATCGACGATCCCATCCAATTGAAAGCTGCTCAATTCGAGCACAAAGATGCCATCATTCAAGCCTTCATCAATGGTAGTAGCAAAGCTTTTCCCAATATTACCAGCTAGATGAGCTGTCACCTTACATGCCGTCAAAAGATGATGGATCAAGCGACAAGTAGTTGTTTTCCCGTTGCTGCCGGTAACAGCAATAATCTGCCCTTTGGCAAATTGTACCGCAAATTCAATTTCTGAAATGATCGGAATGCCCGCCGAATCCAACTTTCGGACAACCGGTACGTTATCAGGTATGCCAGGGCTTTTTACGACCACATCGGCCTTTAGTAACGTTTCTATGTCATGTCCTCCTTCCTCAAAAGGGATATTGCGCTCTTCAAGTTTGGATTTGAATTCTGTTTTGATCTGCCCTCTTTCAGAAACGTAAACATCGATCCCTTTGGACTTAGCCAGTCTGGCGGCCCCGGTTCCACTTTCTCCCGCACCCAAAACGACCAGTTTCATCATCAACGAATTTTAAGCGTAATCAGAGTCAATACAGCGAGAATGATGCCTACGATCCAAAATCGCGTCACGATTTTAGACTCCGCCATTCCCTTTTTCTGATAGTGGTGATGCAACGGGGACATTAAAAATATCCTTCGACCTTCGCCATACCTTCTCCTCGTATATTTAAAGTAACTCACCTGCAACATGACAGACACGGTCTCAATAAGAAAAACTCCACAAAGCAGAGGGATTAGCAGTTCTTTCCGCAAAACAATTGCCATGGTCGCAATAATACCTCCGATTGTCAAACTACCGGTATCCCCCATGAAAATTTGTGCCGGAAAGGAGTTGTACCACAAAAACCCGATGCAGGCTCCAATAAAACAGGATGCAAAAATCACCAGTTCATCTGCGCCCGGCAAGTGTAGGATACTGAGATAATTTGCCGTAATGGCATTCCCTGACAAATAAGCGAGGATCGCCAAGACCACAGCAATGATCCCAGAAACCCCGGTTGCTAAACCGTCAAGACCGTCGGTCAAGTTTGCCCCATTGGAAACAGCCGTAACAATGAAAATCACTAAGGGGCAAAACAACAGCCATACCCATCGGTAGGCTGCTTCCTTGCTCAAAGGCAAGAGCCAGGCATAATCCAGTCTGTTTCCCTTCAAAAAAGGGACGTTTGTGAGATTGGTTTTATAATCCCCCTTCAACACTGCTTCTCCATTATTACCGACCCGGATCGTATCTCCTACCATGTGCTTGGGTTGTAGTCCCATAGAAGCAGCGTCTTCCAGATTCATTCGCACTTTTATGTCATCGCTAAAAAGCATCGTAATGGCTACGATCAGCCCTAATCCAACTTGGCCACAGATCTTAAACCAACCTTTTAGGCCGGCTTTATTTTTGCGAAAGACTTTGATATAGTCATCCAAAAAACCAATAACCCCTAGCCAAGCCGTAGTAATGATCATCAGTATGATGTAGACATTGTTAAGTTTGCTCAACAACAAACAAGGAATCAAAATGGCCATAATGATTATAATCCCCCCCATGGTCGGAGTACCCTCTTTCTCCTTTTGTCCTTGGAGGCCCAGATCACGGATCGTTTCTCCTACCTGTAGTCTGCGCAAAAAATTAATGATTCGACCGCCAAATAGAAGAGAAATCACCAGGGAGATGATGGTCGCAAAACCAGCCCGGAAACTGATGTAGTTGAATAACCGGATCCAACTGATCTCTTCTCCGTAAATTTCCTTTAACCAATCAACAAAATATAAAAGCATCCTTACTGTTTATGAAGGTTTCTAACCTATTCCATTACAATAACTCATTTTCTAAAATCTCTCGATCATCAAAGGGAAATCGAACGCCATCGATTTCTTGATATTTTTCGTGCCCTTTTCCCGCAACGAGAATGATATCCCCCGCATTGGCGATCCGGCATGCCGTTCGGATAGCCTCCCTCCGATCCGTAATTGACAATACTTTTCGAACCGCCACAGCCGGGATCCCCTTTTCCATTTCTTCGATAATGCTATGAGGGTCTTCGGATCTTGGATTATCAGAAGTAAGAATGACCTGATTACTCCAATCACATGCTACCTTAGCCATGGTGGGCCTTTTTTCCCGATCCCGATCCCCTCCACATCCGACTACCGTGATCACTCGGGCAGTAGAATTCCTTACCTGGGCAATCGTCTTAAGTACATTTTCAAGTGCATCAGGTGTATGCGCATAATCAACAATTGCAGTGATCTTACTTTCCGGTCCGACAATACTTTGAAATCGCCCTTCCGGGGCCTGCAAACTGCTTAATTTGGTGAGAACTTCATAAGCATCTGCCTCTAACAGCATTGAAGTACCGTAGACGGCCAACAGATTATAGGCATTGTAATGGCCGACCAACTGGCTGAATATTGAAGTGCCGTTCATTTCCAGATAAAGTCCTGAGATGCTATTTTCTAAAACTTTGCCCTTAAAATCAGCCACCCTTTTCAAACTGTAGGTATAAACCTTGGCTTTGGTGTTTTGGACCATCACTGTACCCCGTTTGTCATCAATATTGACGAGGGCAAATGCAACCGCAGGCAACTCATCAAAAAAAGCCTTTTTTGCCTTGATATAAGCATCAAAAGTTTTGTGATAAAGTAAGTGGTCGTGCGACATATTTGTAAAGACTCCGCCTGTAAAGTGCAATCCAGCGATCCGTCTTTGATGTACAGCGTGGGAGCTAACTTCCATAAAGGCATAGTCACAACCTGCCTCAACCATTTTTGAGAGAAGGTCATTTAGAGTGATCGCGTCGGGAGTCGTATACTTTGTCGTCAAGATTTCGGTACCAATTCGATTCACATTTGTCGACAACAGGCCGCATTTATAGCCTAACTCGGAAAACAGGTCGAACAACAAAGTTGCGATCGTCGTCTTGCCATTGGTCCCGGTGATCCCAACAAGTTGCAAAGATCGGGAGGGATGACCAAAAAAAGTACTGGCCAATCTGCCAAGACTATCCGGGCTATTCTGAACTTTCAAATAGGTAATTCCATCGAGAAATTGATCGGGACTTTCTTGATATAGGATCGCCTTTGCCCCGTTATTTACTGCCTTTTCAATGAACTTGTGACCGTCGACTTGAACCCCCTTGATGGCTACAAACAAATCGCCAGTCGTTATCTTTCTAGAATCAAATTCAATCTTGTTTATCTCTATTGCCGTATCTCCGTGTGTATCAATTGTGTTTATTGCAGCTAAGAGCTGTTTTAAATTCATGTTTCCGTTTTAATCCAGGGTCAACTTAATGGTTTGGCCATTGATCATCGTACCAGCCAAAATAGACTGACTTACCACTTTCCCAAAGCCACTGATTTCAACTCCCAGACCTCTGTTCTCGAGGACGTATAAGGCATCTCTCAATCCCATTCCTACTACGCTTGGTACCCGATCTTGCGGAATAGACTTGTTCAATATTTTAATGGAATCGGTGCGGGAATCAATCACGCCCAACTCGGTTTCCGGCTGTCCGTAATAACGAAGATTCAATTGACTGAGTACTTGCTGAATATCTTCCTTATGGCCGATGTCCATATGAGGCAATTGGCGGCTCACCAATTTGGGTTTTGGCAAATTATTTAAAGGAGCATGCAGCTTGATCTTTGTGGCATAGGCCTTGTCCGCTATCTCTCTGAAAACGGGCCCTGCCACCTCACCTCCGTAAAAGCCATTTTGCTTGGGGTTATAAATGACAACGATACAGGAATAAATCGGTTTGTCAGCCGGAAAATACCCTACAAAGGAAGCCTGATACCCACCGACTCTAGTATAAGTTGAGTAACGAGTATAATCAATTTGGGCCGTCCCGGTCTTTCCAGCAAATCGATATTCATCAGTATATAATTTATACGCAGTCCCATTTTCTACTACTCCTTCCAGCAATTCCTTAGCAGCTTCTATGGTGTTCGGAGAAGCGATTTGTTTTTTGATTACCAGCGGTTTAACAACTTCCTTTGTCTCTCCAAAATGTTGGATTTCCGAAACTAGGTAAGGCTTCATCATCGTTCCATTATTCGCTACGGCATTGTAAAAGGTCAGCAGTTGTAATGGAGTAATTTGCAATTCATATCCATGGGCCATCCAAGGCAAGGTCAATCCACTCCAAAGATCCTCTTCGGAACCCGCTTCCTTGATATAGGGGTCAACTTCCCCATCTATTTCAATTCCAGTCGGTAAATTCAGATTAAAATCCTTAAGTCGTTGAATGAAACGAGCCGCACCTTCCCATCTGACGGTTTCATTCTCACGACCATAATAATGATCTACCAGAGTAGCTATACCGACATTAGAGGATATTTCGAAGGCATGCTTGATCGTTACGCTGTCTAAATTTCGGCTCAGTGGGTTATCATCCGTCATGGTGATTTCATAAAACATCTTCTCTCCATTCTCCAGGTGTACACTATCGTCAAGAGAGATGTAGCCATCTTCTAACAAGGCCATAATAGAAGCCAATTTAAAAGTTGAGCCGGGTTCCGTACGAGAACCGATCGCATTGTTATAGACTTCGAAGAACCCATCTTCGTCCTTACCTTTGCTCAAATTCGCAATGGCTTTTATGGCACCGGTCTTTACATCCATTACAATGGCAGCCCCCCAATCCGCATCGTGGGCCTGGACTCCCCTCATCAATGCCGATTCGGCAATATCTTGAAGATTGATGTCGAGTGTAGTAACAATATCGTAACCATTCTGTGGTTCAATCTGTGTCAAATCCTGAAGTGGCATCCAAATGTTATTGCCTTTGTCGACCAAAGCCATCATTTGTTGTCCAGGCACTCCTCCCAATACTTCGTCGAACCGGCCTTCCAAGCCGATCTTATATTCTCCTCGAGAATACCCAATGGACCTGAAAGCCAATCTACCAAAGGGATATTCGCGGCCATTCTTTTTCCGTGCGATGAAACCACCGCGAAACTGCCCCAACTCAAAAAGAGGTAATTCCTCCAACATTTGTTTTTGAGAATAGGAAATCCCTCGCACTAATGGAATGAAGCGTTTCTTACCGGCTCTCCATTGCATCAATAGTTCACGATATTTACCAGCCGTGTATTGCCCAATGTATTGATTCAGACTTTGAGCTAAAGAATCGACATGGTAGTGAAAATCTTCATCTGAAGCAGCGAGAGGGTCAAAGTAAATGTCAAAAAACGGAATGGAGGTCGCCAATAGACTCCCATCTTCAGCCATGATGTTCCCCCGTTCAGCTTCTACCGTACGTAATTGTATGTAACGCTGTTCCCCCTTCCCTCTCCAGTAATCACCTTCCAAAATGCCGATCTGAATGGTTCGATAAAGCAATAGGACGGATATTGGTACGATGATACCAAACAATATGATGTAAATCCTTACCAGTACTTCATTCTTAATATCCATCACAAATGCTTTTCGCCTTTGTTGTTCTTTTAAAAGTGGTTTGCCCGCAGGCTTTGTTAAATTATATTCCTGGTAAATGTAGTTACAGATCCACCTTGACTTATTCTTCGGCCCTAATCTTCAATCTTTTGGGTTTGCTTCTGATCGGCTGCAATCCGTCCTCCTTTGCGTTCTCTACCACCTCCGATCGTTTGCTATTGTACATGTTTTCAGCATGAAGTGATTTATAGTACCACCGCATTTCTTTAATTTCTTGTTGATACATCTGTATTTGCCTCACATTTCTCTCTGCATAATGTGCATTGGCAATGTAAATGGTTGCCAAAAACCCTAAGAATACTACAAAAGGAGTATTCTTCAGTATCCACTCTGAAGTAATAAAACTTAAATCATTGATTGTTAGATTATTACCTTTTTTTCGAGCCATTCAACTGTTTATTTATTTAACGGTTTTCAATACCCCGGTTATTATGCAATCTTCATTTTTATGATAGGTTTCTCAAGCTTATTCTTGTTCCGGCAACCCCACACTTTCCCACAAAAAGAAGCACCGATATCACTTCGTGTATAAATTACGAGAATTTACCTCAGAAAAAGCATATCGCCCACTAATTTTTTTCTCCGATTCGAAGTTTTGCACTTCTCGCCCGGGCATTTTCTTTCACTTCCTCAGAGGTAGGCAAGATGGCCTTCTTCGTTAAGATCTTGAAAGGCCTGTTAATATGACCATAAAAGTCTTTTTCCACAACCCCTTCAACATTGCCAGTTTTCAAAAAGTGCTTTACAATTCGGTCTTCCACCGAATGATAAGAAAGGACGACCAACCGCCCACCTGGCTTCAAAAGTGCTAGGGCATTCTCCAACAGCTGCTGGAGTGCCTCCACTTCTCCGTTAACCTCCATCCTCAGCGCTTGAAATACTTTGGCCAGATACCTTTGTCTTTGGCCTTTGATGATCGGCTCCACAATTTCCAATAGGTCCGAAATACTATCTATAGAATATTTTGAACGGTATTCCACAATCCTGGTTGCTAAGGTCTTTGCATTTCTCACTTCTCCGAACAAACTAAATATCCTTTGCAATGATCCAGGGTCGTATTTTTTGATTATATCCGCTGCCGTCACTTCCGTTCCTTGGTTCATCCTCATGTCTAGTGGCCCGTCGTTGCGAAAGGAAAAACCCCTTTCCGGAACATCAAACTGATGTGAGGAAACACCAAGATCCGCCAGAATACCATCTACTTCTCTAATGCCATGAACTCTTAAAAATCTTGGCATATAACTAAAATTACTGGCTACGAACACGAACCTTCTATCCTCCAGGGCATTCTTCTCCGCATCCGAATCTTGATCAAAACCAAACAATCGTCCATTGGGACCCAATTGATCTAAAATCCGAGCTGAATGACCGCCGCCACCGAAAGTGGCATCGACGTAAACCCCCTCCTGTTGCACCTTCAAACCCTCTACCGCCTCTTCCAGCATGACTGCCTTATGATATACCTGCATCGTTGTCCTCTTTAGCCCCCAGAACCTCTTCGGCCAGATCCGAAAAATCCCGGGGTTCATTCCGCAACAAGTTATCATATTCTTCTTTCGACCACAACTCTATGCGGTCGTTAAATGCCGAAAGAATAACTTCTTTCTTTATCTCGGCGTAATCAAGTAATCTTCTAGTAATAAGAATCCGATCAGACTTGTCAATTGATACTGTCTGAGCGCCCCGGTAAAAATACCTCACAAAATCCCGGTTCTTTTTGTTGTATAGATTCAACTGATTGATCTCTGCGGTAATCTTTTCCCAAACCCGTTCGGGGTATATCATCAAATACTTTTCAAAACCTCGGTTAATTACAAAATTGCTTGCCCCGGCTTCCCCCAATTGGTGGATCAGTCCACTCGGCATCCGCATTCTACCCTTCTCATCTATCTTACAGTCATATTCTCCTAATAACTGATGCATTTCTTACATAGCTTTTGCAAATAACAGATCAAATCTACAACTTTTTTCCACTTTTTGCCACTTTTCTCCACTTTTTAATTTTCTGTATAACAAAGTATTAGCCTATAACTTTCAATGAATTACCAATACTAAATGAAGGATATTACTGCTAAAAAGCGAAGAGACGATCCCGATCGATCCCGGAGTAGCGAGGCTGTTAACGACCAAGCCAATACTATCTAAGTCATTAAAATACAATCATTTAATCCAAAGAAAACTTCAATCCAGGATTCAACTGGATGGTCATGAGGTGGGAAAAAGTGGAATAACGGCTATTACTGGGGTACACTGACTAATTTGTAGCTTTTGAATAGGCTCCGAAATCTCATTTGCAGGACACCTAAAATCGCTTCTTTTACAATTTTCATCGACATTTTTGAGACGCCTTCAACCCGATCAACAAAAGTAATTGGCACTTCGACAATCTTAAATCCTAAGGTCATTGCAGCAAACTTCATTTCAATTTGGAAGGCATAACCAATAAAGCGGATTTTACCCAAATCCATTTGCTCCAGGACATTCCTCCGATAACAGACGAATCCCGCAGTAGGATCCTTGACGGGCATCCAGGTAACCAATCGAACATAAAGGGAAGCACCGTAGGAAAGGAACAGGCGGTCAAAGGGCCAATTTTCAACCTTTCCACCCTTGACATACCGGGAACCTACAGAAACGTCACCACCGCCCGATTTACATGCCTTGTATAATCGAGGTAAGTCTTCTGGATTGTGGGAAAAATCAGCATCCATTTCGATGAAATAGTTGTAGTGATTTTGCAGCCCCCACCTGAAACCTGCGATATAAGCGGTGCCAAGGCCCGATTTTCCTTCTCTTTCCAATAAAAAAATGCGGCCTGCATGAATGTCCTGCATCTCTTTGACCAATTGTCCTGTACCATCTGGCGAATTGTCATCAACCACCAGTATATGGAACGATCCCTCCAAATCGATCACCGCTTGTATAATCTTCTGGATATTCTCCTTTTCGTTATAAGTAGGTATTATTACCAAGCAATCTGTCACCTAATACGATTTAATGTGCTGTAAGTATTAAAATTTTCAAAAATTTCTTCAGCCTCGGTCTCGATTTGGAATGTATGGACCTATTTCTGTAGCAAATGTTGTACCGGGATGATGGCTGAGGGTCGATTGTAATTTAGCAAGTTAATTCTTAATCGGCTTACACACAAGAAATTTCTCTTAAATGTATCCACAAACCAAGGTTAGATATAGATCTGCTCAACATGTTGACTGGAAAAAAGGGAATTTGGAAAAGCATGAACCATCGCTACGGAGTGTTCCGTATACTTAGGTCGGGAAATTAACTATCATTGTAAAAAATCCCCATCAGCAGTGTTGTGTTGATCGAACGACAATCCGATTGCGCAAATGAAGGTAATTTTGTTTTTGTTTGCTGATAATCTCGAAAATTTATGAAAAATTTACTTTTGATTATGACTTTGTTGCCTTGGGCAGCAGTCGCTTATTGTCAAGGCCCCATCAGTGGTTTTCTCGTGGGCAGAGCGAAGACTGACCTGGCCATCAATTATGGTTATGATAATTATGACACCTATGTATTTGGTGAGGAAGAGCAATCCATTTCGGTTACTACCACTTCTTTAAACCTATATGCAGAGCATGGTTTTACGGATTCACTCAGTATTGTTTTTACTGCGCCTTATGTTAGTATCCAGAATGGTGACAGCGGATTACAAGATGGCAGTCTTTTCCTCAAATACAAAAACCAAGAAATCAATACCAATCTGGGAAGTCTTCGGTTTGTGTCTGCTGTCGGCATTAGTCTCCCACTGAGCGGTTATTCTACGGACACGGAAAGACCAATTGGCGAAAGAGCAACGGTACTGCAAGGCCGGTTTGCAGCTCAATACAACTTCCGCGCTGGTTTTTTCGTCCACGTACAATCAGGCCTCAATTTTCGGATAAGCCCTCAATCCCAGGGAGGAATACCATTGTTACTGCGGATGGGGATGGGTACTCGCAGAATTTACGGAGAAGCATGGATCGAGTTTTTCAGAACACTGGATGCTGGAGTAGACGATCGGATCAGAGGAGGAGCAGGGTCCAATTGGGTCAAAGTAGGCGGCTCTATTTACGTACCAGTCACGCCCTACTTTGGACTAAACCTTAATGGAGCTCACTTTCTAAGTGGTAAAAACATTGGCCTTTCCACCATGCTCTTTACCGGTATTATTCTCAAAAGGAATTGGAAGTAGTCTGCACTTTAGACCAGATCCTCATCTTTCCAGCGTTTTTTTTCAATGGCTTTTGGTTCGAAGGAATCTAAATCCAATTCTTCTTGTTGTTCCATTTCGGTAGCTATGGGCTTCGCCTTAGGTTCATTCCCTCCCATACGCTCCAGTTCCTTTTGGATAGCCTTTTGCTCCCATTCATTATCCAGTTGGCCAACTCCCGGAATTCCATAAACACTCAGATAGTGAAATAACACTCCGATTCCCCAGCCCAACATCGGCCAAAAAAACCACCAATTACCAAATGATGTAATGGCGTTCAGTAGAAAGAAAAAACCGCCCATCACTAAGTACGTTGAAAGATGTTCGAAAAACTCCTTTTTCGCTTTGACACGTTTTTTAGCCTGTAAGTATTTTTTTTCGTCCATTGCTCATTGTCCTTTACATGATTTCCAAATTCGTTATTAACGGGTTGAATTTCCAATTTAGGATGAACCTTTCAAGGAAAAGCACTTTAAAACAAGACGGAAGAAGTCGACCAAATATTTTCTTGGTTGCGCACTTTCTAAAGTTTGGGGATTTGAAAAATTGTTCCCTCCTCTTTTTTCAAATCTCTTAACATCAAAACCAAGTAGACAAAGAGATTGAGCAAAGGTTTGGCCGATGTAGACAATCCTCAAAAACAGGCTTTGAACACCTTGAAAAAAGGCTCAAAAAGTCGCAAAAAAAACTCGGAATAATTGCCTTTTAAGATAATAAAAAGTATCTTGCAATATCTTAAAAGTAGTTTTTGTGTTTATTTGTTTGGGTTAGAGGCCCTTGCTAAAACTAGCAAGGGTTTTTTCTTTTTGGCCTTGGAAATGAAAAAAGCCTGAGAATTTTCGTTCGAATTCCCAGGCTTTTTGCGAAATAAATCTTTGCCTTTATCATTAGATTGAAACACCGAATTCAATCTAATGATAAAATTCCTTTTTCATGATTATTTATTGCCGTTGTTCTTGAAGATGTTCTTTTCTCCTGCGGGTACACCCGATGGAGCTTCTGCTTTCTTGTTCACTTTTCCTTCAATAGTCAAAACAACTGTCTCTTTTCCTTCTCCTTCCATATTCGTTGTCAAGGTAACTGTTTTGCGGAATGGCCCAATGCGATTGGTAGCATAGCGCACTTTGATCTCTCCACCTTCACCCGGCTCAATCGCTTCTTCAGGATAAGTCGGAACGGTACAACCACAACTACCTTTAGCACTTGTAATGATCAATGGCGCGTTACCAGTGTTGGTGAATCTGAAATAACGATATGGATCTGCATTTTGCTCTATTTCGCCATAATTAACGACCTTTTCTTCAAATGTCATAACTGGACCGTCCGCAGGTGCCTCCTCGATTTTTTTCTCTGCTTTTTCTGCATCCTTAGCCACCTCTTTTACCAAAGCGCCATTCTGTGCGGTGGTATAAGTTACCGCGATGGCCATCATCAATATTGTGAATAAAAACTTTCTCATCATTACGAATTTTGTGTTAGTAGATTTTGAACTCTACAAAAGTAAAGGAATTTCAAGCAAAAGTAAAATGTGTCGTATTACATTTTAGTTAATGCAAAGTTAATGCGAGAGGCTGGAATGTTGATAGCCGACAAGCAAGTTGCCGAAATTTTTACTAACTTTGCAAGGAATTATGAACGCATTTTAGAATTTAATTTTGCGGAAGACCTATTCTTTCACCCATATCGTGGCTTGATTTAACTTCGACTTATGCGAGAAAACAACACCCTAGAAATCGTTAATTTTCAAAATCGAGTTCCACTTTCCAAAGAAGCAGTCCTTCATGATTTTAGGATCTGTTGCATCAGTAGAGAGGCGAGTTTAATGGGTCGCCGAGAAGTATTGACAGGCAAAGCCAAGTTTGGAATTTTTGGCGGCGGTAAGGAAGTCGTCCAAGTAGCGCTTGCCTATGCTATTCGGCAAGGAGACTTCCGTTCTGGCTACTACCGTGACCAAACCCTCATGTTTGCTTTAGGGGTCTCTACACTTGAAGATTTTTTCGCTCAACTTTACGCAGACACTGAAAACGATCCTTTTTCTGGTGGCCGGCAAATGAACAATCATTTTGCTACTCCACTGGTCGATGAACATGGAGATTGGACGATCCATACCGAAAGAATCAATATTACCTCTGACACTTCCAATACCGGCGGCCAAATGGCACGGGCGTTAGGGTTAGCATTAGCCTCTAAAAAATACCGCGCCAACAAAAGATTAAAGACCGCTTCTTCCTTCTCTAAAAACGGCAATGAGGTTTGTATCTGTACGATCGGAGATGCCAGTACTTCAGAAGGTGTGTTCTGGGAGACCATCAATGCAGCGGGAGTTTTGCAAGTCCCACTGGCTACTTTTGTATGGGACGACGGCTATGGTATTTCTGTCCCGACCGAATACCAAACCACAAAAGGCAGCATTTCAGAGGCTCTAAATGGCTTCCAGTACGACGAAGAAAAGGGAGGAGTCCGGGTCTTCAAAGGCAAAGGTTGGGACTATCGTGAATTGATTTCACTGTTCACTCAGGCGATCCACCAAATGAGAAAAGATCACATCCCGGCAATTTTCCACATTGATGAAATCACCCAACCGCAGGGACATTCCACTTCCGGTTCGCACGAACGTTATAAATCAAAAGAGAGGCTGGAGTGGGAAAAATCGCACGACTGCATCGCTCAGCTGGAAAAATGGATGATCCAAGAAGGGGTTGCGACAGCTGAGGAGTGCCAGCAAATTCGTACAGAAGCAAAAAAAACCGTTCGGACTGCCAGGGACAAAGCTTGGAACGCCTTCTTACAACCCAAAAAGCAAAAAATTAAGCAGCTAAAGGGTATCTATCAGCGCATCAATGGGCAGGAGGATTTAAAGGTCGAGTTACAAAGTTTGATCAATCCAATGATTACGGAAGTGCTCAGCAACGCCCGGAAAATGAACTACCGAATGCTGGGAAGCGACGCAAAAGCAGCAACCGACCTTAGAAGTTGGATTGAAGATCTTCAGCGGATGGGACCTGAAAAATACCATAATTACCTCTATAGTCAATCTCCCAAATCGGCTCTAGAAGTCCCCGTCGTTCCGCCAATCTATTCCGCAAAATCCCCGAAAAGAAATGGATATCAAATACTAAATACTTTCTTTGATGCCAAGCTCAAATCTATCCCCGAATTGTATGCTTTTGGCGAAGATGTAGGTAGGATCGGAGACGTGAATCAAGGCTTTGCAGGCCTGCAAGACAAATTTGGAGTGGACCGGATCACGGATACCGGGATTCGGGAATGGACGATCATTGGTCAGGCCATCGGAATGGCAATGAGAGGATTGCGGCCAATTGCCGAAATCCAGTACCTCGATTATCTGATATATGGATTGGAACCACTCACTGACGACTTGGCAACACTTCGCTGGCGAAGTAATAACATCCAACAGGCACCAGCAATCATCCGAACGCGGGGACACCGACTGGAAGGCATTTGGCATTCAGGTTCTCCTTTAGGAATGATCATCAATGCATTGAGAGGCATTTATGTGTGTGTGCCAAGAAATATGACAAAGGCTGCTGGCATGTACAACACCTTACTTCAATCAGATGATCCGGGGCTAGTTATTGAATGTTTAAATGGCTATCGCCTCAAGGAAGATCTCCCCGACAATATTGGGGAAATGACAGTACCATTGGGAGTTGCAGAAGTAATAAAAGAAGGTATTGACATTACGTTGGTGACCTATGGATCCTGCGTGAGAATCGCCGAGGCAGCGATCGATCTTCTGGAGGACCATGGTGTTTCGGTAGAATTGATCGACGTCCAAACTCTGCTACCATTTGACCTCGAACACCGCATTGTTGCTTCTCTAAAGAAAACCAATCGAATTGCTTTTATGGATGAGGATGTTACGGGCGGAGCCACCTCTTATATGATGCAGCAGGTTCTCGAAGTTCAAAACGGCTATCAATACCTGGATTCCGCACCAGTAACGATTACCTCTCAACCCCACCGCCCGCCATATGGTTCTGACGGTGATTACTTTTCGAAGCCCAACGCCGAAGAGGTCTTCGAACGCATCTACAAAATCATAGCGGAGTCGGAACCAAATCGACTAAAGGGGAACTTATTTCCCTAATTTTCCGTTATATATAGAAGTGTGTTGAATGCTACCTTGATTGATAAGCCCCTATATACTTGAAAATCTATTACTTACTGGCTAGCTGCTGCCAGTACTCGACTCGTCTATTCAAGTAGGAAAACTATATAAATACCTCCTTTATGGTAAATTTCAGAATTAAAAACCGGCTGGATTTCAAAAAGTTCTTAAAAAAAGAGGCAAATGGACACACCGAAGTTCCACTCACTATCAGCCACCCAGAAGAAAAGGGAAACAAAGATTTTCGTCGTCGTTGGATCAAGGCTGTGGCATACGCAATTTTAATTTTTGGGGGCGTCTTTTTTGCCCTGCTGTTCTATAATCAATGGGATAAGAGGGACCTGAGTTCCATTGAGAAAATCTACATTGAAAACTTTGCAAGAGACATCGATGAAGACATTAAAAACCTTAAAAACTCTATTGACATTAACTCTTCCCGGATTCTCGATGTCAAGGAAATTTTAACGGATCTGTACCGGACACCGGATTCGGTAGAACTGAACAATTTCACTAATCGCTATATCTCCGCTCTCTACGTTTCCAAATTTACTCCTACCCACCCTACTTTCAATGATTTTAAATCCTTTAGTCAACAGGAGTTGCTGGAAAATCATCAATTGCGCAATGATATATTCCGATACTACGACCGAGTTAATGCTTCCCTCAGTACCATTGAAAACTACGAAACCTATCACAAAGAGACCTTTGTTCCTAAGTTTAATTCCGAATATATTAAAGGCAGAGCATTGGTGATCTTCAAGAAATACTATGAAGACATCGAAGAAGAGTCCGATCCCGATCTGACACTATGGACGATTTCCAAAGATTCTAAGATTTTCATTGAAGCCGAAAACTTATTGCTACAGCGTCTTCTTTTCCTAGATAGGTCACTCGAAATCGAAGGTGAACTATTGAATAGTGCTAAAGAGGTCCGGCAACATCTCCAGAAGGAATTGAAAAAGTTCTAATCCTCAAAGGCACAGTCGAAGATTGATCATACATGAAAGTTTTTCTCTCAAAGATGGCGTTATTATCAATCTTCGCCACCCTTTTGATAGCGATGTTGATTTTTTCTGCGGATGGAACTTCGGATGCATATTACCACCGTTTTACAACACCTCGACAACACGCCTTAATCATCGGCACTTCTCGCGCGGCCCAGGGTATCCACCCTCAGTATTTTAGCCCAATCTTTAGCAAAGGAGCACTACAAGGACCATTGTACAACTATGCATTTACTGCTTTGCAATCCCCTTATGGTTCAGCTTATTTGAAAGCCATTAAAGAGAAGATTCACCCCGAAACGAGAAAAGGTCTTTTTCTTTTATCTGTCACCCCCTGGTCCGTCAGCAGATTGAAATCTTGCGCCGCTCCGGATAACCTACGGGAAAGTAAATCGTTCATTGGTCAATTGAGTTGCTATAGTTGTAATCCTAACCTTTCATATCTGCGAACATATTTTAATGACAATTTCGGTTCGATCTTGCTAAACCGGATCATCCCCCCCAAAATGGCCGTTCAGTCAGATGGCTGGCTTCAACTTCGGGTCCCCATGGATGACGTTTCAGTCGCGGCCAGAACTAAGACTAAGATTACAGATTATCGCTATAACCAATTGCCCAAATACATCGCTTCTCCATATAGATTAGCGGCACTCGAACAAACGATTCAATACCTTAAGACACGTGGAAATGTCTTCCTGGTCCGGGTGCCAATACCGGAACCACTATTGGCGATTGAGATGCAGTTGATGCCTGACTTCGACAAAAAAATGCATTTACTCAGTGAGAAATATAACCTTCAATACTTCAATTACGTTCAAGAAGGCGAGAACTATGAGTATGTCGATGGCAACCATCTGAGCGAAACCTCAGGTGCACTTTTCTCCAGTCAATTGGCGGATGAAATTGTGCAACATTACGAAACTGGTGCTTTCGATTTTTAACTGGAAGAATGAACTTATTAAAATCGCTGTCGATCTATACTTTTGCTAACTTCTTCAACAAGGGGTTGGTATTTGTGCTCGCCATCATTATTTCATATCACATTACGGAGGATGACAGTGGTGTATTGACAATGCTCAATACATATGTACTTTTGCTATCGGTCCTGATCGGAGTAGGGTCAAAGGCAGCCCTGACGGTTAAATATTTCAAAATAGATCAAGGTATTTTTCGGAATTATTTTAGTGCCTTACTACTGACCCCTACCCTGCTTCTTTTATTATTGTTGCTTATAGGCTTTCTTTTTAGGCATCAACTTGCCACTTGGATCAATTTGCCCACAATATGGGTTTTCTACATCGTATTAATGGCATTCAATCAGATCATCAATGAAATGACACTCACACTCTACCGGATAGAAGACCAGCCACGGAAATTTGCTATTTTCAATATTGGGCAGGGTTTGACCAACTTTGGATTGTCCCTTCTTTTTATTATATACCTTGGGCATAGCAATTGGGAGGGAAGAGCATTCGGCATTTTTGGAAGTGCCATCCTTTTTGCTTTGGCGAGTTTTGTAATTTATTTCAAGCAATCGCTCCTCACTTTTAAAGTGAGAAAAGCCCATATCCAGGATGCGCTGCAATTTGGCCTTCCAATCATTCCGCATCTGATCGGAGCTTTTGTCATTGAATATTCAGACAACTTATTCCTGGAGCGAATGATGGGACGTTCGGAATTGGGGTTATACAGCTATGGCTACAAGTTTGGAATGATCATACAAGTTTTGGCAACCTCTTTTCTAATGGGGTTCACTCCATATGTTTTTTCAGTATTCAAAAACCCGGATGCAGCGATACGCTTGCGCATTGTCAGAATTAGCTACGCATTCCTACTGACATTAATGGGGGCAGTTGCTGGGCTTGCCTTAGTTAGCCCATTCATTTTCCATTGGCTGATCGATAGCAAGTTTTACCCTGGACATGTTTACGTATTATGGATTGGGATCGCCTATTTCTTCTATGCCAGTTATTCCCTATTCTCCATGTACATTCATTATTCTGGCAAAACCTATATCTTCAGCTTTATAGCCATTGTAAATGTCGGAGTCAACCTGATCTTAAATTATGTGCTTATTTCGCATTACGGCACCATCGGTGCAGCATACGCCACCATTTGCTCCTACATCATTGTATTTGTAATAACTGCTTTCATCGCACAAAGACTTCAACCAATGCCCTGGTTAAGCAAAGAAGTGTTTAACTTTGTCCGTTAATGGAACTTCCCGAAGCATTTATCAAACAAAGTGATGCACTTCTGGGTGAAGAGTCTACTGCATTTTACGCTGCTTTAAAGCAACCTCCGCCCATTAGCGTACGCATCAACCGACGCAAGCAGGCTCCCGTACTAGACGTAAAGGGGGCGGTTCCTTGGTGTAGAGAAGGAATGTATCTCAAGGAACGTCCGCGCTTCACTCTTGATCCAAATTTCCATGCCGGTAGTTATTACGTACAGGAATCCTCTTCAATGATCATTGGGTGGGTTGTAGCGCAAATCTTTGGGTCTACTGCCCCCATACTGGCTTTAGACATGTGTGGGGCCCCGGGAGGCAAGAGCACCTTACTAAGTGATGCCATTCCGGAAGGCAGTTTTTTGGTGGCAAATGAAGTCATTAAATCCAGGTATCGGATTCTCGAAGAGAATTTATCGAAATGGGGATTAACCAATGTGGCAATTACAAACCTGGATAGCAAACAATTTTCACCTAGTAAGGGGCATTACGACCTCGTGCTCGTTGATGCTCCTTGTAGTGGAGAAGGTCTATTCAGGAAGGATGCGAAGGCCATCGGGGAATGGTCACCGCAAAACGTCGAATTATGTAGTGCTCGCCAAAAGAGGATTCTAGCAAATGCCATTCCATTACTGGGTGATGGTGGAGTGTTAATTTATTCCACCTGTACGTATAATGAGCAGGAAAACGATCAAAACATCGAATGGCTGTTGAAAAACTTTGAGCTGGAGCCTATCACTCCGGAAGTACCAGAGACGTGGAACATCGCCCGAACTAAATTCGGATGTCAATTCTATCCGCATAGGACCGATAGTGAGGGACTGTTTTTTTGCTGTTTACGTAGCAAATCCTCACTTACCAAAACATCTTTAAAGAGGAGTTCCAATAGGCATTTCCTGAAACTGGCAAAGAAATACTGGCCAAAAATCAACCCCTGGTTAGATCAACCAAAGAAATGGTATTTCTACCAGAACGCAAAAGGACGAATTTTCGCATTGCACAAAGAGTGGCACCAGGAAGCAACGCAATTCGCCAGCATTTGGCAACCGGCAAAAATAGGCATCGATATCGGCGTACTCAAAAATGAAGATTTCATCCCTTCGCCCCAATTGGCCTTAAGTCAGATCTGTAATCAACAGTTGCCTCGTGTAGACCTCGAAAAGGAGGAGGCCCTTCAATATCTCAAAAAAGCAGCTATTGACCCAACAAGAGTGCCCAAGGGCTGGGCCATAGCAACCTACCGTCAAAATCAGTTAGGGTGGATGAAGGGGTTAGGCACCAGAGTGAACAATTACTATCCAAAAGAATGGAGAATACGAATGGACATAAATCGCTGATATGATTATAGAAACACCACCGATCTTCAGTTTTGAGCAGTGCTATCAATACATCGCAAGGTCCAACCTGGAGTTAACCTACCAGGTCGAGCGTGGCAAAGTCTACAAGCTGTTGGAAATTAAAGGCGAAAAATACCTCGTCAGTATAGAACCAATTGCCGCCCAAAATCTAAAAATCCATTTCATCAATCAGCAACCTACTCCCGCAATTCAAAAAAACATTCGGCAATACATATGGGAATGGTTTGATCTCGACACTCCACTCCAGGAATTCTACGAAGCTGCAAGTAAGGACGTGCTATTGTCATCAATCATCCAAGGCTATCATGGGCTGAGACTCATCAAAATTCCCGATCTTTTTGAAGCGATGAGTTGGGCCATCATTGGTCAACAAATCAACCTTAACTTTGCTTACAAGATAAAACATGCACTCATCCGTGAATACGGAGATTCCTTAGAGCTGAACGAAAAGACCTACTACCTTTTTCCAAGGCCAGATAAAATTGCAAAACTGACCAAAGAAGAACTTCGAAGGATTCAATTTTCCCGACAGAAAGCAGAATACATTACACTACTAGCAAGGTCTTTCCTTAACAAAGAAGTACGGAAGAAACAGCTGTCTAAGCAAAATCTCGATAAAGCATCGAACCAACTAAAAAAGCTAAAGGGATTCGGAGATTGGAGTGCTCATTACGTTCTCATGCGTTGCCTTGGCTTCAGAAGCGCATTACCGATCCAGGACGCTGGCTTGAAGAATGCACTCAAAGCCATCTACGAAATGGATCGACAACCTTCCAACACCGAGATGCTAAACATGACAAGTAATTGGTCTCCCTGGCAGTCTTATTACACTTTTTATCTATGGCGCAGCCTTGTACCATAAAAAGGTAAATACTACTGTCTGTCGTTATGCCAATTTTGCCATATCTCTGACCAGGATTTTCCCCCGGTTAAAATAGATAAGATCAGACTTTTTCAATTCATTGAGGACTAGGGTTACCGTCTGCCTAGAAGTACAGGTAATGTTGGCGATATCTTGGTGAGTTAAACTATGCTTCAAGAGCATTTCATAGCCGATCCGGCGACCTCTTTCGTTGATTGATTCTTTAATGAACTCAATAATTCTCGTTCTAGCATCTTTAAAAATTAAAGATTCCAATTTATTCTCCGCCCTCATCAACCGGTTTCCAAACATCATCATCAGATTGCTGCACAGATCAAAATTTGTGCGCATCAATTCCTTCAATTCTTCTACCGACAATGTGTATAGATGGACTTCCTCCTTCAATGCTTGGGCAAAGTCCTGTCGATTTGTCTCACCGATCAAACCTCTCTCACCAAACATGGCCAATGGATGAATCAATGACTTTATTACCTCTTTGCCATCTCCGCTATGCGTTCCAATCTTAACTGTTCCTTTCGCCAGGAAAAAGATACAATCCGAGGCATCCCCAGGCATATAAATAAAGTTGTATCTGGTAACGCGTCTAAATTGCATTAGGTCCGCGATCTCTCTTCTTTCGCTGTCACTGAGTGTGGAAAATAGGGGAAATCCATCGACAAAATTGTATTTCTTCACTGTATCCATTGTCCTAATATTTGATTGAAATAATCCAAAAACCAAACTAAGAGACACGGATTTTGTTCATCCCCCCTATTTACTTATCACTTTTTTTTATTTTTTTTTGCTCCAACCATTTTGAAATAGTGATTGGGAGTCAAATCACTGACCCGTCTTTCACCTTGCGAGAAATCAATGTCTTCATAAACCATCACCTCAAAACCAAGCGTCTCTAAATGTCTTTGGACTTCGGGAAGCCGAAAGGTGAGATAATACATGATAAAAGGGGGGCGTATAAAAAAATTTCTGATAGCTATTGCGAAATTAAAAAACCGCTTACGCCACAAACTGAAGCTCCACCATGGTAATCGACCGGTGGTAATGAAGAAGAAATGCCCTTCAGGTTTTAATGCAGCATGAATATTTCGGATCAAAGTTGGCTCTTCTTCACGTGGAATATGTCCGAAAGCTCCAAAGATGACAATTACATCAAATGTTTCTTCAAAATTCATTTGGAGTGCATCTCCCTTAACGAACCGACAGTCGATGGATAGGTTCAGGTTTTCAACTTTGGCCCGGCACCGGTCCAGCATACCTTGACTCAAATCCAATGCAGTGAAATGTTGACAGCAAAGTTGGGCTAAATAAACACTCGCCGCTCCGGTGCCGCAACACCAATCGGCGCCGCAATTGAATGTACCGACCTCTTGCGACAGCCGATCAAAGAAGGGATTTAGCACTGATGATGGGGTAATGTAACGCGATTGATCAAATTTAGGTGCCAGAAGATCGTAGCCACCTTCAATATCTTTTAGGGCCTGCTTGAATAATTCGGTTAGGGTAGGCTTATCGTTCCTTGGCATTATAATGCCATTTTAAGGGATCATCGCAATTGAATCGGTCACAGTAGAATAACCGGCAAAAAAACCAAGACCGTTTTCAATATTGTCATACAAGATCACCGGTTCTAAGAACGGATCACTTTGGTTACTAGCAAATTGCCGGCTAAAGGAGCTATAGTATTTGAAGTATTCGCGGGAAACGGTCCGAAGTTCGAAAAACATCATTCCCAGCGATTGAATTCTACCATCGATAGACAAAGTCCAACCGTATTCATGAAGTAGTTTTAAGCCATCAAACTTGTTATCCGTAAGAAGGATACCTCCTTCGAAACTCGCGATCTCATCATTGATATTGAAATCTGGATCAAATTGAACCTGGATGCGCCTCGTCTCAGTTATGATGGTATCAAGTCCTTCCAATCGGAAGGTATGAACATCCTGAAAGATTTTCAGGTGATAAAAATTTTCCTCTCCCGCTATATCTGGGAACACCACCCCGCTTGAAAAAAGATAAAGACGGCGAGATCGATCTTCATTTTCGAGTATTTCAACATTTTCCAAAGTGAGGACATCAATCGGAGTTGGCTCCGGAATCGAGCTTGTTCCCTTGACAACCCCCTGGCCTGGTATATCGGCTTGCACAGCATAGGTAATTCCGGGGGCAGGTATAAACGAAGAGGTATATACGGGAATATCCAATTCCTCATCAAATACCAATTCCAAATCTTCGACATAATCACCATCGGCAAAAATTTGTACCGGCACTCCTCCTTTCAAATTAAGGTTTTGACTGGTATCAAAAACTGAACGGCCCACTGATACCTGTACTCCTATAAAATCTTTGTTGGAGAAAGCACTGGCAAAGACCAGTCGCTCGCCCGCTTTAGGAAGTTCCAGTTCGAGAGGACTCTCACAATTCGATAAAAAAAGTACTATAGCCGCGACGTATAAAATGGAGTAGAATTTCATATCCCCATATAATCTATTAATTTTTAGTCGATATAGATCCTAGTTGATACATTCCGAGTCTTCAAATATAACAAGAATTAAGTTAACCATTTCTCTATCTCTGATTTTCAGAATCTAATGGAGTAACTTAGATAAGGAACAAAGGGTAATAACCATCCTTGAACAAATTCGGAATTGATCAATCTAAGTTCGTCATTGACAAAACCGAATTCGCGATCCAGTCGATAATACAGAGGGTTCCGTCGGTCATAAACATTGTAAGCCCCTACGCCAAAGACATGTACATTGCGATCTGTGACATGTTGGGCTTGCAAGCTCATGTCTAGTCGATGATAGTCGGGCATTCTAAAGCTGTTCTTTTGGCCAAAATCTTGTGCCACGACTCCAGACCTCGAGCCCGGTACACCATCCGGTACTATAACGACGTAACTTTCAATTGGGACGGTTGTGGCGAAGCCAGAACTGTATTGCCAATTGGCAGAGAAACTCAGCCAACCAGCTAACTTCTGTTTAATCGCAATTTTAAAATCATGCCGCCGATCGAACTGAAAAGGGAATCGCTCGCCATTGTTTATCTTATCAAACTGGCGATCTGCCCAGGAGAGTGTATAGCTGATCCAGCCCTGAAGATTCCCCTGATCTTTCTCCACAAAAAACTCGACACCATAAGCCCGGCCATTTCCCGATGTAACATTGTCTTCCCAGTTCCGCAGAAATGTAGCTCCTTCAGCATAATCCAGGATGTTGGTAAAATCCTTATAATATCCTTCTACCCCTACCATTAAATGATCGGGTGTTTCGTATTCAAAGCCCAAGGTAACTTGTTTGGAGTTTTGTGGAGGTGTATCTTTTGTAGAACCAACCCAAAGATCACCTGGCAAGCCAATGGATGAGCGCGACAGACGATGTATGAATTGTGACATTTGAGCATAGGAAGCTTTTAATCCGAAATGCGGCCCGACATTCCAATAAGCTGATAAGCGAGGTTGCCAGGATTGATAATCCCTGCCTTCTACCCTCCAGTTGACAAAACTTAGACCGATGTTTAAAAGCAAAGACTCTACCGGCCGAAACTCATCTTCTACATAGCCCGCAATCTCCCAAGCATCTTGTTTTGCCTGGTTAAATACCTCACTGGATGGGTCCTGTTCTCCTCCCAAGATTTGTACGCCGGGATTAAAGTGATGATTGACCACTTTCGCACCAAAATGAAGATTCTGTTTCGGGGACAGCATGTAATCAAAATCCATCCGCCCACCTCGATCTTCAATACTAGAAGCAAAACGATGGAAATCAAAATAGCGGATCTCTTCATCCGTAACCTGATGCACCAGTAGATCCTCCGAGCCATAGCGATAACCCACCTCCAGGTTACTATAGGTCAAGGTCGTGTTGGCAAAGAGTCGATTGCTAAAGACATGATTCCAACGAAGTGAAGCGGTGGTATTGCCCCACAACCAAGAGATCTCATCAGTTTTATCTCTCTTGATCCAAACACTCCGAATGGGAGTGGGAAGCCGCTCCTCCAAGATCGATTCATCTTCATACTTGTCGGCCCCCTTGTAAACACTGAGAAACAAATGGTCTTTTTCTCCTAATTCATGATTCAGTTTTAAATTAAAATCATAGAAGTCATAAAGTGTAGCTCCCTCCAGATCATTCTTGGCTTTGGCTCTTTTTCCCAATGGGGATAGGAACCAATTTAGGTATGATACCCGGCCGGATGCGAAGAAGGAGGTCTTACCTTTGATGATCGGTCCTTCTAAAGACAAACGCCCTGAGATCAGACTCAGATCAGCTCTGGCTTTAAACTCCTGCTTGTTTCCTTCTCTCGTTCGTATATCGATCACCGAAGAAAGGCGTCCTGAATAACGAGCGGGAAAACCTCCTTTGATCAATGTTGCCTGGCTAATCGCCAATGGATTCACTACTGAAAACATACCCGCTCCATGACCAAAATCATAAACCGGCACATCATCGATCAGGATCAGGTTTTGCCCGGAGCTACCTCCTCTTACCATGAGTCCCCCTACTCCATCGGTTCCGGTCGTCACACCGGGTAACAAATGGGTAAAACGGGCCAGATCGGGTTCACCTCCCAGACTAGTCATACTTTCAATATCGGAAGCTTTGATGGCAATGGGACTAAATCCCGTTCTGATTTCCCGTACAGTAGAATCAGAGGCCACCACTTCTACCTCCGGTAGCGTTAGCGACCGTTCGAGAGCAATGATGGCACTATAACTTTTCGTTAAATCATAAAGCTCTTTGAAAGGCTCGTATCCAAGGTAGTTAAACTGGATCTCTGCTTTTCCCTCATCGAGTGTAAGACTGAAAAAACCGTAGGCATTCGTTATGGTCCCCTGCCCACTGGTTAAATCCCAAATCGTAGCGCCGATTAATCGTTCGCCAGATTCAGCATCCTCCAGAAAGCCACTGATTGTAAATTTTCGCTTTCGCTTAGGGGCCGGCTTCTTGAATAATACGATTTGGTCACCGACAAGTTGAAATCCGATATTGGTCTCACGGAAGAGTGTACTGAGAATGGTCCTGAGCGGTTGTCTTTTTAGATTGATGCTGATGACCCGGGTCGGAATCAGATCATTACTAAAAGTAAGATTGATATCTGCTTCATCCATCAGTGTGAATAAAGCATCTTCCAACGAAATCTTTTTTAAATTGATTGAAAACTTACGATCTAGAATATCTTGAGCAGCACAACGGCAAAGTGTGCCTAGCAACACCACCACGATCAAAAGTACATATCTCTTCATCTGCCCAGGTTAAATAGATGATTTTGGCAAATCAGCCAACTTGTTATCCGTAACAATAACGTAAGAATTCAACCCTTCGTTGATATCCAGCTTTAACTTTAACGACAACTCCCTCCAGTCATGAGAAATTCATTGGGAGCAAGTTCTTTGACTTGAAGTTCTAAGGCCAGCTTCAACCGCTCGAATATGTTATCTAGGGTTGTTTCTTTGAAAGATGTTGTAAAACGGCATTCCAGCATTTCTTCTTTTGCAAATTTAATCTGAATCTGATAATGACGTTCAATGTCTTCAATCACTATTTTGAGGGGAGAGGCTTTAAAGTTTAATTCTTTATTTATCCAGGAATCCGCATTGAGGTTGCTTGCATCTCGAGTTGTCAAATCACCGGAAGCACTGATCAAAGCCCTGCTTTTGGGCAAGACTTCCACTTTTTGTTCATTCGCCGCAAAGAGGACTTTACCACTGAGTACTTCAACATCGGCGGTGGATCCTTCCGGCAGATCCCGAAGGTTGAATGAAGTTCCTAAAACAGTAGTTTCCGAATGTGGTGCTAGGATTACAAATGGACGGCCTGGATCTTCCCGGACGTCGAAAAAGGCTTCGCCCTGGAAATGTACCAGCCTTTCATTTCCGGCGATACGCCTCCATGTCAAAGAAAGGCTTGAATTTTCATTGAGCTTTACCAGGGTGCCATCTGGTAACGACACCTCTTTAATCTCGTTTTCGGTTGTAGCGACCTCCAACTCAATTGTCATATTTACCAAGTAATAGTAACCGGCGAGCCCAAGCGTTGCAACTACGGCAACAGCGGCAGCAATTCTGCGTAGCTGCTTCAATTTACTATTTCTGCGGGGCAGTAAAGTTACTTCTACCACCCGGTGTTCGTCGTTTTTGATGCGATCTTTGAAGCGAGACAAGGCAGCTTCAGCGTCGGGTTCAAAGTCTGACTTGTAAGTTTCTACTGTGTGCCAAATTTTGCCGATATCCGCTACAAGATGTTGTTCTTCCGGTGAGGGCATCACAGGGTCCTCACCATCGACTTGCTTCTTTCTAACCCAAAGTAAGAGTTTTGACCATTCCATTTGAAAATACCTTTATCAAATATTCTAGACACATTTTTTTCAAATCTCCCCTAATTCAAGCCCAAAAGTTTTATTCCAAATATGGTTTTAATTGGTTCCGTAAGATTTTCAATGCTTTAGATATCTGATGTTCAACAGTTTTAACAGATATACCCAGACAATCACTAATTTCCTTATAGGACATTTCCTCAAACCGATTCAAAATAAACACTATTCTGCATCTATTTGGAAGACTATCTACAATTTTGTCAACTACTAGCCTTAATTCTTCCGCTTCCATCTTCTTGCTGACATTTGGTGGCACACTGTGTCTCTCCTCTTTGGGTTCGTCAACAAAGATCTTGAGCTTTTTATCACGAATAAAATTCAAGGTTTTATTAACGGTCGAACGGCGCAGATAAGCAATCAAAGAAGTTGTGATATTCAGACTTGTTCGACGCCGCCAAAGCTCGTAAAATACATCTTGTACAACATCCTCGATGAAACTAGCATCCGGAAGAATGCGATAAGCAGCCCGGCAGAGGTCTGAATAGTATTTTCTAAAGAGAAAATCCATAGCCTCTTCTTTCCCTAGCTTCAGCATCTCAATTACTTCGTCATCTGTGTACGTAGAATGCAAAGTCTGTTTTTTTGAAAATTGAAATCTAATTCTCCTATCTCATAGTTCACAGCTACGGTGCCTACAAATTGAGGCTAAAATACCAAATCCGTTGATTTTGGGACAAAAATCCCCAAAAATGATCATACTTCATTTTGGAGGTATTTGGTGATGTCCTTTCAATCAATTTCCACTAAACTTGTAAACGTAAAATTCTGCCTTTAAGATTGTTAATGGGCCGAGTAATTGCGGCACCAAATAAAATCTTGAAACTTTTGATAAATAAAAATAAAAAAATACCTTAAAGCTTTAGTTCGAGACAGAACAACACAAACCCTATTATATGAAAAGATCTTTGTTCACAATTTTCCTGACCACCTTCATTCCAATTCTCAGTTTTGCCCAATCAAGTATTGACGACAAAATAAACGCCGTTTTCGATCCGATCACAAGCGCCGTTGAACGAGTAATTTTCTTCACGGTCTCATTCGGCGAATTCACCATACCATTTGTTTTAATCTGGTTGATTACCGGCGCCATCTTTTTCACCATTTACATGCGCTTCGTTAACATCACTGCCTTTCGACATGCCTTAGACGTTGTGAGGGGTAAATATGACAAGCCAGGGGAAAAGGGCGAGGTATCCCACTTTCAAGCATTGGCAACTGCATTATCAGGCACCGTTGGTGTCGGTAATATTGCCGGTGTCGCCATTGCTGTTTCATTGGGTGGTCCGGGGGCGACATTTTGGATGATCCTCGCAGGGATCTTTGGCATGGCCTCCAAGTTTGTAGAGTGCTCCCTTGGGGTCATGTACCGCAATGTACATTCGGATGGATCTGTTTCCGGCGGGCCGATGTATTATATGAGCAAAGGATTTGCGGAAAAAGGGCCTTTTTGGGGGACGGTCGGAAAGGTCCTCGCCGTACTTTTTGCCATTGCCTGTATTGGCGGTTCGCTAGGTGGCGGAAATATGGTTCAAATTAATCAAGCAACTCAACAATTGATAGCAGTGACTGGGGGGGAAAATAGCTTCCTAGCTGGTCAGGCGTGGATCTTTGGTGCACTAATGGCAGTAATCGTAGGGATCGTAATTCTTGGTGGGATCAAGTCTATCGCAAAAGTAACCGACAAGGTTGTTCCTTTCATGGTTGGCATCTATGTTACCGCTGCAATCATTGTATTAATCGCCAACATTTCACAAATTCCCGGAGCATTTGGACAAATATTTGCCGGAGCATTTTCCAGTAAGGCGATGTACGGTGGCATTGTCGGTGTCTTGATTCAGGGGTTTCGCCGTGCTGCATTCTCCAATGAAGCAGGGGTAGGTTCTGCCTCTATTGCGCATTCGGCGGTCAAAACGGACGAACCTATTTCGGAAGGAGTTGTAGCGCTTCTTGAGCCCTTCATAGACACCGTGGTCATTTGCACTATGACAGCCTTGGTAATCGTCATTTCAGGCTATGGTGACATCGGCGCGGAAGCTGCATTTCAATCGTTCAGTTCGGGAAGCGGTAACGATGCAGCCATTGCCTTGACATCCTCTGCTTTTGCACAAACCATCTCTTGGTTTCCCATTGTATTATCACTAGCAGTAATTCTTTTTGCACTTTCTACTATGATCTCTTGGTCTTACTATGGCTTGAAATCATGGACTTACCTGTTCGGAGAAAGTAAAACAGCAGAGAATATTTACAAACTTATCTTCTGTGTTTTCGTTATCATCGGATCTGCGATCACCGCAAAAAGTGTATTTAACTTTGGAGATGCCATGATCTTTGCCATGTGTTTTCCAAACGTTTTTGCCCTGTATTTTCTCATTCCCAATGTAAGAAAGGCATACAACAAATACATGGATAAAATTAAGTCCGGAGAAATAGCTAGAACAAGCTAGAGGTATGGGTAATTTATCTGGCGATATGGGGCCTATTTACTCCATATCGCCACATCGATTTTACGATCAAGCCATCCATTAGGCTTGCCCCAAAGAAGATGAAAAGAGTACCAGAAGATAGCCAGGAACGTGCCAATCAGGCCGCCAGCAATTACATCCTCCAAGAAGTGTTGCACGAGATAAACCCGAGAAATCCCTACCATAATGGCAATCAATCCCAGGAACAAAGCCATGGCCCCCTTCTCCTTTAGGCATAGGGCAAAAAAAGTATAAAGTGCGAAACCGGACATGCTATGTCCGGAAGGAAAACTACTTGCCCCAGAATGGACTATAACTCCTTCCACCAAACGAATGTCTTCAAAGAGACCCAGATCAGAAAAGAAGCGCTTGGGCCGGTCAATCCTAAACAATTCCTTGCCTACAAAAGCAACTAAAGTGACCAGTAGACCAAGCAAGGGTACAGCAATAGCATGGCGAAATTTTACGAAAAGCAGTATGATCAGAGAAAATACATAAATGTAATGTTCCCCAAGTTTTGTTCCATACTTGAAAAGCCAGTCTCCAGTTTTCGTGCGGTGGTCGCTAAAAAATAAGACGGCCTCCCCCTTGTCGATGACAAAAAGAATGAGCAAACCCAAGATGAACGTAACACCATATAGAGTGAACAAGCAAACGTTTTGGTCGAGGAGGTTGCTTTGGTTCCCTATCTTCACGAAACGGCTTTCTTTTTGCTAAACAATCTTGAAAAAAAACGGGTATAGCGATCGGCATTGAGCAGCTTTGAGTCTTTCATAGCTTTATTGGTTAAGAACGCACCAATCGGAAACAAGACCAGGCATGGAATCCAGGCAGCAGCTTCAGCCGGCACAACAAAACTCTCTGCGATCTTTCGACAAAAGATCGTCAATACGATGAAGATCATAAAGAAGATTATGGATACCAGAATTGGTGTTCCGAATCCCCCCTTTCGAACAATGGCTCCCATTGGTGCACCAATAAACATAAAAATAAAGCACGCCACGGCCATACTGTATTTGGTATGAAGGTCATAAATGTGTTTTACTTTATCTTCTTTAAGGTGGTCAAGACGGCGGAGGGTTTGTTCTGCTTGTGAACGGATTGTTTTTGCTGCTGAAAGAGATTTGCTTTTGAACTTGGAGTGGTGCTTCGTTGCAAAAAGTTCAATAAAGCTGTCGTATTCCGATAGTGGTTTCTCGATGATTTGCTCTGGCACTTCATAGCGATTAACTTTAATTGCCGAAGCGGTCGTTTTTTTCGAATAGGTTTTGGGGGGGGTTCGCCCTTTTCCAGTCTTTGTCTTTTCTAACAACTTACGCTTTTTGGTAGATTCTTGCTGATCCAGGGATTTCACGACAGCCGTACCTTTAACAGCTCCGGAGCCTTTTGCAGCCTGAATATTACGCAAAGAATCTCGCCTTGCCTGCTTGATACTATCGAGCGCAAAAGCAATTGAATCTGTTCGTTCTGTTGCCAGCGAGTCCAATCCGGGATCAGCTGGGGTAACTCCCTCCGGCACCTTTGGTCTTACCGGTTTGGGCATTAGACGCAAGTAGGTAGAATCTCTGGGTAGAAATCGTAAATAGCTCGTCAGCGAATTGGATAAATCAACTTTAGTTTTGAGAATCCTCAGGCTTAGCGTATCAACTTGCGACTTCAATTCTTCAACCCCAAGCATGCTTCGGTTGTGTTTGAAAAGATCTTCATTGGTGCGTTTAAGTTCAAACTCTCCAAGATCAAATACCTTTGTCCAATTTTCAAAAGATGTTCTTACAAAAGGATACGACCGCCCACCATTAGGTCTTGTTTCGACGTATTGATAACCATTGTAAAGCTTCATGATAAAGTAACGACCGTCATTCGTCGAATACATTTCTCCATTTTCTGCTACGATCTGGCTTACTCTCCCTTGATTGGCTTCCTTTTGATCATAAATCAATACATCACGAATCTCTTTTCCGTCTCTCCCCTTTTCACCAATGTGAATGGTATAGCCATTAAAGTCATCATTGAAGATACCTTGCTCTAGCTTTAGGGTCGGTTTCTGTCTTGTTATATCATACATCCTCGACCCGAATTTCAGGTTCGCCTCCGGAATCAGATAAACCGCACAAATATAGGAGAAAGCTGCTGCAATGAATCCAAAAAACATCAGAGGTCTCATGAGCCGAACCAGCGATACACCAGCAGATTTAATACTGGACAATTCATAACGCTCACCTAAGTTACCCAAAACCATGACCGATGAAATGAGTACAGCCAATGGCAAAGCCAACGGGATTAATGACACACTGCGATAAGCCAACAATTCTGTGATCATAAAAATCCCCAATCCCTTTCCGGCAATATCATCGATGTACATCCAGAGCGTTTGCATCACCAGTACAAACTGTGCAATCATGAAAGTAACAATGAATGGCGGAATAAAACTCGTAAAGAGCATCTTATCGATCTTCTTTATTCCCAGCATTAACTTGACGTTTCTTTGGTGAATTTGATGCCGCAAATATAGCAGGAATCGGTCAATTCGTCTTAAAAATCGGGCATCTTCACTTTTTGTTGACAAATTACGTCTCCCGTTGTAACATTTCAAAAGGATCAAACGTCGTGTTAGTGCTATGGATCTGAAAGGTTATAAAAGAGACATATTACCGCTTAAAGACAAATTGTTTCGACTTGCACTTCGCATTCTCGGCAATCATGCAGATGCGCAGGATGCGGTACAAGATGTCTTGATTAAAACCTGGCAAGATCGTCATCAACTAAAATTAGTAGCCAATGTGGAAGCATGGATATTCCGGATGACCCGAAACCGGTCGATCGATTTGATCCGGGCCCGCAAGAAGAATAATTGTGAAATCGAACAGGCCTATGGATTGGCCAGTCACCAACGATCACCGCTCGAAAAAACGGAATCGCAGGATATACAAGATCGAATTCGCAAAGTCATTGCCCAATTGCCGGAACAGCAGAAAATGGTAATCCATCTGAGAGAAATCGAAGGATTGACTTACCAAGAAATTGCCGACGTTTTAGACATAACTATGGCCCAAGTGAAAATAATAATTTTTCGAGGTCGCAAACAATTAAAAAAAGAACTGATAAATCTTCACAAGTATGAATGATCAACAGGCTCGTGAGTGGATCGACAAATACTTTGCCGGAACATCTTCGCTCTGGGAAGAAGAGCAATTGCGGCAGTATTTCCAGCAGCCGATGCATAATATACCATCGTCGTTGCACCAATACGCTCCTCTGTTCCAGTTTTTTGAAAAGGAAAAGTCAGTTGTCTTTCCCAAGAATATCGAACTTCCAATTGCCAATAGGGGGCGAACTGTTATCAGAAGGGTGGTTCGGATCGCTGCTACTCTTCTTCTACTCGCAGCATTCTGGTGGATGTCACCTAGGAATTCTAATAAGACCGAACCCCAGGTCATTAACTGGGAGGCATTTGAACCAGATTCACCGGCCGAGGCCTTCAATATTTCTCGTTCTGCCTTTATGAGAGTGGCCAATGAATTGAATGCAGGTGCAAAAATGGCGACCGAAGAAGTTAATAAGGTCAGAGAAATATCGAAATCTATACTAAAAAGTAAATGATATGAAACCATTCAAAACATTGTTCATTTTCTTGTTTCTTGTGATCGCTTCTGCTTCGTATGGCCAAGCGAACGCTATTGACAAGTATTTTAAACAGTACGTCGACGACGAACGCTTCTCGGTCGTATACATTGGTCCCAAACTATTTGAAATATTGGGGCAATTCAAGGTAGACGGCATCGATGTCGACGATGATGAAGCAGAAGCATTTCTGGATGTGGCCAAGGATACCAAAGGGTTGAGAATTCTCACTTCAAAGGAATCGTCCCGATCATTTTATGAAGAAGCTAAACAAAAAATCAATACCAGCGAATATGAAGTCCTGATGACCGTCAGAAACAATCAGGAAAAGAAAGAAACTGAATTCTTTGTAAGGGAAGAAAACAATGTGATCAAAGAACTTTTCCTGTTGTCAGGAGGTCCGAACGACTTTACGATGATGAGTTTCATCGGAAACCTCAACCTCAGGAAAATATCTAACCTAGCCAAAACCATGGAAGAAAATAAGAATTAACCAACCTCCTTTATCTGGTATTAGCGTACATCCATTCATTAGTTTACTTCAATTAATTCATTAAATAAGTTGGGATTATGAGAACAATCATTGCACTTGCGTGCCTGATGATCACCCCTCTATTGGGCATCAGTCAAGTTAAACCCATTGCGGAATTCTATAATAAATGGAAGGCTGAGGAAAATGTCCGCGAGATCAAAATACAGGGTTGGCTCCTCAAACTTGCATCAACCTTTAAAAGAAAGGATTCCGAGGATTTACTGAATAAGGTGACCTACCTGCGAGCACTGATCATGGAAGATGGTAACACCATTAAGAAATACGATTATCAAACACTGATCCGCTCCTTAGAAAACAATTCTTTCGAAACCCTCATCAGGACTGCAAGTGGTCGAGAATATGTGGATCTGTTGATTCGGGAAAAGGGAGGAGCTATTGTCGACGCCGTAGTAATCGTTTATGGCAAAGACTCCTTTCTGTTATTAAGCATTGAAGGGAAACTCAATTTTAAGGACCTGAAAAAACTGGATTTTGACATCGATGGGGCTGAACATTTTAAACATTTACCGGAAAACCGAGAAGATTTGCCTAAGGTCTGATGCAGCATCCAAACTACTAAGCTAGGAGTCATCCCAAATCTTAACTTACTACTGATTTTTAGAAATGAATTTGTCTAAAGTTTTCTGCTGCTGGCGAAAAACTTTAGACAAATTCAATGAGCGCTAAAGCATTGGTAGTATCTCCAAAGATGAGTCAGGGAAAACTCCAATTTTTTCCTTTTCTCAAAAAAATTGGCAGATAATTCCTAAATTTATGCCACATTCAACGGAATTTTCCGTTAAATACGCACAACACTAAGTCCGGAATTCTCGACTCCAATCCGGAAAATCCATACTAATCTTCGCTTCCACCGCAGTTTCCTGCACCATAAATTCAGCATTGTCCATTAATGCCACAGATCTTCCTGTCATGCTTTGACATTGACCAGGAGGATCGGGCTAGTGTAGATAGAAATCAATAAAAGTCCGTAACATGAAAGGAATTGTCTTTACCGAGTTTTTCGAAATGGTCGAAAACGAATATGGTTATGAAGTAGTAGACAAGTTAATCAGTGAGAACGAATTACCGTCTGGTGGTGCCTATACCTCAGTGGGCACCTATAAGCACAGTGAGATGGTACAGCTGTTGACCTCACTGAGCAACCATACAGGAAATGAAGTACCAAGTTTATTAAAGGCATTCGCCCTCTATTTTTTCGATGTTCTGAAGAATGGCTACCCTCAGTTTCTCGAAGCAGCAGGAAACGCCTTCGATTTTCTAGAATCCATCGAGAAGTACATTCATGTTGAAGTGTTAAAACTGTACCCGGATGCTGAGTTACCGACCTTCAGCACTAGAAAAGTCAATGATAATCAACTGGAGATGATCTATCATTCCGAGCGAAAAATGGCTGACTTCGCAGAAGGACTTTTAATTAGAAGCCTGGAATACTATCGAGAAGCTGCTCAAATTGATCGTTCTAATATCAATGATGACGGGACAAAAGTGAAGTTTCTCATTACGAAAAATTGATGGCTGAATGAGTGAGGTCGATGTTTTTCAAAGACGAATAGAACGGGAGCGACGAGCCCGTAAAATGGCCGAAAACTTGTTGGAACAAAAAGCATTAGAACTTTTTCACGCCAACGAAGAATTGATCAAACTAAATGAAGGCCTGGAGCAAATAGTAGAAGAACGAACTCAACAGTTGGCAGTCAGTCAGGGTCGTTACAGAGAAATTGTCGAAACCGCTACCGATCTAATCACAACCCTTACTCCTGAAGGCGTTATCACCTACGTCAATCCAGTATTGAAATATCAATATGGGTACGAAGAAGACGAAGTACTCAGTCGACACTTTGTTTCTTTTATCCCGAAAGACTTTCGGGAAACAGTGATCCAGTTCTACCAGTCAGTAGTGAATCGAAAACAAATTAAAAGCTACTTTGAACTACCTCTTTCGACGAAATCCGGTGAAATCGTATGGATTGGCCAAAAAACACATTTGGTTTTAGATGAAGGAGGAGTGGTGAAGGAGTTGACTACCGTATCCAGAAACATCACCGAACGAAAGATAGCTGAAGACAAATTACGATGGAGTGAGGAAAAGTATCGAGGCATCATCGAAAACATGGAACTGGGGCTTCTCGAGGTCGACCTGGATCAGAACATTGTCAGAGCTTATGAATGGTTCTGCGATATGACCGGTTACACGCCAACCGAGCTGGTAGGGCGCAATGCCGTGGAAGTTTTTCTACCAACCAAATACTTTGGTATTAATAGAAATCAACATACCGACCGGGAGCGGGGCCAGTCAGGCATTTATGAAATCCAGATGCGCAAGAAAGACGGTAGCTTGATGTGGGTACTGATCAGCGGAGCACCTATTTTTGATTCAGATGGCCACACAGTTGGTTCTATCGGGATTCACTATGACATCACCGAAAGGAAAAAACTGGAGTATGATTTAGCCGAAGCCAAACGAATTGCAGAAGAAGCTCAGGAAGCAGAAAAGCAATTCCTGGCACGGATGAGCCATGAAATTCGGACACCGCTCAATGCCATCATAGGCATGTCTCACTTGTTGTACGACACCCACCCTACCGAACAACAGAAAGAATACTTATCCATCCTCAAAAGTTCCGGGGACCTTTTGCAAGCCCTCATCTCCGATATCCTAGATATTTCGAAGATCCAAGCGGGAGAAATTTCCGTTAACCCCAAAGAATTTGATCTACCGGGTGTAGTGAGATCACTTCAAAAGACTTTCCAACTTAAATTGGAAAACCGCCCCGTAGAGGTAGAAGCGCGTATCGATGATGGTTTGACGAACCTATTGATCGGCGATGATCTCTTACTCAATCAAATCTTGATAAACCTATTGGGCAATGCTTCCAAATTTACCAAGGAAGGTAAAATCGGTGTAGATGTCAAGCTGATCAAAAGTACGGGCAAGGAACGGGCTCTTGAGATCACCGTTTATGATACTGGAATTGGGATCTCCCCCGAAAAAATCGGTCATATCTTCGAACAATTCAAACAAGCTGATGGCGACATCAGGCATAAATTTGGCGGCACCGGACTCGGTCTAGCAATCACAAAGGAGTTGATCGAGTTACAAGGCGGTAAGATCTGGGTAGAAAGCGAGTACGGTACAGGGACATCCTTTATTTTCAATATTTCTTATCTGGATACCGGCCGCAAGGGAGAAGCTACCACCGAAGAACTACCAGAAATCAGCAATGTCGATATTTCTTGCACTCACGTACTCATTGCAGAAGACAATTACATCAACCGCAAATACATTTCAACACTTTTTGACAAATGGCAAATACCATATCGAATGGCTCACAATGGAAAGGAAGCGGTAGAAATTGCAGGTGAAGAAAAATTCGATCTGGTGTTCATGGACATTTCAATGCCGATTATGAATGGCTATGAAGCTACGATTGCCATCCGAAATACCAAAAACCCTAATCAATCAACGCCAATTGTCGCTTTGACAGCCTCGGCCATGGTCTCAAAAAAAGCAAGGGCTCTTGAAATTGGAATGACCGACTATTTACCAAAGCCTTTCAAGCCAATTATGCTATTAGAAACCATTAAAAAATATGTCAAACTAAAGGAAGTCATTCCGAATAATGAAGAGGTTGACTCTTCCACTTTCTCATTCAACCCTAAGCTCAATACTGCTTACCTGAATGAATTGTATGAAGGAGACTTCGAATACGCAGCAAGTATTTTTGAAGCCTTTGTCGAACATTCCCTGAAAGAGTTAAAAGGGCTACCTGCCTTGGTAGAGCGTCAGGATTGGGAGGCTGTAAAAAAACTGGCCCACAAAATTAAGCCGTCGTTTGCCATGGTAGGACTCAATGGCCTAGAAAGAAAACTATACAAGCTTGAGTATGAAATAACTGAGACAAAACTAGCTCAAGAAATATTACAGGAGATTGATCACACCTTGGATGAAATGCTTCCGGTGGTGGCTGGCGATCTCGAAAAAATGAACCGTAAATTCGCTTAAATATATAAATGATGATTCTAAATTGTATGATCGTTGATGATGACCTGCTCGCACGAAAAGCATTGAGTCATCTCTGTAAAAAAATGGACAATCTGAATGTGGTCCAGGTCTGTGAAAGCGCCACAGTAGCATTGGAGTTTCTTGCTGAGGAAGAGATCGATCTTATTTTCCTCGATATTGAAATGCCGGAACTGAGTGGTATCGACTTTTTAGACAGAATGGTGACAATGCCACAGGTTGTATTCACTACTTCCAAAACCGAGTATGCCTTTGAGGCTTTCGAATATGAGGTGACCGACTATTTAAAGAAACCCATTAAGTTTCCGCGTTTCCAAAAAGCCGTCGAAAAAGTAGTGGAAGTCTACCAAAAAAATAACGATACTACGGGTAATTCTAATATCAATGCCAATGAAGTATATTTAAGGGAGAATGGTAAATTGATTCGCGTATCTTATGAGAATATCGAATACTTTGAAAATGCCGGAGATTACATTCTAGTAAAAACAGGAGAAGGAAAACACATCATTCACGGCACTTTAAAAAGCATCGACGCCAAACTTAACCATCCACTTTTCCTAAAAGTCCATCGATCCTTTATTGTCAACTTGAGTAAGATCAAGGATATTGAGGAGAATACCCTGGTCATCGATAAGAAGGTAATTCCGATTAGCAGAGCGAACAAGCCAGTATTACTGGGTAAATTGAATATGTTGTAAAATCAGTAACTCCTTCTTACCTTACCGGGAGAACCAACTTTGAGTCACCATGAAATCGTTGATTTCTCTCTTCAGTATATACCTTCTGGTCAATTGGGTTTTTGGACAATCAGCCAATGTACCAAAGTACACTACCGCCGAAGAACGCATCGATAGTTATCAAAAAAAGAAATCACAGGACAGCCACCCTATTCTAGGGCAAATTGCATTCCGGTCAGCCGGCCCCACTGTATTTAGTGGACGGGTATCTGACATTGATGTATCCCCTAACGACCCCAGTCATTTTTATGTGGCCTATGCTTCCGGTGGGCTATGGAAAACCGAAAATAACGGCACTTCTTTTAAGCCCATTTTCGATCGTGAAATCGTGATGTCGATTGGTGACATAGCAGTTGATTGGACCAATGAGGTCATTTGGGTAGGAACCGGTGAAGTCAACTCCAGTAGATCATCTTATTCCGGCGCCGGAATCTTTAAAAGCACTGACGGAGGGAATTCATGGTCGCATTTTGGTCTGGCTGAGACTCATCACATTGGTCGTATCATTCTTCACCCGACGGACTCTAACATAGCCTGGGTGGCTGCCCTGGGGCATCTGTATTCGGCAAACGAAGAAAGAGGCATTTTTAAAACGACAGATGGCGGCAATAGCTGGCAACAAACACTTTACGTCAATGAAAATTGTGGTGCTGTCGATTTAATCATCAACCCAACCAACCCCAATGAACTTTTTGCCGCAACCTGGCACCGAGAAAGACGGGCCTGGGACTTTGTGGAAGGAGGTAGCGGCTCGGGGATTTACAAAAGCACAGACGGTGGACACAGCTGGGTCCTTCTTACTTCATCAGAAAGCGGCTTTCCCAATGGGGAATTTACCGGGCGTATTGGCTTGGATATTCATCAGCAAAACGGGCAAACGGTACTGTATGCTTCCGTAGATAATTATGAACGCCGACCAAAAGCGACAGGAGATGAGCAAGGCCTCATAAGAAATGATTTGCGTACCATGGACAAGAAAACGTTTCTGGAACTGGATAAACCGCTGATTCAAGACTATTTGCGAAAAAACCGCTTCCCTCGAACACTGACCGCAGGAAAAATCATTCAAAAGATCCGCAAGGATGAGCTGAAGCCAATCGACCTGGTTCGTTACATAGAACGGCCTACGGATGTGGTTTTTGAAACGCAAGTTAAGGGATTAGAGGTGTATAGATCTGACAACAAAGGACAAAGTTGGCAACGTACGCATGAAGACTTTATTGACGGTGTCTACAGTTCGTTTGGTTACTATTTCGGACAGATTCGGGTCGCCCCAACCAATGTCGATAAGATCTACTGTTTGGGAGTCCCGGTCATTCGATCCGATGACGGCGGCAAGAACTTCCGCTCTATTAACGGTGACAATGTCCACTCAGATCATCACGCTTTGTGGATCAACCCAAATCGGCCGGGTCATTTAATTCTGGGAAATGATGGAGGCATCAACATTTCCTATGACGATGGCGAGCATTGGATTAAATGCAATTCGCCTGCACTTGGACAGTTTTATTACATAGGGGTCGACCTTGAAGAAAACTACAACATCTACGGCGGACTCCAGGACAACGGCACCTGGTATGGTAGTAACACTTATGAAGCCTCTTCTCGTTGGCATGGATCGGGCAATTACCCTTATAAGCGCATCGGTGGCGGTGATGGTATGCAAGTAGCCATTGATACCCGTGACAACACTATTATTTATGGTGGTTCTCAATTTGGTAATTATTTCCGGTATAACCGGACGACCGGTAAACGAACGCGCATTACGCCACGTCATCAGCTTGGCGAGACCCCCTATCGGTGGAACTGGCAAACCCCGATTCATCTGTCCAAACACAATCAGGATATTTTGTACATGGGGTCTAGTCGTGTACATCGGTCTCTAAATCAAGGAAACAATTTCGAGATCATCTCGAAAGATCTGACAAAAGGGGGGAAGAAAGGCGATGTTATCTTCGGAACACTTACTGCCATTCATGAATCCCCTCTCAAATTCGGCTTGTTGTACACAGGCTCGGATGACGGCCTCATCCACGTCAGCAAGAACGGTGGGCATACCTGGGAGAACATCAGTAACGGATTACCCAAAGATCTCTGGGTCAGTCGAATAATTGCTTCCCAGCATCACCTATCGCGCGTCTATGCAGTGCTCAATGGCTACCGTTGGGATGACTTTAATCCGTATTTGTACCAGTCGGATGATTACGGTAAAAAATGGAAAAAAATAGGCATCAATCTGCCTTTAGAACCCCTGAATGTAGTGAAAGAAGACCCGGAAAATAAATCACTCATTTATGTAGGTTCAGACCACGGCCTTTATATCTCCAGGGATGGTGGAAACTCTTTTTCACTTATGGATAAAGGGATGCCAGCGGTGCCGGTTCACGATCTGGTCATCCATCCGATTGCCCATGATCTAGTCGTCGGCACCCATGGAAGGTCTATATATATTGCCAATGTCAAAGAATTACAACAGATCGACGCCAAAATCCAGAAGAAGAAATTACATGTTTTTGCAGTCGATCGAATACGACACAACTCAGAATGGGGAAATAGCTGGAGTCCTTGGCGCCAAGCCGCTATACCCGAAATAAACATCCCAATTTATAGTAATACGGAGTCGAAGGCCACCATTCGTATCAAGAGCGACGAAGGTCTAAGCTTAAAGGAAATGGAAACAATCTCTTTTAAGGGATTACAATACTTCAAGTACGACCTAAGCTTAGCTGAGGATAAAATGAAAGACTTCGAAGAAGCGCTAAATGCTAAACGAAAGAATGGAGTCAGAACTGTTCAATTAAAGCTGGCAGACAATGGTCAAGTATACTTAACAAAAGGCAAATACACGGTAGAAGTTGAAAAGAGTGGCGAAAAAAGGGCGATCAATCTGGAGTTATATTAGCTTAAGATGAAAAAAGCATTTAAACATAGCAGTGCAATAAAGGATTTCACGGTCAGGGGGCAGCATGGAACCCGAATCGAAGCACTGAGTGATGGCATATTTTCCTTGGCGATTGCACTCCTGCTCATATCTAGTACCATACCCTCGAACTATGGCGAATTGGAACGATTCATGTATGATTTTTTCCCATTCGCGTGCTGCATGATCTACATATATTGGATCTGGAAGGCCCAATGCATTTTTTTCCTGAGATTTGGGATTAACGACAGTTACACGGAAGTGCTGAACCTTGCCCTATTGTTCTTCGTACTCTTTTACGTCTACCCGTTAAAATTTCTGATGTCGTTCTTATTGCGCTATTTTTACATATTGATTTCTGCACTCTTCGATCCAGAATGGATTGGTAAGATGCGGAGTTATACTTTTGCAACCTTTAGCAATATTGAAGTTCAAATGCCTCGGTTAATGTTAATCTACGGTTTGGGGTTTTTCAGCATCTTTGCAATACTCTTCCTACTTTATCGGCATGCATTGAAGTTGCGGGAGGACCTTGAGTTATCTCCTATTGAAACGCTAGAAACGGAATCGACTTTGCGGCAATACTTGAGTATTGTCTACGTCACAATCATCTCCATCGTTCTTGCCATCGCTGGTTGGATCACGCTTCATCCAATTTTTGCTTTTCTATCTGGGATGTCCTACAATCTAATCTGGATTTTTAAAATCGGCATCATCAAAAAATTCAATAAAGCGATTGAAGAGATCAGGGAAAATTGAACCGTAAAGGTAATGACTCCGAATCCAACCATTTAAAAATGGGCGCAATCAACTTTTTCCTGGCGGCGGCCAAAGCATCGTTTTCTTATACAACACATGCTTCCTCAGCCAATGCCCGGCCTCTAATTTTGGATGATCGAAAGTTCCCATTTTCTCCATTCCAATCTTAATCATAACTCTTTCAGACCTTTTATTTTGTAGGGCAGTAAAACTAAATACCTCTCTAAATTCAAGGGTTTGGAAACCATAGGTCAAGCAAGTCTGTGCTCCCTCTGTTGCCAGTCCCTGGCCCCAATGTTCGAAGCCGAGTCTCCATCCAATTTCAACACATGGTGTGAAGAAACTATGGAAGTTGGGAACGGCAAACCCTATAAAACCAATAAATTGCCGCGTATCCAGTCGATCTACTGCATAAAAGCCAAAACCATGCTCTTCGAAGTGCTGTCGGATACGTACCAATCCTTCCTCAGATTGTTTGGGACTTAGAGGGTTGGGAAAAAACTCCATGACCCTCTCATCGCTGTTGAGAGCGGCGAAGGGAGCCAAATCCTTGTTTTCCCACGTTCTGAAGCCGAGTCGTTCACTCCAAAAGATATATGGTGTCATTTGCTCGATTATGATTGAGTTATATTAAATTAGATTTTTTTTAAAACCAGCTTTAAAATCAAGAGTTTTGAAAAACAGCAGCCATTCAATGACGCGCCGTTCTTTTGTCAAACACGCTGGCACCGGCATTGCCACAATCCTGGCATCCCCCTTGTCAGCAAATTCCATACCTATGACAACGAAACAAATCGAAAAATCGATCCACGTCAGTCGAGTTGATTCAAATTTCGAAAGGGAGCCTTTAAAACGGCCATTTGGCTTTAAGGGCAGTTCCATTACTAAAGTCTGGCAGACCATATCTTACCTGGAAAGCAAAAATGGAAATCACGGTATCGGTCTGGGCACCCAAAGTGTTCTTTGGTCGGACTCCAAGGTTTTCGCAGCGCATACCGAAAATGGAGGAAATGCTCTGATGTATGCCATGTGCGAAAGAGCTTTACAGACCATCAAAGGAAACAGTTTTCAAAATCCGATCCAACTTCTGGATGATATTTTGAATGATATTTATGAATACGGTCAAAAGATCACGCGCAACCCGGACCTTCGTAAAACTTTTGCCCTTAATGCTCTCGTTGGTTTTGATAATGCTGCCTGGACGCTATATGCCGCAGAAAACGGGATTGAGAATTTCGATGGCCTAATTCCGGAAAAGTATCAAAAGGGCCTGTCTGCAAAACATAGCAAAGTAGCCAGCATTCCAACCCTCAGCTATGGTACTCCCATGGATGCTATAGAGAAGTTGGTAGACGATGGTTTCTTTACTTTGAAAATTAAGTTGGGAGCCCCCGGCAATCAACAGGAAATGTTAGAAAAAGACAAAGCCTTTATCGAGGCCATACACAAAACCATCGGCGACCGAACCACTCCTCATACCCCCAATGGTAACATACCGTATTATTTTGATGCAAATGGAAGATACGAGTCTAAAGATACCATGATGAAATTGCTGGATCACGCTGAAAAGGTCGGTGCTCTGGAAAGAATCCTGATTCTCGAAGAACCTTTTGGCGAGCTCCTCGAAATCGATGTTCACGACATCGCAAAGCGTGGCATTTACGTGGCTGCCGACGAAAGTGCCCATACTGACGAGGACGCTATTACGCGAATAGAAATGGGTTACAATTCCATCGCCTTGAAAGCGGTTGCAAAAACGCTGAGTATGACCATGAAGATTGCTGAAGCAGCAGCAGCACGTGACGTACCTTGTTTTTGTGCAGATCTTACCGTCAATCCAATTTTGGTAGATTGGAATAAATGCGTAGCGGCTCGACTTCCCGCATTCCCAGGATACAACTACGGCATGCAAGAGACCAATGGATGGCAGAATTACAAATACTGGGACAAGATGCGTTCCTATCATCCGGCCAAAGAAAAGGAATGGACAATGACCAAAAGCGGAGTTTATGAAACAAGTAAGGAGTTTTTCGAACAGAGCGGTGGTATACTGCAACCATCCAAACATTACGAGGCTATGTTTTAAAACTGAATCAAATAGAATTACATGAAGATTGACGGAAAACGGATTGGCTTAATCGCAGGCCCGATATGCTTTGTAGCAATCCTTTTGTTTTTCCATCCAAACGGTTTGAGTGATGAGGCCAATGCCGTACTAGCTTCAACGGTCTGGATTGCCATTTGGTGGATTACAGAAGCTATTCCAATTGCCGTCACTTCTCTACTCCCCATTGTACTATTTCCCTTGACGAAGGGACTGGGCCTGTCACAGACCACAGCTTCTTTTGGACACAAATACGTATTCCTTTACATCGGAGGTTTTATTTTGGCCATTGCTATTGAAAGATGGAATCTGCACAAACGCATCGCCCTGCGCACCATTAATTTCATTGGCACCAATATTACTAGTATTATCCTCGGTTTCATGGTAGCCACAGCTTTTTTATCCATGTGGATCTCGAATACTGCCACCTCGGTGATGATGTTACCGATTGGAATGGCAGTGATTGCCCAACTTCGGGACAACCCAAATACCATAGAAAATGAAAATCAGATCTTTGGAAAGGCATTGATGCTGGCAATAGCATACAGTGCTTCGATTGGGGGAATTGCTACCTTGATCGGTACTCCGCCCAACTTAGTGTTGGCCGGAGTTGTGCAGGAGTTTTATGACATTGAAATCACCTTTTCCCGATGGTTTATCTTTGGTTTGCCGATTTCCATTTTGCTTTTGTTTATTTGCTGGCAATATCTGACTCGCGTTGCGTTCCAATTCAAGCAAAAATCATTTCCGGGTGGGAAGGAAGAAATCAACCGACAATTGGTTGCATTGGGCAAAATATCATATGAGGAGAAAACCATTCTTGCCGTTTTTGCTTTGACGGCTTTTGCCTGGATGACACGTTCACTTTTCCAAAAAAACCTGGGCTTATTCCCCGGGCTGGACGACACGATTATAGCGATCATAAGCGCAATTACACTTTTCTTGTTACCGACAAAAAATTGGGAAAGAAGAATCATTACCTGGGAAGAAGCTGTGAAGTTACCCTGGGGGATACTACTTCTATTTGGTGGTGGTCTGGCCCTGGCAGAAGGATTTAAATCCAGTGGTTTAGCGGAATGGATCGGCAGTCAGATGACTTTGCTCCAAGGATTGTCCATTGTCCTTTTAGTCTTAATTCTGATCACAGCTGTCAATTTTTTGACGGAAATTACGTCGAACCTGGCCACCACTTCGATGCTACTTCCAATTTTGGCTCCCATGGCTCTAACCATTGATGTACACCCATTTTTGCTGATGGTCGGAGCTACGGTAGCAGCTTCTTGTGCCTTCATGTTGCCAGTTGCCACGCCACCCAATGCCGTGGTTTTTGGCTCTGGCTACTTGAGGATACCAGACATGGTGAAAGCGGGAATCTGGATGAATATCATCTCGATTTTAATCTTAACGATGATCGTTTATTTTATACTACCAATCATTTGGGGATTCGATCCAGTTGTCTTTCCCGATGTCCTAAAAAAATAGCGATTTGATATTCAAAAACGATATCCCAAATTCACTCCCCAAAGTAGAATAGCCCCTTCTCCAACATCTTCGCCTTCTTCTACGACATTAATCTCGTATCCAAAGGCAAGTGTTGGCGTAACCACCCATTGGTTGTTCAATATAAACAGATGACCTGCGATGGCCGTTGGTTGCATTACGACAATTTGGGTATTACCAGAGGTTTCACTAGCGCTGCCCAAATTGTTCCTCCAATCAACACTATTGAACCAAAAATCATTGCGAATACCGAGAAACCATCCCTGATGCGTAGGATTGAAATAATAGTTGTATCCAACTGTAAAACCAGGGCCACTCCCTTTTTCCTCTTCCTGTACCCCGAGATCCCGATGATCAAAAATATTAACGCCCGCCCGGAAAGCCAGTGCATGGTGTTGACCAAGACCAAACTCAAAATGGCCACCTAACAGGAACCCCGTAGGATATTGTTGTATTTCGAGCCCTAAATCCCGGAATCTGTCACTAGGCTCCTGGGCATTTATACCCGACATGGAGCAAAAAAACAGAAAAAAAAGAAGTTTACATCTATCTTTCAATGCATTCACAATGAACAAGTTATAATAGTATTATAAAAAAAGTTGAAAAAAAATAATACTGCATTAAAATAAAAAAATTTTTCTTAGCGTTTTTAGGACATCTCAGCTTCATTATTCTTGTTGTTTTATTTTTTTGTCCAATATCTATTACCTCTGTAGACACGTAAATCATTATTCTTTACTGGAATATTTGTAACTGTTTGACCCCAGTTGCAGATACGAACATTAAGACACACTTCGGAGTATCAACGATTGCTTCGTAGTAGTCTGGTTTCAATATTTTTTCATTAACCAAACTTTCTCTTATGTCAACTAGGAAGGATAATTTTGACGTTAACAAAACAACTGATTCATCTGGGAGCCCTGTTAAATGGATTTTAGGGGGATTACTTGCTCTCGCTACCGTGATAGCTGTCTATTTTGGTTTCAACAGCAATTACTTCAAAGGAGAAACTGCAAAATTGCAGGGTGAACTTACGGAGTTGAATGAAACTAAAGCTGAACTGGAAGGCAGTCTCCAGGAGCTGGAAGGCAACTATGAAACTCAAATCTCTGAAAATGAAGCACTCCAATCTGAAATTGAAGAAAGAATGATTGAAGTGGAAGACCTCAAAAAGAGATTGAGTCAGGTCCGGAGTCAGCTGGCAAGTAGCAAATCTAATTCTAAGAAAATCAGAGAGCGTTTGGCTCAACTGGAGGAGATCAAAGTGGCGCTTGAGACTGACATAGAATCTTTGAAGGTAGAAAATACCGAACTCATGGCTTCTAATACTCAGCTCAATTCTGAACTCGACGCCTCCAATCAAATGGTTGAACAACTCAATCTCGAAGTAGAGGGGCTCAATGAAGACAACCGTATTTTGAACGAAAAGCTTTTTACCCTGGCACCTGCAGGATATCGTGCCGATAATTTCAGCATTGTTGCTGAAAAACGCAACGACAAATTGACGAATAAGGCCAAGCAGGTAGACGAGGTAAAGATTAAGTTCAACCTGAACAACGTTCCTAAGGAAAAACACGGTACCAGTGAACTTTACATCGCCATTACTGATTTGCGGGGTAGCAATGTCAAAGTAGTGCCTGCCAAAGATGTAGTTGTAAGAGGCCGGAATCAGAACCTGAAAGTAAAAGCTGCCGATGTTCGGCAAGTGAACTTAAAGGATTCTCAATCTGTGGATATGTCTTTCCGTCCGAGTGACGATATGGAAGGCGGGGAATACAACCTAATGGTGTATTCTGCTGATGGATACCTCGGCTCTACCGGTTTTGTATTACAATAAATACGTTCATAAACATAGGTGAATTTCAATCGCCGGATTCAACTAGAGTTGGATCCGGCGTTTTTTATCTTTCGATTTGAAATGTCCGTGAAACAACTTCTCTTTCAGGTAAGTTCTCCACTTCCAAAGTTAGATCGCGATCAAATAGGCGATTGAGGTTATTGCCGGCGAGATCCTCGAGGATGGTGTTTACCGATAGCTTGTAAGAGCCGTATTGCCATGGACCAGAAGGAGTAAAAGACCATTTGCTTTCATCATCAAAAACTTCAACTTTCCCCGGCAACGACCGTGACTCCTCCGTTATGACTTGGATCGCATGTTGTAACAAAGCATAATCCAAGGCTTCCGGGAAATGAACAATCAGTGCATCCGTGGAGTGTGCGGCCGGTAGCTTCAGCTGCCAATCATTTATCTCTGGTTGACGACGATCAGCCACTGTTGCCCTAAATTGCTTGCGATAGATTTGTTCCAATTCGTTGCCATGAATGTCCCGCCAGGTCGGCAAAATTGTCAGTGTATACAACTGGCCTGCCACGAGTGGAGCCCCCCATGCCTGATTTGGTCCTAAATCCCGCTTGATTCGACCGGGGTCTAACCAAATGGTCAAGCGTTCGTGATTTTGATCCCACAGTTCTGGTTCCAATTTCAGAAAGGGCTCGGTGATGGTATCTCCATGCTCATTGGTAAGCAATAGATTGGTATATGCCGGGTTATCACTCATCGGACCGGAAAATTGAACATAGAGTTTCAACAGGTTTTCAGGCACGGTATCCGTTGATGGATAAATTCCGGTAATCCGGGTCCGACTTTCTTTCGGGGTTAAGGGATGTTGCAAAGTACAGAACAGTTGATCTTTCAAATACACTTTATAATACAGATCATCCCGGAATGGCAAGATCGGCAGGAAAATGCATTTATTACCTTCAAATAGATATTGTCCGGTAATGGCAGGCTGAGTCGGACTGATTTCGCCATCCATATCTGTGGTCACATATACCTGGATTAACTCTCTATTCATCTTGTGTCCATCCGAAGGTAGCTGTCCCCACATTTCAGAACGCATTTCAACCAGCAGCACTTTCCGATCTTCATGCTTTACCAGACGGCATATTTCTTGTGTTTGTGAATAAGCGGCCGTAAACCAAAAGTTGACCAGCATACAACCGATCAACTTTTGAAAGATAATTATTGCCTTCATCAACCTTAAAGTCTTCTAACATCCGGAGTATGCAAATTTAAGTCTCCATTAGACATTCTTTGCAACAGGACCACGGTTTGATCGTCCATTTTGTCCATTTGTAACACATTGGTGTATGGCAACGCCAAAAATTCTACACCGGCAGTGGCCGAGGATTCTTCCACCTTAGTTGTAAGAAAACTAGAAAAGTTAGCAATTTTTTCTGGGTCGATTTTCATCAAAGCCCTTGAAGTATTGGCTAGAAGAATATACTCTTTGTCTTTTTTCTTATAGGATATGATATCTAACGGTGTATTCCGATTACCGAGTTCAGCTACGGTTTTACCCTTAGTAAGTTTTCCCGGTTCCATTTGATCCATTGGAAATATAACCAAGGGCGTGCACGTATAGCTTGCAATAAGGTGATCTTTACCGGCAATTTGATAAGGCATAAAGGTTTTAATGGGTGCATAGGTTTCATATCTTCCATGTGCTGCGTGATAGATCTCTAAGGATGCGTAAGTTTGTACTTCTTTAAAGGGAAAGGCAATGGAACGGAATGTCGAGCTAAATTCTTCATTGGAGAGTCCTGACACCATCACGCTTCCATCGTAATAGGCCAGATCCGAAATAGCCCATTGCCGAAGAGACCTTCCCCGTCGATCCTTGGCATCTTCTTCAACAGCTTTGATCAACCCCGCTTTCGAATGACTCACTTCATTTATTGGAAAAAGCTCAAGCTTATTATTGGACAGGGTAATGATAAGCGGCGTTCCATCTTCTGAATGGACGGCGAAATACACCTTTTTAGATACCGGATTTACCGCCATATCTTTGATGTTAATCGCATCTACGGTCGTCCCCAATAGTGCAGCGATTTGCTTGTCTACTTGCTTAAAATCTACCTTCTCAGGACTTGGAACCAACGTATTGTCTTTGGTATCGATTGCGATGATTTCCGCACGCCGGCTATCTCCGATAAAGAGAATTCCCTCCGGTCCAAAGGTAAGTGCATTTACGGAACGAACTTCCGGATTCCCAATGATAAAATCTGCCGTCAGAATTTCATGAAGCGTACTAGCACCTAGACAGGAGCACATCGAAAAAAAGGATAGTAGAAGTAACAAGTTTTTCATATCACCATGATTTTAAATGAATTAGCAATGTTTTCCCAACAAAAGAATCACAAAAATGTTTAATCCGGAATAATATTTGCATTTCTACTAAAGATAGTCATTTCCACAGCATTCCTTTACATTTCTATTTTCCCACGACAAAAGTTACAGAGCGATTCAATATTCCTCAGAAGTAAATTACAGGAATTCAACTAGGCCTTAAAAGAATTCCGGTATTTCCGGGGAATCGCACTTCCTGTAATTTTATTGAAAGTAATACTCCTCATTTAAACCAAAGTCTTATGAAAAGCTTATTTACCTTATTAGGTGCTCTATTTTTATTCGGTTTGTCAAAGGGCCAAAGTTATTTATCCAACGCCGTGCATTCCCCTGGCGCCCATACTTCGGCCAATTATTGGAACCAAGGGCCACGTCTGGGTCACGTAGCTATCCTGGCGGGAACCAATGGTTATGACTTACAAGGGTTAGTGGTTATACAATCTAAGTTTAGCCTGATGGTCAATGGTAGCCTACTAACTCATGCAGTCAATTCAAACCGATTCGCTGAAGTAGCAGTGGGGTTTAATGAAAAATTAGATAGAGTTGGGCGTAGTTCACTTAGCATTTATTTGGGTATGGGCCGTGGACTGACGCAATCGGTAGCTGGATCATATTCTCTACTGGGTTCTATTGTCAAAGACAGCTTTCGTGGTCAATACGTGAGATATTTTATTCAGCCTGAAGTGTCCTTTCAACAGAAGGCATTCGAATTTGCTATCAGTGCTCGCACGGCCTATCTCGACTATGCGTCGAACGAAGAGACAGTCGATGGAGCTGATTCAAAATTGGATCGATGTCTTTTATATGAGCCTGCATTCACCCTGAAGTTTGGCAGTAGCGATGGCTTTTTTAAAGATAAGAAAGTGATTCTTCAGATGGGGCTTATCATGGGTGGAGAAGAAATGGTGCAGGATCCATTCAAATTTAACCTTGGTTTGGCATGGAAACCATCCAATAAGGGCGGTAGACGCATTATTAATGCAGCTGATTTCTTTTAGACAGGACCAAACTCCAGATTACCGGAGAGGAACCCATAGCGCAGGAGGCTCTACTTGTAATCCTCGCCGGGTTCCTTTGTCCGGTAAACCTACGTTCATCAATTTAATTTGCCTAATTCTGATGGTCCCATTGCCATTTTCACGATCATGGCTACGAGAATTCAGGACCTTCCAATCCCCTCAAAAAAATGACCATATGTCACCGTAGCGGCTTCGGTTTACCAACACGAGGCCTCTTCAGGATCTACACAGCATGCGTAAAATGTCTCGTTTGAAAGCATAAAAGTCCGAATAAACATGCGCTTTCAGGTCAAGACTCCAGATAAGTTTTTACCACTAATGATCGCGGAACTTCTTCCGTAGAAATATCCTTATTATATTGAACCAAGTTGACTTTATGAAGTTGTCTATGGTTTTCGCCAGCAACAGAAAACTTTAGACAACTTCTATTATAGATCTCAAATTACAGGATTCATGTATTATTTTGAAAAACTGGAGGCTAAGGATTTATCGTTTTTCAAAGAAATGCTGTACCTCGCCATCTATGTCGCGGAAGACGAAAAAAAGCCACCTAAATCTCTACTTGAACAACCCGCTTTAAGAATATACTACGAGCATTGGGGAAAAGAAGGAGATGAAGGGATTATCGTACGTACCAATGATGAAAAGTTAGGTGCAATCTGGTGTCGCTTGTTTGCCGCCAATGAAAAGGGCTATGGCTATGTGGATGAACATACGCCCGAAATGGGTATTGCTATTAGAGAGGACTGGCGCAATAGGGGACTCGGCAGCAAATTGATTGATCTCATGGTTGAAACGTTGCGTAAGAAAGGACTCCAACAACTTTCCCTTAGTGTTGACAAAAGAAATCCCGCCATTGAACTTTATCGCAGAAAAGGGTTTCGTACGGTCAAGATTGACGGTCATTCATTTACCATGCTCAAAAAAATTTAAGATGAATGATTCATTACGCCACCTGTTGGCTACCATTGCTTATCGTTTTAATAAGAGTGTCCAATTTGCCAACGGCAATTTTCCAATGCTTGATATTGGTCATGGTGTGCGAAAACCCATAGAAATCCTCCACCACATGAACCACGTCTTGAGTTATGCAAAACATCTGATTACTAGCGAAGAACGAGTTAAACAAACGCTGAAATCTTGGACTGCGGAAGTCGAATTATTTAAAAATCAGCTAGCAATGATCGATCAGCTAGCAACGACAAGTAACATCGAAAGAGCATTGACGGACCGTCTCATTCAAGGGCCTTTAAGCGATGTACTGACCCACATTGGGCAGCTCTCCATGCTGAGCAGAATAAATGCTCATCCAATCCCTCCGGAGAATTTTTCTATTGCACCGATTTCGAAGGGAATTAATGGAAAATAATCTCCCATTGATCTGTTAAAGCGATTCGTTCGTCTGGATTTCTTGAATCCAAATGAATTTTAACATTATATTAAGACTATCATTTATCATTCATGAAATTCTTTCACGTCACATATCGCATTTTTTTCCTTTTTGGGATCCTGGTATCAGGCTTGGCAATGCATTTCTGGCCGGTAGAAGGGAGTATCCAATGCAATGACGAAAGGATTGAATTGGCTGATCGGCTCCCGTCCAATACTAACAAGACAGCCGAATTCCATCAAATACCGGATTTCTCGGATTTTGAAGCCTCGGAAGAAAAGTCTTCAGGAAACAATCAAGAGTTCCCCACATTCTTTAACCACTTTGTGCTTCAAACCAACAACCTAATGAAAGTGCGCTTCGTTCAGCAATGCTTGAAAGCCAGTGACCTTGCTGTACAACGCCTGTCCTTGCTACTGCTAAGTCAACACGCTCTCCGGACTGAAGATTTCCACTGCTAATTTTCCTGCCTTTCGCCTCTAACTGAGCAAACATTGTCGGTTGGTAGGCCATATTCAATCGGAAATCTTATCAGTTACATACCTTTTCAAGTCCGGACTATGAATACCCTAGAAAAAATTAAACTGGTCGTCAATCCCAAATTCCATTCCCTTGAAGATGAGCTTAGCCCCTACTGGGAAGTAGTTGCGCAAATTAACGATTTTCATCAAAAGCTGGAGACTGTCAGTGACTTACATTTGCAATCGTTTTCAGAAGATCTACGATTAAAATGTCGCCAGGGGATCAGTTCTGAGAGCCTCCTGGTAGAAGCTTTTGCATTGATTAAGGAAGCTTTTGTCAGGAAATTAGGTCTGAAGCCATATGACATTCAAATTGTAGCGGCGATTGGTTTGCATTACAGTAAGATGGTAGAGATGCAAACGGGGGAAGGGAAAACACTGGCAGCAGTTTTCCCTGCTTTTTTGAATGCGCTTTCTGGTAAAGGGGTTCATGTTCTGACTTTTAATGACTATTTAGCCAAAAGAGATGCCGAATGGATGGGGCCTGTTTTTCGGTTTCTAGGGCTCACAGTTGCTTATTGCCAACAAGATATGCCCTTGGCAGAAAAGACTACTGCTTATCAGGCAGACATAACCTACGCCACGGCCAAAACGGTCGGTTTCGATTACCTCCGATCTTTTATCGCTTATCAAAAAGAGGAGATCATTCTTCGTCCATTTCATTTTGCCATCATTGATGAAGCAGATGCCATCCTCATTGATGAGGCTCGAAACCCATTGGTACTTGCTGGAAACTTCGAGCACTCCAATCTTGACTTCAATAAGATTGCCCGAGTTGTCGACTCCTTGACAACGGGTGTTGACTTTGAAAGGGACAACCAACGAACTCAACTTTATCTAACGGAGTCAGGCGTACAAAAACTGGAGCATTTTTTTGGGGTTGAGGAACTCCAGTCGGGAAAAAACTTGGAGTTGTACAGTGTGATCAATCTCGCGTTGCAAGCACGTGAATTTCTTAGGAAAGATATTGATTACATCATTAAAGAAGGAGAAATAAAGCTCATTGACGAATTCACCGGCCGAGTCGTTGAAGACCGAAGGTGGCACAATGGCCTGCAAACAGCCGTGGAAGCTAAGGAAGGAGTCTCCATTCAATCGGAAGGTGCTGTCCTTAATGCCATCACCCTACAACATCTCATTCAGACCTATCCAAAAATTGCCGCAATGACGGCTACGGCTCAGGCTTCAGCAGAAGAATTCTATGAATTCTACGGTTTTAAAACCCTCGTTCTGCCTCCCCACGTGCCTTGCCGACGGATCGATCATCCGGACCGGATTTTCGCCAGTCTTGCAGCGAAAAACAAAGCACTACTGAAGGAAATCAATCTTGTTCATCGCACCGGCCAGCCAATTTTAATTGGCACTTTAAATGTAAAAGAGTCTGAAGAATTGGCCGAAAAAATTCGCCAAAAAGGGATTCCATGTCAAGTGCTAAATGCCAAAAACGATGAGGCCGAAGCTAAAATCATTGCTAAGGCCGGTAGTCTAGGTGCTGTAACAATAGCTACGAATATGGCAGGTAGAGGCACCGATATCCGTCTGGGTGGCCCGGACCAAGTGGACCGAGAAAAGGTTCTAAGAGTAGGGGGGCTATACGTTATTGGAACCAACCGACACGAAAGTACGAGAATCGATCAGCAGCTAAGAGGTCGTGCTGGCCGTCAAGGAGACATTGGGTCATCGAGATTTTTCATCAGTTTTGAAGATGAATTGATGGTCAAGTATGGGTTAAAAGCATTGCTACCCAAAAAATATCGATCGATCAATAGTAAGGAAGCGATCACCAACAAGAAAATTCTCCGATTCATCAATATCACGCAACGTATTATTGAATATCGCTTTTTTGATCTCCGAAAAATGCTCTATCAATACTCTTCAATTATTGAGAAACAAAGGCAGATCATACAAGCGGAAAGACAAGCAATTCTCGAAGATGTCAGGAGTCTGATCCAGGGAGATCTTACAGGACTTCATAGGTCCAACCCCAAAAAACTGTCCCTGGCCCAAAAGTGGCTCTTGTATCAATATGACCGAGCATGGGCCGAACACCTCGACATCTTATCGCAATTGCGAGAAGGCATCCATTTCGTGAGGTTGGGTGGCGAAAACCCCTTGCGCAACTTTAGAAAACGGGCCTCAGAAAAATTTGAGCTCTTGGAAGAATTTCTCCAAGACAAAGCAACGGATGCTTTATTTATGCTCGAAACAGGCACGGTTGAGAAGCTTGAAGAGGAGGTAGAACCCCCAACCTCTACTTGGACCTACATCATCAACGACAATCCATTTAGCGATCAGTTGTCGATCATGCTAGCGGACCATTCTAACATCGGGATGCAAGTTGATTTCATTTCTTCCTTCGCTCTTTTTGTGGTGGGTTTATATCGAAAATGGAAACGGTAAGAAAAGAGTAGTTACAGTGGGTAGTACTCAAAAAGGTTACTACCCACTACAACTGCATGTTTTTTATTACTTCACCTCGAGCAATTCAACATCAAAAATTAATGTTTCACCGGGACCGATATTAGGAGGCGAACCCCGATCGCCATAGGCCAAGTCTGATGGAATATAGAACTGATATTTCGCACCAGGTTTCATCAATTGAACACCTTCAGTCCATCCGGAAATAACTTGATTAAGGCCAAATTCTGCGGGGTTGCCCCTTTGGTAAGAACTATCAAAAATAGTTCCATCAATCAAACGTCCTTCATAGTGAACTGTTACCTGATCTGTGGCCTTAGGAGAAGCTCCAGAACCCGCCTTGAGTACCTTATAATGAAGCCCGGAAGCCGTAGCTACTACCCCTTCTTCTTGTGCTTTTTCGGCAATGAAGGTTTTTCCTTTCTCCTTATTAGCAACTGCTTTTTCGGCAGCAACAGCTTGTTGCTTCTGCTGTACCATCATACTGAAATTTTGCAGTTGATTCTGAATTCCCTGGTCATCCAGTTTTCCATTTCCAGCAACGAGGTCTGAACACCCTTGTTGAAAGGCATTTCCGTTAACTGCCATATCAGCATCTTTCATTTGCGAACCAAAGTCCAATCCAATCGCATAAGAAAGTGAATCTACATCGACATTTAATGGATCACTATCCGTAAACGGTGCTCCCTGACGAGCCTGCATCGCCATTTGATAACGAACGATCACGTTCTGATATTCAGGGGTCATTGTATTCCCGCCAAAGCCAGATGAAAAACCTTCTCCTGCTTTCACACCATTGAGGCCAATGCCCTGATTCTGGAATTGCTGACTAAAATAAGCTCCTACGCCATAGGACATACTATCCATTGCAGTAGTGAGTTCACCACTACCTGAGGCCCCTGCACTGCTGCCACCATCTGAGTCACATCCGGCGATCAGCACAAGCGAAGCTATTAGATAGGCTAATTTTTTCATGGTTTAATTTTCGTGTTAGGGAAATATCTCCCTGAAAGGCGGTAAAAGTAAACAGATTTATTCTTAGGAACCTGCTTCCTCTCCAAAATATTTTAAATCTTTACCAATTGATCACATCTTTGTTAGTGGCAAGACGTGAAACGCTACAACGCCTGATACCCAGCTGTTTTAGCAACATATTGAACGCCTAATCGAAATAAACCCCATAATTTTCAGCCCCAACATTTGGAAACAGTATACCATTTGGGTCATTATTACAACTATAATTCAATAAGATCACTATGAAAAAAGTACTGTTAACGTTAGGTATTTGTTGTTTCTGGCAACTTTCCGAAGCACAAGTCAATGCCAAATTGATGCGCTACCTGGATGTATCTGAAACGCAGATCACTTTCGTCTACGGAGGAGATATCTGGGTCATGCCTAAGGCGGGTGGCACAGCCATCCAGGTGACGCATTCTCCGGGAGAGGAATCCTGGCCAAGATTTTCACCAGATGGTCAGCAAATTGCTTATACCGCCAACTACCATGGCAATGCCGATCTCTACGTCATACCTACAGCCGGCGGATTGCCCAACCGAATTACTTACCACTCCTTCAGCGACCGCATGTTGGATTGGCATCCCGACGGTGAAAAGCTCCTCTTTGCTTCCCGCCGCGAACTAGGTCAGAGAAGGGGAAATCAGTTTTTCTTAGTTGATAAGAATGGTGGATTTCCAGAAAAACTCCAGATTCCCTATGGAGAATTGGCAAGCTATTCACCGGATGGGAAACAATTGGCTTATATTACTAAGATCACGGAAAACTATCCCTTTAAAAGATACCGGGGCGGCCTTGCATCTGACATCATCATTTTTGACCTCCAAAGTAATACTGCTGAAAACATTACAAACAATGATGCCAATGATGGCAAACCAGCTTGGGCCGGCGATAACATCTATTTTGTCTCAGATCAGGCAGATGATATGAGGCTCAACCTTTGGTCTTATGACACCAAGAACAAACAAACTAAGAAGATAACGGACTTTAAGGATTTCGATATTTCCTATATGTCGACGGGGCCCAGCGACCTTGTCTTCGAAGCTGGCGGGGTGCTTTATATCATGCCGTTGGGAGGTGAAGACTATCGACCGGTTGAAGTCAATGTAGTCAGTGATCTTTCCATAGAAATGCCAACTACAAAAGATGTCAGCAAGAACATTGCAAACATGACTGCTTCGCCAAAGGGAAAGCGTATCGTCTTTGAAGCCCGCGGAGAGCTTTTTAACGTACCGGTAAAAGAAGGCTTCAGTATGAATATGACCCGCTCAAGTGGAGCATTCGACCGGGACCCTGCCTGGTCTCCGGATGGAGCACAACTTGCTTTCTGGAGTGACCGCTCCGGTGAATTTGAAGTCTACGTACAAGCTGCAGACGGTAATTCGGCCGCTCGAAAAGTCAGTAATCGTGGAAAGGGGTTCGGCTATACGCTCAATTGGTCTCCTGACAGTAAGAAATTGGCATTCATCGACGAAAAAAATGACATCACTATTTTAGATGTAGCCTCTGGTAGTGCGACTATTGCCGGTAATACCAAATGGAACCAAGGGCACCCGAGTCGCGGTGGTTTTTCGATCTCTTGGTCTCCTGATTCCAAATGGATTACTTTCACCCAAGGACTTGAGAATTCCAACAATGCTGTTTTTGTCTACAATGTAGAGGGCCAACAATTACATCAGGCCACTAGTGGATTCTACGACGATTCCGACCCCGTATTTAGTGCTGACGGTAAATATCTGTTTTATCTGACCGATCGCAATTTGTCGGCAAATTACTCGGATTTGGATGGGACCTGGATTTATCCCAATGCCACGCAGATCGCCTCGATAAGCCTGACTAAGGACACTCCATCTCTTCTCCATCCAAAAAATGATGCCCTGGAAGAGAAAAGTGAGCAGGAAAGCAAAAGTGCTGAATCAGATCAAAAAAAGGATGAGAAAAAATCCAAACTGCCGGAAGTTCAAATAGATTTTGACGGCCTCGAATCCAGATTGGTCATACTGCCTCCTAAGGCTGGAAATATTGGGGGTATCGTTTCTTTCAAAGGCAAATTCGTCTATTTGAGATTTCCAAATACTGGCTCTGGAGAAAGATCTGCATCTTTGGTGCTATATGACCTGGAAAAAAGAGAAGAAAAAACGATTATATCAGGAGTGAACGGTGCTACTCTAACGGCAGACGGTGAGGCCTTGCTCGTTAGTAGCAAAGGCAAATATGGAATCATTAAGCCAGCTCCCAATCAGAAGATCGAAAAGCCCATTCCCACGGACGGCCTTGTAATGGAACTCATTCCAAAAGAAGAATGGCGACAGATCTTTCTTGACACTTGGCGGAGACACCGCGATTTCTTTTACGACCCAAATATGCACGGACTCGACTGGGAAGCACTGCGTGATCGCTATGGAGCGCTTATTGAAGACGCCCGCACACGTTGGGATGTCACCAATATTCAATCAAACCTAGTAGCAGAACTAAGTGCTGGACATACATATACAAGGGGAGGTGATGTCGAACAAGTGAAGCCCAAGATGACAGGCTTTTTGGGGATCGACTGGGTTCGAAAAGATGGCAAATACCAAATTAAACGGATTGTCAAACCGGCCGAATGGGATACCGAAGTACGATCTCCTTTGGATCAACCCGGCGTAAGCATCAAAGTCGGGGATTACATCCTCGCCGTCAACGGTGTCTCCCTTGACCCGGACAAGGACCCTTATGCTGCTTTTGAGGGACTGTCTGGCAAAACTGTTTCGCTAAGCGTGAGTAGTACCGGTATGGCAGCTGACCAAAAGCAGCATGTCGTCAAGTGCTTGACCCCAGGGGAGGAGTCGACCTTAAGATATCTGGAATGGATTGAAAACAACCGAAAAATGGTCGATGAGTTATCCGACGGGCAACTCGGTTATGTGTACATGTCCAATACGGCTGGACGAGGCCAACTGGAACTTGTTAGAATGTATTATGGTCAATTGCACAAAAAAGGCTTTATCATCGATGAAAGATTCAACGGTGGTGGGCAATTGGCAGATCGATTTCTAGAATTACTACAGCGGCCGGTTGTTTACAATCTTCATTGGCGACACGGCCAGGACCACACCTATCCCATCAAGACGAATACGGGGCCAGTTGGAATGTTAATCAATGGTTGGGCTGGTTCGGGAGGAGACGGTCTACCCTGGGCATTTCAGGAATTAAAGGCGGGCCCCATTGTCGGAGAACGAACCTTAGGTATCTTGGTTGGCCCCGCCACCGGACATCGATTGATCGACGGAGGGGGGATTACCGTTCCTGGTGCCCGTCTATACGACAATGATGGACACTGGTTTTGGGAAGGTGAAGGTGTCAGCCCTGATATTGAAGTTTGGGACGACCCCAATATCCTTGTCAAAGGCCGTGATCCTCAAATGGAGAGAATTGTAGAAGAAGTTCTGAAAATGATACCCAATCATCCTTCTGAGGGCACTCCTGCACCACCTTTGGAAGATCGAACAGCAGAGGGACTGACCAATGGAAAGCAATAGGAGTGCAGGTTGGTAAAACTTGAGACAATTGAAGTCAGCCTTAAAAAGAAATACGACTGACTTCAATTGTCTTATTCATTCGCGGTTGTCATTGTTCAAATTCCGCGAACATATCTCGGACGCGTTTCATTTCGGTTACAAGATCAAGATCTTCCATAGGCGGAGCCTGTTCGATTACCAGAAAGCCAGCATAATCTTTTTCGATCAGGGCTTTGACAATACCCGGACCATCTGTTGCTCCCGTTCCGAAAGAAACCGTTTTGTAAGTCCCAAAAGCCTTTGTATCCTTTAGGTCGACATGTAATATTTTTTCGTAAAAGCGTTCTATAACCTCAAAATTATTGATCGAAGCTCCATCAAAATGCCCCATATCTAAACACAATCCGACATGAGAAGAATCTATTCTTTCAAAGATCTTCTCATAATCTTCCGCAGACCGAATCCCGTAGTAGCAAGCAATGTGGGCGAATGCTTTACAAACCAACGACGGTTGAGCATAGGCTTCATATTTTCCAATTATTTTAAAGTCATCAAAAAAGCTATTAAGTCATTAAAGTCACTCACACTGAGCCGGTTCACCAATCCGTCCGGCATCAATGAATTAGAAGCGAGTCCGTAATCCTTGGGGGCCTCAAAAGTTTCGAAATTACCGGATTGAAGATAGAGTTCGACATTTTTAAAACCGACGTCAATCTGGCGTCCCGTGTAAGTCCGGCCCTCTTTCGTCGTCACAAACCATCCTTGCCATTCGGGAGCGATTTCCAACGATGGTTGCAAAATAGCTGTGATCAATTGTCTCTTCGTCTTACTGTTACCTACATTGGAGAGCTCTGGCCCAAAATCTCCTCCCCAACCCTCAGCTTTGTGGCAAATTTGACATTGAGCAATTGTCGACTGAAAAACCAAACGACCATTGGATGCACTTCCCAAAGTATCTGGGATTTTTGCCCATTCATCGACTGGTATTACCTTCAATTGGCCGGTACCAGCTAACCAAATTTGCTTCGCCTCATCCTGTTCCTTCAAGTCTTTAAAAGCCTGTGAGGTTATCTCATTTTTGGAACAGCGACAGAGATAGCGAGCAGCTGCCTTTCTGACGATGGGATCTTCCCTTTGCAAAAAGGAGGTTACCTCCGAGCACAAATCCGTCGATTGGTATTGCAGTACCGTTAGGGCCTGGCTTATAAAACCTGCAGCGGGGGAAGGTCCCATTGCCGATCGCAAGATCGCATTCGCTAGGTCCTCGCGATCAATTGGCCGGAACAACTGTAGTAAATTAGATTTCATTTGCAGAGAGGATTGATCAAATAAATTGATCAGCATTTCGATATTGTCATCTTCTACCTCTAAAAATGGCAGGGCAGCTGTTCTTAACGCTTCTGGTATCGAATTGTCCTTTATAATATTCCACAAATACCCTTCCGGCAGACTTCGTTTCAATTGCTTTGATGTCCGCTCTAATTTACCAATGTAACCAGCAATAAAAGCAGGTTGTAAATGGCGTATGGTAGCCAGATAAGTTTCCAGCAAGGCCGGGGTTACACTACCTTTTTTCAGCAAGGAATGGACCTCGGTCAACAAATCAGCACGCGATCTAGTTGCGATATATATCAGCGCCATCTTCTGCACCTTTTCGTCTTCATCGACCAAAAGTCTTTGTAATAAGGAGGCATTCAATTCCAGAGGAATTTCTTTTGCCGCCAACAATGCCTGCAGACGAACGCTGGAGTTTGAACTTTCGATCCATTGCAATACCGCTTCATCATAAGTGCGGGTACGAAGGGCGCTTCTAGCTGCTGCATTGCGGAATACGTCGCTGGATTGCAATTCCTTCAAAATCGCATCTGCGGAATCCATATCACGTCCCCAGTCCCCAAACCGAAAGCGAACAACTCCGTTCGGGCCTTCCCATTTCTTCATTTGATCGGCCGACCGAATTCGCCATAATTTACCTTCGCCATGATTGGGATATTGCCGGATCACCCAATCGGTAAGATAGATTTCGCCCTTACTATTAGCGGCCATCGCCACGGGATGAAACGTACTATCTCCCCGCAGGACAATGGAAGGATTTCCCTTCACGGTGCTTCCGTTCTTTTGTAAGGGAATATGAACGATCATGTTCTCCTCCCAAATTGCAGCTAAGACTCCCTGCTGAAATTCTTTGGACAAATGTGTCTGGCTGATGTCAATCAATCCACAGGGAGCCTCTCCAACTGCGGCTGCATAAGGCAGGGTTCCTGGCAATTCACCGTTCCAGGCCAAGAAGGGATGAATCCCGCTTCCACCGTAAAGGGATTGATATCCATAATCCCCTCCCGGTACGATCTCCACCAGTCGATTCGGGCCGCGACTATCTGGATCATTATCAATCAAAATCAGCCTGCCATCCCAAGTAAACTTCAAATCAAAAGGATTCCAAAAACCAGTCGCGATTTCTTCTAATCCCGTACCATCCTTCCGACAGCGAAAGACATTTCCGCCATCACCATAACCATTGAGTACTTTACCATCTGTACCCGTGATTTCCCAAAATTGTCCACCGGTATTTCCCCGGGAGATATAGAGCCAATCGTCTGGTCCAATGGTAATTCCCAGGATCCCCGCATGATCATAAACGCTCTCCGGGACTCCCATGTCCAGCAGTAGTCGAGTGACATCACTTTTCCCATCACCATCCAAATCTTGGAAACTTTTTACTTTGTCCTTTTCTGTCAGGTAAAGCACCTCTTCAGAATCGATTACGATATTCATTCCATCTTCAATACTATCGGCATAAATAATCCATGATTCCGGCCGGCCGTCCAGATCCTGATCAATTCCCTTTTTTATTTGATCGAATGCTGGCCCGGAATAATCCGATAGTGGTTGATGGGTATGAGATTCCAAAACATACAATTGATCCCGATGATCAATCGCCAGGCCAATTGGGGTTCGAATGTGAGGGCTCTGATCAATTAGCTCCATTGAAATGTTGCCTTTAAGGATCTCTGGTGAATCCTGGCCATTGGATGGTTCAGTATATTGCGTGCAAGAGAAAGCAAATAGCAGAAAGCAAAAACAGGTAGGCAGTCTTAAATTCATTGGGTACAATTGATTTTGACCGAAAATTCCTCCAATTCATCTAAATATCTACTAAATCTAAAGAAAGTCTCACAAATTTAGTTTAAGTGTAAAAAAAAGTCACATGAACGAAACGAACACACCTCCCAATCAATATTACAGGACTGCTCATCTCTATGACTATGACAATAAAGAATTACTTGAAGACGACTTGCCATTCTACCTATCTTACGCCCAAAAGGCCGGAGGTCCGATCTTAGAAATGGCTTGCGGCACCGGTAGGTTGACCATACCCATGGCCGAAAAGGGCTTTCAAATTGATGGTTTAGATCTATCTCAGCCTATGTTGGATGTATTCCGGAAAAAACTGCAGGACAAAAGTGATTCCATCGGCGAAAGAATTCGATTGATACATGCCGACATGGCCAATTTTCAAACAGACACGAGATACAACCTTATCTTTATCCCTTTCCGAAGCTTCCAATCACTAACACGGGAAGAAGACCAAAGAAATTGTTTGGCCTGTGCACGCAGGCACTTGCGACCCGGTGGAACTTTCATCATCGACGTATTTCGCCCGTATACACAACTGGACGAAAATTGGATCAATCTAAACGAACAGATTGACTTTAAAGCCCAAATTGATAATACGCTCGTCCAGAGGTCTCACATTCGAAAACACATCGAAATCCCAGAGCAAATCATTCATGTTGAATTTACATACTCCGTTCAGGAAGGACAAAAAGCTCCGCATAAGATCACCGAAAAACTCAAGTTAAAATATTATTATGAAGAACAGTTAAGAACGCTTCTGATCGAAAGTGGTTTCGTGATTAGAGAAGCCTGGGGATATTTTGACAAACGAGATATCCAAATGGGTTCAGAATTGATATTTGTATGCGAAAGCACGTAAGAGTCATTCATCTAAATACCTCTCAGTCAACCCGTTGTATGCATCAATACGCCGGTCACGAAAGAAGGGCCAGATTCGACGAACCTCTTCGGTGCGACTACCATTGATTGATACTACCTTGGTTGCACCGCTATTTTGAGGGGCTTGATAGAGGACTTCACCCTGAGGACCGACCAAGAAACTATTCCCCCAAAATTCAATACCCCGGGTGACCTTTGTCCAATCTTCCTCAAAGCCAGTTCGATTAACCACCACTACTGGCAATCCATTAGCTATAGCGTGAGATCGCTGAATCGTTATCCAGGCATCCAATTGCCGCTTTTTTTCAGCTGGCGTATCGGTCGATTCAAATCCAATGGCGGTCGGATATATTAGCAGATCGGCGCCACCCAATGCCATTAACCGAGCTGCTTCAGGAAACCATTGGTCCCAACACACCAGCACACCTAGTTTTCCTACACTGGTCCTGATGGGCAGAAATCCCTGGTCACCCGGTGTAAAATAAAATTTTTCATAGTAAGCCGGATCATCCGGAATGTGCATCTTGCGGTAAGTTCCAGCTATCGAACCATCTTTCTCAAAAACAACAGCTGTATTGTGATACAGTCCGGGGGCCCGTTTCTCAAAAATAGAGGTCACTAGTACTACCCCATGTTGCTTTGCTATTGCTCCAAACCGGATAGTATCCTTTCCCGGAATGGATTGAGCCCAATCGAATTTTTCGACATCTTCAGATTGACAGAAGTACAAACTCGTGTGAAGCTCGGGAAGGACTACTATGTTGGCTCCAATTTTAGCACAGTTGGCTATCCCGTCCAAACTCTTTTCAATATTAGCCTCTCGGTCCAACCCACAATCTTGTTGGACTATACCAACTTTTAGCTGATTCATATTCTAGGTTACTGTTTTCTCAAACGATCACACCCAATGGATACTGCATGGTAATACAGTGTAATGATCCACCTTGTTCAATCAATGGGCGGCAATCGATGCCAATCAGTTCCCGGTTAGGAAATACCTTCTTGAGTCTTCTTAAGGCGACAACATCCTCAGGACAATTGTAAGTCGGCATGAGGACCGCCCCATTGATGATCAAAAAGTTAGCATAGGTGGCAGGAAGTCGTTGTCCGTTCTCATTAAATTGTGCAGACGGTAGTGGCAAGGGTACCAGGTGATAAGGTCGCCCCTTCGATGTTTTCAATTTGTACAACTCGCCTTCCATTTTTTTCAAGGAACCATACTGACTATCACAGGGGTCACAACACTGGACATAAGCAATGGTTTCAGCGTTGCAAAAACGGACCAATGTATCAATATGCCCATCCGTATCGTCTCCCTCTAACTGGCCGTTCTCCAGCCATAATATGCGTTCTAACCCAAAAGCCTTTAATAATTTTTCTTCCACCCTTTTTTTGCTAATTCTCGGATTGCGATTGGGATTCAAAAGACAACTGCTGGTGGTCAAAATGGTACCTTGACCATCACTTTCAATGCTTCCACCTTCTAATACAAAATCCAGATTTTGAATGGCATCACCCCTGCAAATAGAACTGGCAAAAAACTTACGGGTAATGCCATTGTCTTTAGCTGCAGGAAATTTGCCCCCCCAACCGTTAAAGACAAAGTCTAAAAGAATGGAGCGATCATCTTCCAAAATAGTGAGCGCACCGTAATCTCGTGTCCAAGTATCGTTAGAAGGTATTTCTAAAAAGCGAAGATTCCCTTGATTCGCCCTTTGAAGAAAGGGAGCGACCTCTGTCTCATTTTCGCAGATGATTACGACCTTTTGAAAACGTGCGACCGATTCAATGCAACGGACAAAGCAGGGAATAACATCATTTATGGTGTTTTGCCAGTCGGAATCATAGTGCGGAAAAGTAAATTGAATACCGCTTTGGGGCTCCCACTCTGCCGGTAATCTTCGGTTCATCAATTAATTGGTAAACTTTTTGATCAACAAGGGGTTTGGATCATCGTTCAATCGAACTTGATAATAGTAGAGTCCCTTTTTTAGTTCAATCGTAGTGTCCGCCCCGACGAAAAAAGAGGTCTTATTTCCAAATGCAAAGGGTCGGTCTTCGTCCAATTCGACCGGGTCAAGCAAAAAGGAAAGAAATGGATGACCATCGTAATTGGATTCTACATTGTCAAAAACCTCCAATACAAAACGACTGGTCTGTGGCAAACTACTGCATACGAGTTCTCCTTCAAATTCGAGTATCGTTGCTGGAAATGTCTTGAACTTAGCACTCAATTCGAAGTCATAGACTTTACTCCGATTAGATGGATCCATTAAGTTCTCTATTCTGGCGCTAGGACTATAAACATCACGAACTGCTGTTGGTTTTGGCGGTCTCTCTTGGGCGGGAGTCGATTTTTCTTCAGCCCTAGTCGTCATGATGCCATTCTGTTCGTCATTGGTCGTATCCGTTGATATGATCTGTGGAGAATCAGTAGCATCGGTTTCCGATATGAGATCATCAGACGCCATTTGTATTTCCGGAGAAGGTTTGCGTAATAGGGAATAAATCAAAGCTCCGACCATCAGAACAACAATGATACTGCCGATAATACGACTCCCCCACTGCAGAGAATTATCATCGTTTTCCCCAGTCCTAACGGAATCTTGGATGGCATCACCAATCTGCGATAGATTTTTCCGAAAATCTATCGCATCTACATCTTCCAGGAAGTCGCCGAGTCGCTGGTGAAGCGCCACTTCTTCCGCCAATTCTGGTTCTTCTTTCATCGCCGTTTCAAATGCACGCAATTCCTCCCCCGTTAGTTTACCTTCCAGGTACTTTTCGATGTCTTCATACCTTTCCTCCATGTTCCGATACTTTGTAGTTCAATTCGACGTATCTGGCGTCTGCTTTCACCAATTTAATTAATTGTTCTTTGCACTGAAATTTTCGCTTCTTTGCATAAGCGACACTGCTCAATTCTAACTGCTGAACAATGTCCGCCATTTTTGTCTTGGCAAAAAACAATTCCAATAGTCGCTGACAACCCTGCCCCAGTTGTCTGAAAGCGTCCCAGAAAATTCTGTTTTCTTCTTCTTTTTCGATTAGGCGGCTGGTTTCATCCTCAAAAGTATATTTGTAATCATCGGTTAAGGTTACCTCGGTTCTAGATTTTTTTTGCAAGCGATTACCCCATAGATTACGACAAATGCCATACAGAAGCGTATAAAAGCCACTTGTCAATTCGAAATCATTGGATCGTGTCTTTTTGTAAATCACGACCAAGGCATCCTGGAAAACATCTTTGGCATCTTCGAAAGTACCTCCGTTGTTCTTGATGAAATAGGAAATTTTTGGTAAGAACTGTTGATAGAGTTCCTTCAGGGCCTGGAAATCATTCTTCTTAATAGCCTTAATGTACTTATTTCCTTCCTTTTCCATTTGCAAGCGATTAGCCTGATTAAAGCTACAAAAATTCTAAAATTTTGTGGTTTTCGCCCAGAAAAGCTGACCGAATTTTTAAGACTTTGTCAGGAACTTTGCCCAACGGCTAATTTTGCGATTCTTGTCTATTATGAAGAGCATTTCTTCATAGACAATGATCTCCCCGGCCGTTGTTTTGTAACGCATATTTGGCTCTCCATATTCATCGATTATTTCGTCGATTGTTGTTTCGTTCGCCTTAAAACCATCCAAGGTCTCGCCTCTATATCCAGGATCAGTAATGTGAATAAAAACGCTGGGGCTCTCATCGCCAGACGGAGGATCGCATCGGTATATTTTTGAATTTTTTAATTCATAGTTCCCCTTTTTGGCTTTTTCAATAACGTCGAAGTCAAGGGTGCCGAAAAGCTCCATTCGCTTCGCCTGACGCTTTAGGTTGCGATAAGCAGTATATGTATTTTCAATGCCGTCGATTTCCTCATATTCAGGGCCATCTTCTTTACTGGGAGTCGGAGGTCGTTGCCC
>JANQRV010000191.1 GCA_028284395.1 Saprospiraceae bacterium
ACTACAACAAGCGAAACTGGAGTTTTTGCAGAGGGGAGATCCACAACATGCACACCCTTTTTACTGGGCAGCCTTTATCCCTATTGGCAACATGGACCAGATCGCTGGCTGGAGTGCCCTTAGACTGCTTGACTATCCAATCTGCATCGGATTATTGCTTCTTATCATTGCCCTCTTATTTGCTGGTTTGCTCTACTTAAGCAGGTAAGATTTAGACAGTCGCTTTTTAAAGCACTTGCCAATCAAAAACAAGAGATTCGTCCATCCAATCGGCGCCATCGTGATCAAGCCATGACCCGCTGCGTAATTTGGATTGGCCTTTGTAAAAAAGTCAATGTCGGGATTTTGCCGATCCCTTTCCGAAATGAGTGTGGATGGATCAGTAATGATATTGGCGTTCTTCCGCACGGTACCCATTTCGGGGTTAAAAGCCGCCCCATAGTATTCTTTTCCCAATTGATTGATAATTGCTCTTTCTTTGGCTGGGGTCTTGCTCTTGCGACTGGGGTAGAATCGCAATAGGGAGTTGGCGAAAAGCAAATAAGGCTTATAAGTTAAGGCATCGCACCAGATGTATACCGGGCGAAACGGATCACTTAACAACCATTGAATGAACAGCCGACAACAGGTGCGGGGTATCAGGGATTTGGCTCGGAATGACCGGTGGATCACCGACTGCCCAACGTAAAGCGTTTGTGCCGGTCCGAATTCAGTTTGAATCGTTTTAATCCTCAGTCCGGTGAATCCAACCAGTTCATCACCGGAAGTATAGAGCGCATAATAGTCGTTGCTTTCAAATCGCTTAAAAAAAGACTGAGGAGTAACGGTGTAATACCGATTATATAGTTGCCACATCTCTTCTCTGAGGTCAATGGTGGCGCTCGCTTGAACAATATTCGTTTTGAGTCTAGGATTGCGTAACATGAGTTTTGTTGTTAAAAGGTTCTAGGAATTGAGTCTGTAGATTCAGTCGTATTGAATGATCATTTTTTCTGCTCTTCCATTCGGAAGGAGTGGACGAGGTAACAAGTCCGCGCAGCCAGAATAAGGATTAAATAGGCCAACATAATTTTTGATTTTTTAAGATTAATGAATGTCAATGTTGCTTTCATTCATTTATCCACAAGGGGAAGAGAGGTTATCACCCCGGGCTCATTTTTTTTCAAAAAAAAACTCCACAAGCTGAGCTTGTGGAGTCCCGATCATCCAGAAAACTTTACGATGATCATCTCTTTTTGACCCTGATCTGGTCGGAGTAATGCAACGGAAGAAAGGCGACTTATTCCAATTCTTGTAGAATCGCTTTGGCCTGTATGATGTAAGGCGAGGTTTCAGAAGCAACGATCTGTCGGAACACCGTTAAGGCTTCTTCCTTTTTCCCACTTATCTGAAGAAAAGACAACCCTTTGAACCAGATGGCATCCGGTTTATATTTAGGGTTCGAACCTTGTAAAAGCAAATCAAAATTTGCAATCGCTCGTGAATATTGATCGATCTTCATGAAGCTTAGCCCATGAAAAAATTGTCCGATATCATCCTTCGGATAAATCGCCCGATATGCATCGAACAGATCCACAGCTAGTTTGTGTTCTCCATCAGCATAAGCTTGTAGGGCAGTTTCCAGTTGACCTCTTTGGTCAGCATCGGGAATTGCAGCAACGATCTGGGAAAGTTGTTTGGATTCCGCTCCTCTGAGCTGACCATCAGTTTTGAAGTGCATGGCATAAATGTCGGGATAGGTATTGCCCGGCTGAAACAGGAAGTAACCCACCGACAACAAAAGCAAAAAAGAAGCGGCCATTGCCAGGTTACGGCGACTGATTATAGAAAAAATCCCTGCTTTCGGACGCTTGGTAACAGCTTCTTGCTTCTGGCTGACAGGCTCTTCAAAAAAACCACGACCCTCCATTTTTGCAGCGGCTTCCTGGATGTCTGCCTTCAACTGCTGATCTCCGGCAAAGCTGATACCGCTCAATAGGTCTTTATGGAAGGACACCGTTTCTTTGAATTTTTGATCGTTGGCCATTCGTTTTTCCAGAATGGTCACTTCATTTTCCGTTAAGCCGCCTTGCAGGTATTCCTGGATGTGCTGTTCGGTAAAAAGCAAACCACGATCATAGGCATTGATCTCGGCCGCTTCGATCCGGCCTTTCAGTTGTTGATCACCATAAAATTGAATCCCAAGCAGTAGATCACGGTGAAACGCCACCTCTTGTTCCAGATCGGAGTCCAGGCTAATTTGCCGCTCAAAGGCGGTTGTTTCTCCGGGCTTCATTTCGCCGTTTAGGTAGCGAAGTATTTTCTGGTCTCGTTCTTCAGCCATGATCCATGCAATTTAGACGTTTTCAAATGTTTTAAATTCCGGGCGACTCTGTACTTTTTTTCGGAAATTTCCCATGCAACGATGCATTTTTACTTTCACAAACTGCAATGTATAATCCATCATTTGGGCAATCTCTTTATGCGATCTTTTTTGGTAAAAGGCAGCCAGGATCACTTTCCTACAGTCCTCTTTCAGGGTTTCTAAAACACTGGCCATCAATTCATGTTTTCTTTCAAATTCTTCTTTAACCCGTATCTCCTCATCGGTCAAATCTATTCTCTCCTGTTCTTCTTCCTGGACCGACAATTGAATCCGTCCTCTTTGTTTTAAGCGCCGCAACCACAAATGGCGTGCAACAGCATAGATATAAGTACCTAATTTTGAAGTCAACTGAAAATCCGGTTCTCGTAATTTCTTAACCAGGATGAAAAGCATTTCCTGGAAAAGATCCTTGGTATCTTCATCGTCTCCGCTATTGTTCTGGACAAAAGAGGCGACCATCTTGTAGTACCTGGCGTACAATTCTTCGAAAGCTCCGACTTTTCCGAGCCTTAAAGACGCTACGAGTTCTTGCTCTTCTGCTGAAAGTTTTTCACTCATGTATCCTCATTTTTTCAGAAGGTTATCACTATTCCTTTACTTTTTAGAAATTTACTCCGGCATCCATCGACGCTTTTGGATATGCAGAAAATCCACCTGCGAATCATTATTGGTGTCGGGGCCGGGCGTGCTACGGCCTTTGTCGACAACAGCGGCTAATTCATTAGTCATTTGCGCCACCAATTCCGGTCTGGAAGCTGCCAGGTCATTTTCTTCTCCCACATCCTCATCCAAGTTAAACAATTTTACCAGTGTGGCCTTTCCTCTGGATGTGGCTCGCTTATCCGTAGGTTTTTCGAACACAATTTTCCAGGGACCATTGCGATAAGCGAATTCGCCATCAACCGAATGATTGACCAGTGTATTCCGCTCGCCATTTGACTGATGTTCGAGCAACGGCTTCAAGAAGCTATAACTGTCTTCTGCGGCATCAGCCGGGAGGGACTGCCCCAAGAGTTCGGCCGTTGTGGCAAAAATATCGTTCAGACAAACCATTTGCCGATTAGCAGTACCTTCCTTGATCTTGCCCGGCCAGCGGACCACGAACGGTACCCGATGCCCCCCTTCCCAAATATTGCCTTTGTGGCCACGGTAGGGCCCGCTTATTTTATGTCCGGCCTCGATGAGATGCTCCCAACCCGTGTAATGAGAATGCCCATTATCTGCGGTGAAGATCAACAAGGTATTGTTGGCAATACCTGCTTTTTCAACGGCTTCGATGATCTGACCGGCAGACCAATCCGTTTCCATTACGAAATCAGCAATCGGAGCAATGCCGCTTTTGCCTTTAAACTTTTCGGATGGGGAAACCGGTTCGTGAGGAGAAGTCATTGAGAAATACAGGAAAAATGGTGCCTCGTCCGCTGCGTGATCGTGGATGTACTGAACGGCTCGCTCCGTAAGGTCCGGTAAGATTCGATCGAATCTCCAATCCGGGGCGATCGGACATCCTTCAAACCCTCTTGGCATCACTACACCCTGGTCAGGATGATAAGCATACTTTTCGGTCGGCAAGTCTACTATCCGATCATTCTCAATGTAGGTAAAGGGAGGAAAGTTGGGTACACCAACTCCAAAATAGTAATCAAAGCCACGTTGGATGGGGCCTTCCAGGATTGGTTTGGAAAAGTCCCATTTTTCATGTTTGAGCCCGTTTCGTTCTTCCAACATCCTGCTTTGATTGGTTTCGCCTGGCCATTCCCACCCAAGATGCCATTTTCCAACGCAAGCGGTTTGATACCCATTGTTGCTCAGAAATCCGGGCAAGGTCAGTCGCTCAGCTGCAATTAATGGCGGTTCGTAAGCCGCAAGCACCCATTCTTGCAAACCAGTTCGCCAACAGTAGCGACCGGTCAACAAGCCATAGCGCGTAGGAGTACAGACGGCCGAAGCACTATGTGCATCCGTAAAGCTCATACCTTGGTCTACCAATCGATCCAGATACGGCGTCGGAATTTTATTATTGGGATAGTGCGCCTGAATATCCCCCACACCGAAATCATCGGCAAGAATCACAATGATATTGGGTTTTTCGACGGCTGTTGCCGTAGGTTGCTGATTATTTCTAGGTTGGCAACCAGATAAAGACAATACGGCAAAGAAGATGAGGTATGGCTTATACGTATACATTGGGTAAAAATAAGAGGTTTTGTATCTTAAGTACCAACTTTTCTACATCATTCCAATCACAAATTCTGAAAAATGAGATCACCACTTTTCTTTTTCCTTTTTTTGCTACTTGTTACCACTCTTTCCGGTCAGGATAAAAGTACTGACAGCCAGAGTGATCTAGTACTTCAACAATCTTCCTCCAAGTACTCGATCAACGCTCTCAAGGAGTATGTTCATGCCAAAGACGACGCCTTCGAATACCGGATCGTGGACAAGATACGTGGCGAAGGACACACGACCTTTGTCATTAGGATGGTTTCTCAAAAATGGCTGACCACCAAAGAAGTCAAAGACCCCGTTTGGTGGCACTGGTTGACAATGGTGGTTCCCGATGCTGCCAAAACCAATACTGCTTTGCTTTTTATCGGTGGGGGCAGTCGCACTTCAAAACAACCCGACAAATCCGATGACCTAGTTCTCCAACTTGCCATGGGTTCGCAGAGCATCGTTGCGGAACTACACAACGTGCCCAATCAGCCTACGGAATTTGTCGGAGATGATTTCGGCCCCCGGAAAGAAGACGAATTGATTGCCTATGGTTGGCGACAATTTTTGGAAGGAGGGGCCCAAATGAAGGATGCCAGATGGTTGGCTCGTTTTCCAATGACCAAGGCTGCAGTTCGAGCCATGGACGTAATTTCGGAAGTATCCGAACAGGAAGACAACATAACCGCCGTAGAAAAGTATGTGGTGGCCGGGGGCTCCAAACGAGGATGGACCACTTGGACCACAGGTGCTGTCGACAACCGAGTGGCGGCGATCGCCCCAATCGTAATCGACATGCTCAACGCTGTTCCATCGTTCGAACACCATTGGCGTGTCTATGGTTATTGGGCCCCGGCAGTGGGCAATTATGTCGAGGAAGGCATCATGGAATGGCAAAATTCGGTGGAGTATGAACGGCTACTAGCCCTGACGGAACCATTTTCCTTTAAAGACGATCTTCACCTCCCTAAGCTGATCATCAACGGAACGGGAGATCAGTTTTTCCTGCCGGACTCGTGGCAATTTTATTGGAAAGAACTAAAAGGGGAAAAAAACCTCCGCTACGTACCAAACTCCGAACACAGCATGCGGGGAACGGATGCACTGGAAACCCTTTTGTCCTTCTACCAAATGGTATTGCTAGGTAAGCAAAGGCCGACATTTGACTGGCAGGTTAAAGACGGCGTAATCCATCTGCAAACAAAAGCTGGTGCACCACCGCAGGAATTGACCCTGTGGCAAGCACATAATCCCAAAGCCCGCAACTTTCAAGTGGACTCGATCGGGCAAGCTTATCAGCCTACCACCATCCCACTTTCCAAAGATGGGAAATATACTATCGGCGTGGATAAGCCCGATCAGGGATGGACCGCCTTTTTTGTAGAACTCAATTTTCCCGGCGTCGGGCCCGTTCCGCTCAAACTCAGTACGGGCGTAGTAGTTACTCCCGACACTTATCCATTTGAGCACTATAAGAGTCCGACCCCGATGGGTACCAAGATCAAAAAAGACTAGGGGCGATCTCCCTGCTTGATCCAATCTTCATTGATCCGGATGTAGCGTATCGTCTCCAAATTCTTTTTGTTATCAGCCGGTTGTGTATAACTATAGACCAGGTGAATCTGGCCGTCCTGCGCGTTAATGACGGAAGGATATGAAGCCGTGCGCGGGGCGCTCCCTTTGTCTAACTCAAGATGCCGTCGGTACTCCCAACTTTCCCCTTCATTCGTCGAAAGGGCTACGGCCAGTGAATGCCTTCCCTTTTCCGTATCGTTGTAGGCAATGACCCAGTGTCCGTTTTCCAAGGTCACTACGTCGGAGCCCGAACCTGGATTAGGGAGGTCGCTGTCCACGACCGGGCTCCACGTAAGGCCTTGATCTTTAGAAAAGCTCTTTGGGTGGCGTTTTGGAGCCGGACCATTGTCTCGCATGTAAGCGATCAGAGTGCCATCTTCTTTTTGCGCTACCGAAGCCTGGATATTGGCGATCCCAACCAATGGAGTACTAAATTGCCAGTGTTCTCCAAAGTCATCGGTGATCGCAAATAACGACATTTCCAGGCCGTCCGAATACAAAGGGAGCAGAATGCGGTCTCCGATCATCGTCGCTTTATTCTTGGTCTGCCATCCCATTCTCCGGAAATAGGGATAGCGTTCTCCGGACCGAATCATGTTTTCTCCACGGGCTTTGCTTATGATGTCGTTCTTGAAGCGGATCCAACGTTCAAATAATTCTGCCGAAGTGCCTTGTTCCATCAAATTTTCTGCTTGTATGTCAAATTGCTCGGTCACTGCCTTCACAAACCGGTCGTCCTCTTTCATTCCTCGTTCCGTGGGGTCGCCCGGCTTCACGTGAATGACATCCTGCCACGCCCATTGCGGTGGGCCATCCGCCTGCATAAAATTTCGGCTGATCCGGTATTTAAGAAGAGACGTTTCCCATTGATTGGCAATCACCGTGTACCAAACCAACCACAATTGGGCTCGGCTGTCCAAAAACAAGACAGGATTTATATCTGGAAAATCCGGGACATCGGCCATGAGAAAAGGATCGGTCCAAGTACTTTCCCCTTTACGTAAACGGGCTCCCATAATCCGGACGTCATCGGCCCAGCGTTCACCAGTTCCCTGAAACCAGGCAACCAAAAGATCTCCATTAGGTAGCTCCACTATCGTCGAACCATGGGTGTGTTCTTCCTGAGGTGTAAAAATATTTTGTCCAAGGGAAATCTCTTGGGCTTCCATTGAAACCAACCCAAATAGTAGTAAGAAAAGTAAATTACCGGACCGCATGATGATCGATTTTGCTATTTTATCGAAGACTCTTTGAGGTTGTGACCGTGTAAAATACAAAACCAAACCCGGAAGTCGCTCTTTTGACGATTCCGGGCCTGAACACAGTCTAATCTATCTATAATTTACTCTCTCCAATTTTGAAGGCTGGTCGCTCATACCTTTCCATGCAACCCTAAACGCGGTTGTCCGATGCACATCGGATACCCGTTGCCTCCTGGCGATTGCTGCCAGCTTATTGTATAAGTTATCCAAAGTTGCTATCGAATCTATACATGAAACAGCATGACTTACGACGACTGTAAGCCACTGCCAAGTTCCTGGACCATCCGGTGAGTTACGTGTCCAATATGCGTGAAATTCCCGTTTACCAACAAGGATTTATTTTCGCATTTACCACAAGATCAGAGGTGAGAATAAACCGCCGAATACAACTTAATTAAATGGGTAACAATAGAGTAACTTAGAAGTAGTTACCATAAAAAAAACATCCGCTCTTTCCTTCAAAACGCAACCTCTTAGGGTTCTGCAGACGGGAAACTTTAGGAGAAAAAAGCCACTAAAGCAAAATACGTGGTCAATAGCGAAAATAAAATGACGGCAATCAATCCAAAGTTTAGCGAAAGGCCGGCCCGATGTTCTTGCATGATGGTCCGTTGATTGATAAGCCAGAAGACCGGAATGGCAACGGCGGGTAAAATACAGGCTTGAAAGGCTTGCGAAAAGACCATCAAAGCCGGGGGTCGCTCCGACAAAAAAACCGTTCCAAAAGCAAAAAATAGGGCGATGAGAATAAGCATGCGAGATTGAAAAGAGTGAATATTTCGCGGCTTACCCATGTAATCTGCAAACAGCCACGGAGCAATCAAAACGATTGGAAAGACCGTTGACAAACCCGCACCGGTAATGCCCAAAATTAGAATCAACGCAGCGGCTTTTCCTCCAATGGGTGCAAGCAGGTGGATCATCTCAACCGTTTCGTCTAATTTTAAGCCCATAACGTGAAGGGTTCCCGCTCCAACCGCCATGATAATGCCACTCAAAAAGAGCATCATAAATGCAGAAACTGCTGCATCCCTTTTTTCAGTATCCAGATCGGCTACTCCCCACCCCTTCTCCGCAACGACCGTACTTCGCATGACAAAAACGGCTGCCGAACAAGTCGTTCCGGCAATGGCGGCAATCAGCCCCAATGCACCCGGAGTATCCGGTATGCTCGGCATCAACCCAGCCGCTAAAGCACTCCAATCCGGTTTGATCAGGAAGAAAACGACCATAAATGAAAGTCCCATCAGCAGGACTAAAACCGTCAGCACTCGCTCAAAGATCTGATAACGACCGTACCAAAGGAGGATGTAAAGTAAAACCGAGAAGGTCAGGATTATCCAGCCGCGATGTACTTCCAGGTCGTCAAATGCGAGCCGAACGCCCTCTTGCACCAGGTCGGCAACAATCCCCATGACCCCCATAAGTGCTAATAATTCGCCAAGGATGAGGGCAATCATGATGTATATCGATAGGAATTTGCCCCATTTAAACCACTTGCGGAAATTGAACAGAATGGTATTACCAGTGACCAGCGTCACTTTACCGTAGGCCACCATAAGAACATAGGTAAAGATACATGAAAGGACAAGGGCCCAGAAAAGGGTCATGCCATGTTCTGCCCCGGTTTTGGCCATGGTCGTCACACTACCGGTACCAATGTTGTATCCAATCAAGAACAAACCGGGGCCAATGGCGCTAAATGCCAGTAAAATCCTTGCCAACAAGGGATTCTTTTTCATGTTGTGGTTTTCCGCTTATTTTGAATAAACCAACGCGCCTTCAACGAAGGTTTGTTGGATTTCAATCTTCTTATTTTCAATGGTAAACAGGATAAGATCGGCTCGTCTTCCCGGTGCTATTTCGCCACGATCCGCCAGACCAAACATTTTTGCCGGGTTACTGCTCGCCATTTGAATCGCCTGCTGTAAACTACACTGGGTATAGTCCATCACAACGCCGACGCACTTGCTAATGGGAGAAGCAGCTCCAGCTA
>JANQRV010000137.1 GCA_028284395.1 Saprospiraceae bacterium
TAGAGAAGTCCTCAATAGTTACTCTTTTTGGTCTTCGAATTATTATACTCAATCTCTAATTCTGGGATTTAGGCTTTTTTAAGTCGGGTTCAATGATCACTGCCTAATGACTCTGGAAGAACCGTCACTCGGAAGTGTCTGATCTGGAAAATCTTGAGATTTGCCAGATCTATCGACGACTATCCAGGCCAACACACACGCAGTAAAGCGGTGTTCGTCGTGTCTCCGCTGGCGGCAAGCAGCTCGCCAGCTCGGTTTCCTGGGCCTGTCATGTTGCCTGCTGGGAAAGGACTGAGACAGGTGCAGGTCTTTGCAGGACATGAACGAATCAGTGTCACCGAGCAGTACCGGCAAACGAATCTGGAACAGTTGCAGCAACAGGTCCGCAAATATTATCCCCTCAAATAGAAACCAATTTTTTAATAAAAGCGTTAACTTTATGTAATTCAATTTTATCGGCAATGAATGTACAAGCAGAAAAGTTCGAACTAATAGAATGGCTGGTCCAACTTCAGGATATGGATATTATCAAACATATCCAGGAACTCAAAAAAGCGGCCGATATAGCCGCTTATGAAGCTTCTTTGAAGCCGATGACAGAGGAAGAATTGGTTGCCAGGGCCGAAGCTTCTAATGTTGCGATCGCCGAAGGGCGGGTTAGTGATATTGAAACGATTGTCGAAGAAGATTGGGATTAATGTATGAGGATCAAGATCACCGATCCTGCCAAGGATCAACTCAAACGTATCTACCATTATTTCCGCCGAAGGGGCAATGGCAAAAAAGGACGCCAGGTTAGAAAAGACGTACTTGCCAAAGCCAAACTACTTAAAGATCATCCGATGCTGGGCCAGGAAGAAGATAACCTAAAGCACCTGGGGCAAGGTCATCGATATGTTCCAATTAAACCCTTCTACAAGATGATCTATCGAATCATTAAGCCTGTCATTTACATCACCGACATTTTTGATACGCGGCAAGACGTAGATAAAATGAAACCTTAACAGGTTACGAAGTCCTAATAAGCAGAAGAGCGGCGCTCGTCGATACTCCGCAGTCGACCGCAAGCAGCGGCTCCCGACCTAGCGTTGTCGTTCGTTCCTCTCTCCTTTGCTGTTCCGTCGCCGCTCTTAGTATGGCGGGGTGCTCTACCTCCTTGGCCAATATAGGAGCTAGGACATGTTTTAAATTATTTATCACAAGAGGAAAGGTTACCTACAGCGTTTATTCCTGTATCACCGCCACCATATATGAATGGAGGACCTGGGGGATTATCTTTCGTGGCTTATCCAAAATAAGCATACAGATTTTACTCCTGAGGTGGTCAGAACATGGCTAGAAAGTAGATTACCTGACCCAGTCGATGAAGAAGAAAGTCTACCAGAACTTATGTTTTTAAGAAACCAAAATGAGAACTGCATGAAGAACAGAATTAAACGGAAATTCTTGTATGTACTATTGTTATTCCTATTTTCTTGTATGGGGCAGGGTGAGGCCACATCCGCAACAAAGAAGAGCCAAAAGTCATTTTCGATGCACTAAGATTAGAGCTAAAATGACTGCCTAATGGCTCTGGAAGAACCGTCACTCGGAAGTGCCTGATCTGGAAAATCTTGAGATTTGCCAGATCTATCTACTTTTGTGTCAGATTAATTTTGAGATAAAAGTTTTTCAAATGAAATGGACTTTTCTCCTCATTTTTTTTGCCGCGGTTTTAAATGAAGAATCAACCGCTCAAACCGATGCTAAAATTGTCGTGATTCCCAACGAGATTGGAGAGAATATCTATTACGATACTCTTCCACATAAGCTGTATAGGCAAATACTCCAATTAGCAAGCCATCAAATATTGGAATATCGGATGATGGCTAATCCTGATCTAACTCCGGGTGATCTATATAAAAGCGGGACAGGCCATGTGCGCCAAAAAAATCGACCTGGTGACATTCTATTCGATCCCCTCTTACCATGGCACATATTGGACTTGCGCCTTAAGTTCTGGCGTGCCGAAAATGGGTATATCAGACCGCATCACTACCTCATTGAAAAGCCTCAAACCAACCGGGTATACCACTATCGGGATACGGTGACTGTAGATCTGTTCGATGATCTTTTTCGACATGGAGACCGATACTTGATTTATTACAACCCGGATAAGGATCCCTTATTCTATGTTTTAAGCGGTGCTGCAGAGTTGGGAGGCCTCGGAAGTTGGGTATCCGGGCCAAGAATTCACGGTGCGAAAGATTTAGCCTTTTGCAGACTGGTGAGGTTTAATGCTGGTAGCATGGCAAATCTAAGGTCAATTAGAGCAGAATCGGCGTTGCCATTATCAACCGACTACTACCATTTTTATGTAGAAAGTTCCGATTTAAGTGAATCCTCACTTCTTGTTAAAGTTAAGAGAGATAGTAAGGACCAGCCTATAGGAGATCGGATGGAGGTCATTTATTATACCAACGATCCAGACGTTACTGGCGGGGGGCTTGATGACCTTTATGAGGTTAAATACATCTTGAGAACAAGATACCCCTCCAATGATCCCAAAATTAACTATGAAGAAATGGAAAAACCGCGGATCCGTAAACTCTCGGATGAAGAACGGCACTCATTGGTGTATACTTATAATCCCTATTTCATTGAATTTACACAAATGAAACGGTAGCAAGATAAAGGGCTGATAGCAGTCCAAAGAATCAAATGTAAAGGATCTTTCGCTGTCAAGATTATGGAGCATATCAAGGGGTCTAGGCTTACAGTCCAATCAAGTAATGATCTTCTATCGCCATATCAATGAGGTACGGCCACAATTAATGAAAACACCGACGGATACTTCAATTTTAACCAGTCGCGGTACCATAGAAAAGGCGAAGGACAGGGAAAATACTGGCTGGGTCCACTAAAATTATCTGCGTAACTTTAAAGCCTCAGAGGAACGAAAGGCAAAGAAAATCATTGAAGAAAACCGGAGTAATAATTTTCAATCATGCAGTTGCCTAGAACATGAATGGAAACTTATGGAAAATAACAATCATGTTTTTTTGTCTTTGCATTACGCGCTGCCATGACGGTGTGGATGATGCCAGCTTAAAATACAATGAAGTTAGCTCTGAGGCATGTTCTGAAGAAAATGGTTTCTGCGATTTTCATGTGAATCATCGGAATTTCTGTAATGTACTTTACCGATCCAAATGGTTTATTTACTCATACAATTTCTTTACAGTCGACGATAGTGAGAATAAAATCGTATTGGATACCAATAATGTTTTTCGTGAGATTCCCCATTTGTCGTTGCTTTCCTGTGACTTGATCCTAGAAGCGGTGGATGTAATCTTGATACCTTCGATTTATATTTTACGTTTCGATTTAAAGACAATATTGTCAGAACAGAAAAATCCTTGTATGACACCTACGTAAGGATCCATGGGGACAGGGTTATACGCATTGGACCACATGATCAGGCATTTTTTGACTTTGAAGACTCTGAGCCTTTTTTTGGGAAAAAAAGCGAAATGGAATCAGAGTTTTTGGCGAACCTAAAGAAATTCGACAAAAAGAAATTGAGTTCTTGGCTGTATTGTATGGCATTAGGGGTTGGAGTAATACGAGATTGAAATAAAATCAACTAAGTTATGCATTTATTGAAATTGACTGTGCTGTTGTTATTTTGCCAAATTCAATATGGACAAAGCCAAGATGAGATAGTAATAATCCCCAACCAAATTGGGGATGATCTATATTATGATACCATTGGACGAGCGTTATACGATATAATCTTGCAGGGAGCTAGCCATCGGATTCTTCAATATCGAATGAGAGCAAACCCGAACTTTGCGGTTGGGGACGTATATCGGGACCTGACGGGACATGTCCGAAGCACCAAAGAGCCCGGTGATGTCTTATTCGATCCCCCCTTACCATGGCACATATTGGACTTGCGCCTTAAGTTCTGGCGTGCCGAAAATGGGTATATCAGACCGCATCATTACCTCATTGAAAAGCCTCAAACCAACCGGGTATACCACTACCGGGATACGGTGACTGTAGATCTGTTCGATGACCTTTTTCCCCATGGGGACCGATACTTGATTTATTACAACCCGGATAAGGATCCCTTATTCTATGTTCTAGGTGGAGCTGCTGAACTAGGTGGATACGGAAGTTGGTTAACTCTTCGCGGGCCTCTAGCCGCACGTCAAATAGTGTACAGAAGAATGATTAGATATAATGCTAGTTATCCTGTCAACCTAAAATCAATCAGGGCAAAGTCGGCACTGCCTTTACCTGCTGATTACTATCATTTTTTTGTAGAACACTCTGACTTAAGTAAATCTTCCCTGTTGGTAAGGGTCAGACGAGATGCTAAGTTCCGTCCATTGCTGGACCAGGTAGAGGTCATTTACTACACAAATGATCCGGACTTCACAGGAGGAGATTTGAACGATCTTTATGAGGTTAAATACATCTTGAGAACAAGATATCCCTCCAATGATCCCAAAATCAACTACGAAGAAATGGAAAAACCCCGGATCCGTAAACTCTCAGATGAAGAACGGCACTCATTGGTGTATACTTATAATCCCTATTTCATTGAATTTACAGAGATGAAATGAGCATAAACTTTTTTCATCATACCATCCGCACATGATTAAAATAAGTTTATGCGAAAACAGATGAAACGGGGGGAGCTTTTCGAAGTATTTGAACTTTGTGAAGCCACAAGTGTGTTTTCGCAAGAAAGGGGTTTTTCAGGCAATCGAACAAATTCACAAATATTTGAAAAAGCCATTTACTAGTTTATCTTAATCTTTTCTGATTCGGTAAGATTTCCCCTTTTCAAAGGTGTGAATTTGGCGCTTAAATTTGGGGATAAGTTGCTCAATATACTTTAGGGTACTTCTAAAAACGTCAAGGATTACAATAGAAATCTTGTATTTTTTTACGTTCTGTTGCTGATCTATATTCTTATCAATCTTGAGTAATATGTCGAATTCTGCTTGTTCGGAAGCCGAAAGAAGCGGACCATCTTTCAACCCATTAAAGCCCATCTCAACCACTGTGTTGACTTCGTGTTCGCCCAATAGCGTTCTTGTCTTCTTAGGCACACACTCGTCAAGCAAAATTTTCATGCGCTACTTCGGTTAAGTTATGTATCAGTTTCTGAGAAATTTGCAGAATCCGCTCCACCTGTTCTTTGGTCACCGAAGGAAAATCCTCAAGAAACTCAGTAATAGTCTCCCCATCTTCTAAATAATCGAAGAGATTTTTCACAGGAACCCTTGTACCCATAAATACAGGAGTTCCTCCCAAAATTTCCTTATCTACATTAATTACTTTAGTCATTTTCATCGCTTTATACTCTAATATAACGCTTTCAAGAAAGAAAATGGTTCTTGCAACTCCTAAGTTCCCATTATTTAGTTTGTTGGTTGGTTCTCTTGTTAATAATTGCAAGGAACGTGTAACGCACTACATAGCGAGGTATTTCCTAATAGAATACGCTACAATCCCAGTAGTGCCTTCATTTTTTCAATATTCAAAAAATCAAGCGGGCTACAAAGTTCTTCCTTGGCTTTCTGAGTGTAGCTGCCGATTAAACAAATAATGCCGTTTGTATCCCCTTGGAAGCGAATGCACGCATGCAGACAATGAATCCATATACCGGTGACCGGATCTTACCTACTTTTGGTGGAAGGTGGGCACGCCTAATAGCTCTGAAAGAACCGTCACTCAGAAGTGTCTGATCTGGAAAATCTTGAGATTTGCCAGATCTACTATCTACATTATTTAAAAAGATTGGTCATAAGCGGTCATTTCTTCAATTTAAGCTTCATGGGCATATTTAAACGCTTATCTTTTATTTGAAGCCAACCCATCATCATGAGAAGAATGGCCATCTATACCATATTTTTTTATTTAAGTATGCAGTCCATCCAGATGGCAGCCCAAAATTGGGCCCCCGTCGGTTCGAAATGGTATTACACCAATTGGCATTATCCAGCTTTTACATTTACTACCATCGAAGTCATTGGCGATACCATCATTGACGGACACGATAGCCGTATAATAGAGGGGGGGTGCATATGCGGACAGATTGCTCCCCGGTTTCTTTATGCGGATTCGAACCGGGTATTTTGGTATCATCAAGCAAGTCAATCATTTCAGTTGCTGTATGACTTTAATAAGGGAAAAGGGGAAAGCTGGAGCATATTGTTTCCCCGATATGGTGATGGCCCTCTGGACACCGTTCAATTCACGGTCGACTCGGTCAGCAATGTACTGGTGAACAACGATACGCTGAGAATGCAGCATGTCCGAACCAGTGATCCGTCGGTTTGGATCGGGGAAGTGATTGAAGGCATCGGCAGCAATATCTGTCTGTTTCCCCTAAATGGCGTTTGTGGTCCGGGCTCCGGGCCATTGCGTTGTTTTGAAAGCAAAGAAACGACCTACAACTTTCAAGATGGGATTCCGTGCGATTCTGTCATTTACTGGGTCGGCACCAGTCCAAGTCATGAAAGAGAACCCATCCGGGTATTTCCAAATCCAACCACGGATCATATAACGATTGAATACGAAGGAGGGATCAGGGACGGATACTTCCAGCTATTTTCCAGTACCGGTCAGGAGGTATTTTCCGGAAAAATAGATGTAGAACGTACCTACCAACTGGCTGTTCATTACCTAATGCCCGGCACTTATCTGCTTAAGATTGTCGACGGTGGTGGAAGATTTTATGGGAGTGTCTTTGTAAAGAAATAAACTTCAGTGGAATGGCCTTGGTAGTTTTACTTTAATCGATAGGAGACCAATTGGTATAATCCTTAAGAAATTAGCATGAAAGACAGTTGCTTTTTTTTAATCATAATTGCTTTTTTTAGCTGTGATAGTGGAAACACACCGCCTAAATACGAAGGTGGCTACATCTATTGTAAAAAAGAGTATGCAGACCATAAGTTAACTTATACGGAGCTTTGTTATTATGAGAATGGGAAATTGGCATCTACCGAATCCTATCATGGCAAATTACTAAATGGACCAGTTAAGCGTTATCATGAAAATGGCCTTTTGGGAGAAGAGAGGTTCTTCGAGATGGGCGTTCCGGTAAAGACCTGGAAACTATTATCGGAAGATGGGAACTTAATCAGGAACGCTTATTTTAGTAATGGAGAGCTGATATATGCCAAAGACTATGATTCATTAGGAAATGTTGTGCGCTCTCTTTTGCCAATTGGGGTCAAAAAACTTGAAAGATTGGATACCTCGGTTGATGGGGAATTGATTGATTCCTTACAAATTGAACTCGAATTTACCGAATTAGACAGTGCCGGGGTGATTGCTCTGATAGATCTCAATGATGACCAAGTCTATGAAGATACACTCTTTTCAATGAGTAAGAGTATTATTTACGGCATCGATACGAGACTACTGCAAGAACCCAAAAAAGTCTCAGGAACCTTAATAGAAGTTGACCTGCTAAAAAAGGAAGAAACAGGTGGGTACAGTTTCTTCTATGAGTTTGACCCGCCATAAAAATGATTGGGAACATCGGCCCTTAAAGCAACCGATCAATTTTTGAAAATAGGATAAAAAACATATCTTCAAAACCTATAGCATATATACAGGATAAATCGACCAAAGCTCCTGGCGGAGGCAGGTTGGCAGGATTCCAATGACAATGGTATCGTGGATAAGTTGATCGACGGGGAGTTGGTTGAACTGACCCTGAATTATTTACATTCCGCGAACCGCGAAATCTCCCGTAATTCCGCACTGATGATCAAAAATTACCTCAAACAAGTAGGAATAAACCTAGAATTAGAGGCCCAGGAGTTTTCTACGCTCATAAGTAATTTGAGATCCGGGAATTATGATTTGGCGGCAGGGTGGCAGAGTATTCAATACATTCATTGGGAACCCTACAACAGATTTCACTCTAAAGGCGGTAGTAACTACATGCGATTTAGCAATCAAAATGTAGACGATCTCATTATGGAGATAGGGAAGACGATGGATGAAGAATCGAGAAACAAGTTGTACCATGAACTTCAGAGCCTTCTTTATGATGAGATGCCGGTGGTTTGGTTCTTTTCCCCCATTAACCGGATTGCCGTTCATAAAAGGTTTGCGGCTGAGAAACCTTCCATGAGACCGGGATTCAGGGTGAATAGATTTAAGTTAAAGGTGATGCAACAGGAACAAATTTAAATACCACAAATCGATCTGAAAATTTGAAGAGGACAGATGCTCTTTTGAAGGGATTTGGATGGGCTGCCATATTTTTCATGATATTCCATTCATGCTCCAATCGCAAGTCTAGGGTAGCCACTGGAAATGATAGAGAAGTAATTGCGGAAATGTTGAGTTTCAAACTCAATAACTTCAAAGAACCTATTTACTCTCCCGGATTTCCAAGTGTAATTATCTGTAATAGTCAAGACTTGATCTGACAGTTGAGTTTCTAGGCCCTGATTTTTTTGTCAGATTGATCATGTGCAATGCCCCTTCTGATAGATTTATCCTTGTCAATAGTGAATCCAATAGGCATTTGGATACCTTGCTTCTAGATAAATCTTTCGAAATAGGTCCGAAAGCGACAGAAAATGTAGTGTTGTCAGATTACATCTACAAGGATCCGGGCTCTTTTAATGCGGAATTCTACAAAAACATATACCTACTGTATGAGTCAGAATCAATCTGTAAGAAATTTGCGGATGCTGCTGTACAACTAGCGGACAGGATCGCTTTGAAATCATTTAAAAGCGGAGAGGTATATCTAATCTGCAAATACTGAATGCTTTAAATGCTGTACTACAATGTCAGGCGCTGTATTCTCTTTTAAATTCTTCAATTATTTTCCTAAAATTATCCGGAATAATTTCATTCATTTTTTCAATTAACTCTTCAGAAATGGATTTGTAAAAGGCTTCAGAAATGGCTCCGGTCATTGATGCGATTGTATCGCTATCTCCTCCAATTGAAATTGCATTTCTAATTGCATCTTCAAAATTTTCAGACTCTAAAAATGCAATTATTGATTCTGGAACACTACCTTGACAACTAACATCAAATTCATAATTTGGTCTTATTCCTTCAATCGTTCTGCTTAAATCGTATCCAAATTCATACTCTATATAATCTTTAATTTCTTGTTTAGTTTTCCCTGTTCTTGCAAGAAATATGCTCATTGCAATTGCTTGCGCTCCTTTAATTCCTTCTTCATGATTGTGCGTTATTTCCGCACTTCTTTTTGCTTCTTCTAAGATCTTTTCTTCATTGTCAAACGCAAACCCAATTGGACTTACTCTCATAGCAGAACCATTTCCCCAACTATTATATGGCCCCCTAATGATTCCTGCTAACCATTTTTTAAACGTTCCTCCATATCCAGCAAAGGGGTAATTTCTACCATATTTTTTTACTGTACTTTCGTAATCTTTTGAATTTAGAATACAATCAGCAATTGCAATTGTTAAAACAGTATCATCTGTATACCTTGATTCCTTTGTGAACAACTCGAAATCTTTACTTTTTACATTATTCTTTTCAAATCTTGAACCTATTATATCTCCAATTATAGCTCCTCTCATTTTTTTTATGTTTACTGCGCCTAACATTTGTGTAACTTGAGGTGGCCCTCTGTGTGGTTGTGCCTACAACTGCCGGTATTAAACTGGAAGCTCAAAGAGAAAGCCGAGGGAGCAAGTTGCACTTGGATAGTCTTGGATGGCAAACAACAAGAACAAATTAAAGCGGGTGGAGGAGGCCCAGCAAGTGATCGTAAATTTTCGGGTCACTTGGTCTCATCGCATTGGATTGGATGATTTTGCCGGCTCTATCAATAATGATGAAACGAGGTATGGCACTTATCTTAAAGTCCTTACAAATCTTGGACTTGAAGCCATTCTCAGCTAACAGTTGAATCCCCTTGATATCTTTCTCCTGCAACATTTTTTTCCACTTTTCCTTATTTTGGGGCTCATCCAAAGAAACGCCCACAAATACGATGTCATCTCGTTGATCCTGAAACTTTTCGATCAGATTTTCAAAATGTTTTCGCTCCGCATGACACGGAGTACACCAGGTAGCCCATAAATCCATGTAAACTACTTTGCCGCTAAATAGGTCCGTTTGCCGAACCTTATCGTGGCGATCAGTAAGCCTATAGCTTGGTAACGACATTCCGTTGACAAGGGAAGAAGGCGTTTTGTTGATCACTTCCGCTAGCTTGTTCAGGTAAACAGTATCCGGATCAGATTGCTTGAAAAGCTCCAGAAATTGCCGAGTATTATTGTCGCCGGATTGAATACCGGAAAGAAGATGCAAAAACCTCAAATAGCTGACGATTTTCTTGTTTTGGAATTCGGAGTCAATCGCCATGAATCTACACTTTAGATCCGGAAACAGGTGGCCTTGCCTGTCATATGCTGCCGAATAAAAGATAGACAGGGATTTATCCACTACTTTTTTCTCTAGGTATTTTAAATAGGCGCTACTTTTTAAAAGTTCGGGGTTTTCCACAATGATTTTGTCTTTCCTTGCCAAATATTCGGCAGAATTGATGACGGTGTCTTTGGCAAAACTATTTCTTAGAACGCGGGGGTAGTTTTCCAAGTAGTAACCAATATTATAATCGATAAAGTGACGGGCTAATTCCACAAAAGGCTCGTTTGGCTTTTCTTTGCTTTCCCGGTATTTGTGCAAATGTTGATGTCCCAGGTTTTCTAAAGAGTCCAGTTGCGCGAGGAATGTCTTTTCCGAACAGTTGTAGAAAAAGTAGTTGTTCGGAATTTCGTACTTAAAAATGTTTTTTAGATCAAGTAGTAATTCGTTTTCCGGTGCATGCTTTCCTTGGTAAGACGGGTTACTATGCGCATTGATTAAATCCATTTCATTGAATTCAACTGACAATTGGTCACCGGGCATTACAAAAATGGGCAGGTATAGATTCATGTTCACCAGCAAATCAATGACCTTAGGTTCATTGCTATTCAAATGCACAATGAATTTTTTTTCGCTAAGCATTACTTCCGTTAGTCCGTACTCATCTCTAATTAAAAAGGATTTAGATGCAGGGCAGTCCGTGCAAGTACCCTTTATAATAATTGATGAAATTTTCGGATCATCTTTGTTGCTGAATTCACTTGCTGTACAACCATTCAGTAATATCATTGCCGCTAGCATACCTGCATACCTGAGAAATTGATTTAGCATCACTTGTATTTATGAAAACAAATTGCAAATAAAAAACACATTCTGCCCATCCGGGTATTCGCCTAACCGCCCCAATGTAATTATCTCCCCATTAAAAGTAATCATATTACCAATGAGTAGCGTTTATGTATGACCATTTTGTATAGACATTCGGATAGAATTTAAGTGGGAGAACATTACTCAAAAAGAAGATTCCCTAATGCACTATTTATCCTATTTTTAGGGACAAAAGGTATTTAGAATATCGTACATTGAACAATAAACAAAAAAGTGAAAGAAATCAATAAATTGAGTGTAGCAGTATGTTTAATGCGATTAGAAAATGGTATTCAATGCTGCTA
>JANQRV010000266.1 GCA_028284395.1 Saprospiraceae bacterium
GTAGATGTAGGCAACCTCTAAACCAATGAGTGGTAAGACGAAAAACAAAATGCTTCCTACCAAAAAAGTAGAAACCAGTATGCCCAAAGTGGAAAAAACCAAAATGGGCATCCGCTGTTGTCTCAATTGCTCAAAGTCGGTATGTAAGGCACCGGCAAAGAGCAGGAAGCTCAGCATGATATCGAGCAAAAGCGTTTTAAAATCAATGCGCGTGATGATGTACCGTTCCGCTTCCAGTAAGGTGCTGTCGAAAAAACTCAAGGCAAACACCACAAAGGTGAACACGATGGTAATGAGCATTAAGCCAATCGTGTTGGGCAATTTCAGGAAACGTACATTGATGTAGCCGAATACTGCGGAAAGCAAGACCAAAATGGCGGCGATGGCAAAAAAGTCCATAAATATCTTAGTGTAATACCGTTTCTTGCCTTCTTCGCTATACCATTCTTTTTCGTTGCTAACCCGAGGCAAACAGACAGTTTGAAGTTATCTTCAAATCTGCAAAATAAAAAAACTGAATGAATTCGGGTAATCGATACATCCCGTCCACTTATTCGCTACGCAGAGAATCGATCGGATTAGCGTTCGCCGCCCGCAGCGCCCGCAAACAAACGGTAGCAAGCGCCAGAAGAATGGCGATCAACCCGGCTTGGGTAAAAATCCACCAATCTACATTGATCTGGAAGGCAAACTTCTCCAGCCATTGATTCGCGAAGTACCAGGAAACCGGTAAAGCGATGACGAGTGCCAGGACCAATAGGGATAGAAAATCTCTCGACAACAGGTTGACGATATTCGACACTGACGCTCCCAACACCTTGCGAATGCCAATCTCTTTGGTTTTTTCTTCTATGGTGAAGGTGATCAATCCGAGTAGTCCCAAACAGGAGATAAAGATGGCGATCAGGGCAAAGTAGTTGGCCAACTGCCCCATCTGGATTTCACTTTGGTACATCCTCGCATATTGATCATCCAGGAAGGTGTATTCCAACGGAATGGCCGGGAACAGGCCTTTGTGGACTTTTTCCAAACCAGCAAGTGCTTCCTTGGTCTTTCCGGCTTCCGTCTGAAGGAACATGGACCAAGTGTTTTCCGGGAGTTTAGCAATGACGAGGGGTTGGATGTCTTCGTAGAGCGAGTTGATGTGAAAGTCTTTAACAACGCCGATCACCCGGGCGTCATGACCCCAGAAGTTGACTTCCGTGCCGACGGGGTTGTCAATGCCCATCGCCCGTGCGGTAGCTTCGTTAATGACCAGCCCGTTCGAATCCGTTTTCATGTCTTCGCGGAAAAATCGCCCCTGTACCATTTCAATACCAAACATCGAGGCAAAGTCTTCATGATCGGTAAACAATAGTTTGAACATCTGATGATTGTCCGATGCTTTACCTTCCCATTCCAGGTCGCCGGTAGCACTTCGTACGTTCACGGGTACGTGACTGGTTCGTACCACCTTGGAGATGCCCGGTTGCCTCAACAGTTCTTCTTTAAAGGATCCGAATTTCTCCATCACTGGTTGGGTCATATTCAGATAAACGATGTTTTCACGATCCAGTCCCAGATTCTTGTTCTGCAGAAAATGGATTTGTTTTTGGATGGTGATCGTGCCGAAGATCAGCAGGGTTGAAAGCACAAACTGTAGGACGACGAGCCCTTTTCGAAAGTGTACGTTTTTGATTTCCGGCGTAAGTTGTCCTTTCAACACCCGGCTTATCCGGAACCCCGATAGGACGAAGGCAGGATAACTGCCGGAAAGGGCGGTGGTCAAAACGGAAATCCCGATCAAGACGAGCCAAAAAGTAGGTTCGGTAAAATCAAGCAGTAGGTTTTTACCGGTAAATTCATTCACCTCGGGAAGGATCAGCCAGGCGAGCAACACCGCCAGGACGACGGAAATAATCGTGATCAGGCCGGCCTCGGTCAAAAATTGATGGATCAACCCCAACCGGTTGGCTCCTACTACCTTCCTAACCCCAACTTCCCGGGCCCGCCGGGCGGCTCTGGCCGTCGATAAATTGATGAAATTTATGCAGGCAATGATCAAGAGAAATAAGCCGGCTAAGAAGAAGGTACGCACGTATTCGATCCGTCCGCCAGCAGGCTTTCCAGCGACATACTTACCATGCAGGTAGCGATCTGCAAACCGGAACAGTGTTACTTGCTCTCCTTTTTCATAGGCCTCCGAATCGCGATACAGTGCTAGTGCATTTGCTGCCACCTGAGACAAATCAGCCTGGGGCATCGCCTTAATGTAAACGCTGAAAAGCCAGTTGCCCCACCGTTCGGTCCACGGCTGACTCTTTGCATTCAATTCGATGTTGATCAGGTAATCAAATCGCAAAGTGGAGTGGCGGGGAATATCGGCAAAAACGCCAACTACCGTAAGGTCGTTCTGATTGTTGACATTGATGGTTTGGCCAATCACGTTCCCTTTCCACCCGGTACCAAAAAGCCGGTGTGCCAGTGATTCGGAAATCATTAAGGTCGCAGGGTCGGCAACGCCGTCGGGCAGCACGCCATCGACCAGCGGAAAAGAAAAGATGCGGAACAGCGAATAACTACCCATTGCTCCGGACGACTTGAATTGCTTTTCTCCCACCTTCAGTATGCGCTCATTCGCACGTTGAAATACTGCTGACTCTTCCACTCCCGGGATCTCATCACGGTATGCCCTGTAGAGTGGATAAGGTGAATTGCCCGTAGTCCTGATGACCCCATTCTCATTGGGGGTATGAAAAAATGACTGATAGATCCGGTCACTATCCTGATGGAAACGATCGTAACTCATTTCATCCCGGACCCACAAAAGAATAAGCAAACTAAAGGTCAGTCCCAAAGAGAGACCGGAAATATTGACGACGGAGAAAAACTTGTGTTTCAACATATTTCTCCAAGCAACTTTTAGATTATTTTGGAACATATCAGGGTGATTTGTTTGAAAGAACCTTTTTCTCTTCCAGGCGAACGGGCGACAGGAATCCAGTACATCCAGTGTAAAGTAGAGCCGGGCGCGCCGTTTTCCCATTTCCTCTACCCGGCGTGCGTACAGCTCCTGAAGATCGCCCTGCAGCGTTTCGAGGACCGCCGGATCACAAAACCATTCCAGAAAAGCTTCGGCCAGACGGGGCGGTTTTTGGTGAGACTTAGCCATGGAAACCAAGATTTAATCCCTTAATCTGGCCGGCCAATTCCACGCCCCCTAAGGCACCGACCGCCAGCAAAACCAATTTTTCAAATGCTCCTAGCTTCATCATATTAGTTTCCTATTTTCAAATTAAATCTAGCGATTAGTTTCCTATTTCCAAAGTAAATAACTGATTTCTTTCCTAAAAGTAAAGTAAATGGCGAGGAATTTGGGGCGCTCTCGTTTCAAATACCGCCCCATTGAGCGTTCGTGATCGGCCTAAATACTGATTTTAGAGATATTGTAGTTAGTCTTTAATGCATCTGACAGAATAGGCTAAACCACTGGGTTCTAAAGATAAGCTAGTCATACTTTGGTCTAGATTCATAAAAATGAAATGATTCGCATATCCTTGGGAGGTGACTGATGCCGACCAATAAAAACCGCTTTGATTCAATAAGTAGAAGGTATGGTCCACGTATCGATTTCCTGAGAGCGAAATCCCAAGACGACTTTCCCCTCCCTCTACCATTAGCTGATAAGCAGTAAAAGGCTGCTCCTTCGATTCGTTATGGTGTGCAGTAGTTTTCCGAATCATTTCCAACCATTCTTCCCGGGTTGGCAATCTCCATTCCCCATTGCCAAGTTGGAGACAGCCTTCTTTTGCTCCCTCCCAGGTGTAAAGGCGCCCGTGTCTGTCACAATTCCTTTGTTGGAAATCATAGCAAAAAGAGCTGTCGACAACGATTGCGAGATTGCGAGCAAGCCACTTTTTACCGTCCCGCATCATTTTAACCGGATACTCATTGCCATCTTGATCCGAAACCGTGCGTTCAGCACTAGCTACGGTATCGCTTGCCACATGATTGATTTGACCAAAAGCTACCGCGGAAAACAGCATACTTGAAAACAGAAATAGCCATTTCATCTATCCCAATTTATTAATAGAAGTTGTTCAAAGTTTCTCTTCCGGTTGCAAAATCCAGCTAAATGAACCTCAAAACGGCTTTTTTTATCACCGTAGCGCTGCTATGCTGAGAAAAAAACCAGTTCTGAGAACCATTAATCTAAATTTTTCACTTCGAAACAGAAACCTTAAACAACTTCATAGAAGTTGTCTACAATCAAAATCAAATTTGTCTTTAGAATAACGACATTTGACACATCATTTGATGCTATCAGCGCCTCAATTTCTGAGACTGGAAAAAATGGCTATGGGAATGCTTCAGTCAAATTGGTAGATCAATTCGGAAAGCAGCTCATGAATTTACCGTACTCTCCGGCTAGTTAATTGCCGGGGTAGATAAAGAGGGTTCAATAGCTTCACAGAATGTGCTGATCTACTTATAGATACTAGGGTAGTATGATATCTGAATGATGTTTTAACTAATTTAAAGTTTATTACCATTCTATTAATGAATCATCCAACTATGAAAAGACAAAATATCAAAACGATTGAAGATTTGAAGCCAATTGTACTGAGTGCGGAGCAGCAGACGGCGATTAAAGCAGGTGGGGGAGGCGCTACCAGTGGCGCAAGACTACCTCCCGGAGGACAAGATTAGGGTATGTCCAAAATCATATCGCTCCCCCATTTACTTTAATGTTTTGGCCGGTAATCCAACTCGCTTCCTCACCGGCCAAAAAGGAAACAACGTTCACTACCTCTTCTACCTTAGCAATGCGCTTCATGGCCGACATGGATGCTACGCGGTCTTTTAACTCCTGCGGACGTTTGGCAAATTCAGCGGTTTCAGTGGCACCGGGCGACACAACGTTTACCGTAATATTCTTATGTCCTATTTCTTTGGAAAACACTCTGCTTATTTGCTCCACTGCTCCTTTGGTCCCATCATAGAGTCCGTAATTAGGGAAAAATAGAAAAGTGGTATGCGAAGAAAGATTGACAATTCTTCCTCCTTCCTCCATCATTGTTGCACAAAGCTGTTGCGCAAAAAAGATGGACTTCACATTTACATTAAACATGGCATCAAACTCAGCCTCTGTGACCTCCGCAATCGGCTTTAAAACTGGCAGTACGGCATTATTTACCAAAATATCAATGCTCCCAAAAGTGCTTTTTGCTTTTTCAAACATTGCTTTAAGCTGCTCGATTTTACTTACATCAGCCTGGTAGGCCATTGCCCTTCCTCCATGTTTTTCAATGGCAGCAATATTATTTTCAACGCCTGTTTTTTGGTCATCAGAAAAATAATTGATGACAACATTTCCGCCATTTTCCCCAAAGTGTCTTGCTACGGCTTGCCCAATCCCCGAGCCTGCTCCGGTAACTATGATTGTCTTATTTTGAAATTTCATAATGATAAGAATTGAACTGATTATACAATTGGATTTCCACTGGCCGTCGTTTCGGGGACATCCGTAGTAACATCCCAATGCTCCACGATTTTTCCTCCCTCCACTCTAAAAATATCCACCACAGCCATACCGAGCGCAGTGGGCGCTGCTTTCGCTAAGCTGTGTACGACAACCATATTGCCTTCTGCAATGATGCGCTTTATTTCCCAAGTGCCTTCTGGCATCATATTGTTGAATAAATGAGGTAAGAAGCCGGCCAAAGCTTCCAGCCCATTCTCTAAATGAGGGTTGTGTTGAATGAACGTGTCGGCAGAAATATACGCGGCAAGGGCATCTACATTACGGTTTACCCAAACCTCTTCCATATAGGCGGTCACCAATTCTTTTGAACTTTGCATAATGGTAATTTTTTTGTTTAACAATGCTGTTGCAAAGTTCTGTTTCTTCCTGAAGGCTTCATTACCATAATTAAGGATAGAATGGCAAAAACTACCGATTTTGCTGTCGGAAAATTCGTGGGGTGGTTTGGGTTTCCTTCTTGAAGAAACGATTGAAATGGGTTGCTTCCGAGAAGTTCAAGGCGTAGGCAATCTCCGTTGCATCCATGTCCGTATAATTCAACAGGTTTTTGGCTTCCAATAAAACCCGGTCCATAATGTGGCGTTTTGCGGTCTTATTGGTTTGTGATTTTATGACCTCACTCAAATGATTGGCCGTCACATTTAGTTGGGTAGCATAAAAATCGACCTGTTTCTCCGTATGGAAATAATTATTGACCAACTGCTTAAATTGCCTTACCAATAGATACTTCCGGGAAACGTATTTTTCTTCTTTAGAATAGGTTTGGTACAAGGACAAACACTTTTCCAAAAGGGCCAGCACCAGGTATTTGACCGTTTCCTTTTGTTGCTTTTCGGCGTGCACAACGGATAATATTTGACTGAATTCTTGTTGCTCCTTAGTGCTGAGGTGAAATAAGTTTTGACTTAGCAGGCTAAAAAACGGAAATCTAAATTCAATCTCCGTCATATGAGGTAATAGAAAAGATGGCGTGAATAATAGAATGCTTCCTTTCACCTGGTCATCACGAACAAAACTAAAAATGTGCTCTTGACCTTGAAACAGGACCGCATTTGTCAAATTTTGGTGCTGTTTTTCATTGATACTTATTTGTCCGCTTTTTTGATCTTCAAAGAAAATAATGGTAAAAAAACTCCTCCGGTGGGGAGGTAACATCTTTTTAGCCCCCCTTTGTAAATCAGAGAAATACAACATGTCAAAATCTTCGTGATCCGGGGTTTTGGGCAGCGAAGCAAATGCATACAGTTCGCTTATTTGTCCAATCTGTCTAATGTTGTGTTTTTTCAAAGGGATGCTTCGTTTAATTGTGCCTGGCACCGGTTCGTGAAAAGACGTTCTTTGACTTTCCCATAAAGGTAGTCTTCAATCTGCACTCATTCATCCCTAAGCGACTGAATGGGGTTTGTCAACGCAACCCGAATCGATTGAAAACCGACCGTGATAAAGGCAATCGCTAAAATCATCAGGGCCGAGAAAGCAAAAATCGGCCATGTAATATTAATGTGAAAGGCAAAATTTTGCAGCCATTGATTCGTTCCATACCAGGCCAGGGGGATTGCTATAAGAAGAGCAATGCTGACCAGGCCCAAAAAGTCTTTCGACAAAAGCTTCACCAACTCCTGAACACTGGCCCCCATGACTTTGCGGATACCAATTTCTTTCGTTCTTTGTACCGTGACAAAACTGGCAATTCCCCAGAGTCCCAGACAAGAGATGAGCAGCGCCAACGCAGTAAAAACCTTGAAAAGCCTGTACAGTCGACTTTCGGCTTCATAATACCGCTCGACGGTTTTATCCAAAAACTCAAAATCGTAGATATGGTCCGGGAAGATGCCTTCCCAGCTGGTTCGTATGGAGGCTAAGGCGCTGGACAGCTCGATCCCAGACCTCAACTGGATATTGGCAAAGAAATGTTCCCGGGGTAGGGGAGCAATAATGAGTGGCTCTATGGATTTATGAAGCGACGAAATATTAAAATCCGCTACGACACCCACTATCTCCACAACCGAAGGAGAGTTGGAAAACAAGAACCTTTGGTGCAATGCCTCTTCCGGGCTACCCAAAGCCAGTTCCCTAATGAGTTCTTCATTGACCACTGCTTTAAAAACGCGAAGTTCTTCGGGGATCGTTTCCGCAATACTATTCGTATCGCTGTTTTCAATAAACCTACCGGCCAGCAAACGTAGATCATAAAGATCGTCGTACTTTTCGTCGGCCCAAATGGTTCGTACAATACCACGATCAGAGGCATTGAGATCACTTTGGTGCATCGACATCTTCCATGAAATCTTGCTCGCGGGAGCTGCAGTGGCAAATGAAATTTCTTGCACCCCGGTTAAAGTGGCCAACTCTGTTTTGAAGATTTCATTCTTCCGGGTATCCGGCATTCTCACGGTAATGATATTTTCCTTGTGGAATCCCAGGTTTTGGTGATAAAAATAGTCCATCTGCCGGCCCATCAGAAGCAATACCATAAGCAATGTTCCGGAAATGGCAAATTGAGTAACAATGAGTCCTCGTCGTAGAAAGTTCGATTTGGGGTCGCTGTGGGATGCACTTGCCTTAATGATGGTCACCGGGTTCAACCTAGCGGTCAACCAAGCGGGGTACAAACCGGTTAGCAATCCGGTGAAGATTAGGAATAGGGTTCCAACTCCAATGGAGCGCATCGAAAAAATACCGGCAGACGAAATCTCCTGGCCGGATAATTGGGAAATCAGAGAAGAACTCCAGTGAGCAACTAAAAGTGCGAGCACACTCGAAATGAATATCAAAATAAAGGCTTCGCTCAAAAATTGGCCGATCAATTGTTTCCTACTCGCCCCGGTCACCTTTCTGATGCCAACTTCCTTGGCTCTGGTTAAGGCCTGGGCGGTAGACAGGTTGATGAAGTTAATCGAGGCCAAAAGCAAAACTAAGAGGGCTATCCCACCGTAAAACCATAGCCAAAGTGGGTTGATGGCAGCAACCCATTTGCTCCCACCACCCATTTCTGGCTCTAAATGTATGCTCGAAAGGTCTTGCAGTTGTGCGTATCCGGTTTCAGGGATTTCAGCATCCGTATTGAGATGTAGGTCGTAAATGGACCGGAGGGATGCGTTCACATTTTCGGGGTCGGCATCTTCCTTCAGCAATACGTAAGTCGAGGCTCCAAAAACAAGTCCCCAATTGTTCTTCACCCTTTTCAGGCGTGAATCAATGGGGAAATAAGATAAGATGACGGATGCCGGTAGATGTGTATTTACGGGTAAGTCAGCAATAATGCCCGCAACGGTAATGGTGTGTTGATTATCATATTGGAAGGTCTCGCCAAGTGCTGGTCTTTCACCAAAGTAACGCTTTGCGGTCGACTCGGTTAACAATGCCTGATTGGGTAGGCGTAAGGCCTGATGAGCGTCGCCTTCCAATACCTCAAAGTCAAAGATGTCTAACAACTCGGTATCGGCCATTAAAATACGATCCTCTTTGAACCTGTGTTTATGGTCGATCTCGATGATTTTTTCACCCAGGGGAAAAGCGGCGGCTACCTGTTCGCATTCCGGGACTTCCCTTCGAAGTGCCTCTGCCAGCGGAAAGGGAGCCCCGTTGTATATTCTTTTTTTGCCTTGATTTTCCCAAACCTGGTTTACCCGGTAGATACGGTCCTTTTTTTGGTGGTAATTGTCAAAACTAACTTCATGCCTGATAAACATGCCAATGGAGAAGCATACACTAAGGCCTACCGTCAACCCCAGAATATGAAAAAACGTGTTCAAAGGTTGTCGGCGAAGCTTTCGAACAATGAAGTATAGAGTCTGTGCACTCATAGCATGAATGGTCGATGATGATGAAAAACGAGTTGAAACTTTGATCGTCGAAAAATTGAAGAATCGGATGACGTTCCAGGCGAATCGTCTTCTGGCTACCTTGGTTCCGAAGTGTTGCCGATCTCGGGTAAATTCCTCATAAAGGTCCCCTTGTACTTCCTCCAAAAGATCAGGAGAACAATACCATGACAGAAATCGATCTGCCCACTTCGGAACATCGGAGTTAATATCTCTCATACTAAAATTCTAGCTTTGGAATGAGCGACCAAATGCGAGCCCGTTCCTCCTGGATGGCCGATAAGACTTTATAGCCGTACGGTGTAATCTTATAGATCCTCTTTCTTCTGCCGCCTCTCTCTTGGCTGGCTCCTCCTAATTTGGAAGTAGTAAAACCTTTCTTTTCCAATCTCCGCAATACTGTATGCACCGCACTCAAGGAAAGTTGTTGTTGGTATTGCTTGATAAAAGTGTCTTTGACTCGGATGCCATAAGCTTCATCATGTACCAGAACGATCATCAACAGGATCATTTCTTCCAGACTACCCAATCGATTTTTTAACATTATTTCAATATTTGTAAAACAAATATAATGATTACTTCAACATTTGTAAAATAAATGCAGAAAAAAAACTAGAACTGGCAAATCTTAAGATCTACCAGTTCCGTCCTACCAATTCTGTCACCATCGATTTCTTACCTTCTAGACCGATTCCTGCGCCAGGGGTATCTTGAAAAAGGTTTGGAGAATTTGCGCATTACTTGCACTTCATCAAATCGCAGCCCACCGGTATTTCGGTAGTTTCTTTGGGCTACGAGGACCGTGCGACCGTTTTTCTTGAAAACGGCGTAGTATCCGTGTCTCAGTTTGATGGATCTTGGGTATCCCAGTGATCCGGCACGGTAGGGGTGCGTGCCTTTGGGCAAGCAGCGGGTAGGGCCGGAGTAATCCGTCCCGTAGGAAATTTGCAGTGCCCAATTGCTGTCGCATCCGGGCGGGTTCGGGTTGATGTCGGCATTGGCCCGTAGGCTGGTGCCAGCGAATAGCATTAATGCAATGGCTGCAAGAATGTTAATGCTTTTCATTTGAATTGTTTTCATGATTTTGAGGATTTAAAGGATTAAAAATTAATTACATCCCCAAAAGTATCGGAATTGACAACGAGGGAAAACAGCTATTGAGCGGGAATGGGAACATCTTGAGTTGGTCCGAAATAGTAACGAGATGAGGACTGAAGTGGCGTTGAAATGTATCTTAGGTAGTATTTTTAAGCCTTCTACTCAGAATAGGTGGCCATTCAATCGACCGATTCCATCACGAAGCAGTAAAAGATTTAGTTGGAAACAGGAAATATTTGGGGTTTAGCCAATGGACCAATTGTAATAAACCGTAAATCAAGAGGAAGGTAAGACCTAGCAGTAATAAAGGTGCATTGATAGCAACGGAAGCCACTTGTAGGCCAAAAGCAGCTGTAAGCGCAAAGATGGCCATCAGAAAACTGAGCCGACTCCCAATGTACCGAAGACTAAATAGAAACAAAACCAACGGAAAGATCAGTGCCGCCACAAGTATTGATTGATTTTCAGGAACGTCGGGTAAGAGGCCAAAAATGATCGGTATTGCGATTAAGACATAAGCATTGACCCACCGCAAGAACCTGATTTTTCCAAGGGATGTATTTTCCGGGTTTTTCAGGAGCAGTAAATTCTGAAACAATACTCCAATAGGGATGCTCCACAGCAAATTGGTTTCGCGACCAGCTCCGGGAATGAGCTGTCTGGTCTCCAGCGTTTCCAGTAAAAACAGAGTTGCTGCACCAACACTGAAAGTAACCAGGAATGTTGCTCTTATTAAGTAGCGTTGAGTAGAAGGCTGGGGGGCAAGGCGGTTGTATTTCGCAATTTCGTTGGAGGCTCGCCACCAGTTCTTACTGATGGAAAACGGGTCGAAGATCCAAAGTAGGAATCCGGCCAAAAGAGAAAGGTAGATGGCCAGCCAAACCGAAGCGGTATTCAGTAAATAAATTTCGATGAAGGTATAAAAGCCAACGCCGGCCAGCAGGAATTTAAGAAAGTTCAGAAGATCATCCAAAAGAAAGATTGCGGAGGCAACCAGTGCGTAAAGTAAAATAATTAGGAAAAAGGAGGTAGCGAAGTGTAAATTGAAAACAAAACTAATGGCCAGCAGTGCCATGGAGGCAAGGGGCAATTGTAGCACTACTTCCGAATACTCACCGTACTTTTGTCCCAGTAATCGTTCCACCTCATGATCGGTAATTTCTGCCATTAACAGCGAAAATGCAACCAATGCGGCAGCCAGCATAAATAAAAATTGTGCATTGTGAAAGCCCGTAGCAGCTGCAAATCGATCGATTTCATGTAGGTATCGATTGTTTGGTAGCTCCAACCAGGTGTAAGTTCTATAACTGACAAACAGCGTTGCATTGATAACGAGCACGCTAAAGAACAACTGATCCGTAAGGCCCGGGATTTTCCAATACCGTATCGGCAAGGCCAATGTTGTAAAAAGGGCCGCGGAAAGATAGAATACAAACGGACTGGTAAGCGCACCCATAAAACCTGCAATAATCCCGATGGTGCTGCCCAAACATACAGTCCATATAGCTCCATCGGCATCGTCCCCCAGATATCGGTATCCCAATAGATAGGAGCCATTAAATGCAACCAAACCGATAAGCCTGGAAAAATCTGCATGGCCCCATATTGATGCAACGCCACCACATACTAAACCTAACGTGACCGGAAGCGAAAGCCCCCACCAGTGATGTCGGAATACCCTGGCCAATAAGCCGGTCTCTTTGTACACCGCTCGCAGTTGGGAGAGGAAATGGGTCCATGTTGCAATCGTAATACCGAGCAACATGGCCAATAATTGGTTGTCGAGCCAGGGCAACTTCCAAGTGCTGAAATCAAAGCCCCAATAAACAATTCCGGAGGCTAGGGTCGCGAAAAATAGTAGAACACGCAGATTCTGCCACTTGAACAGATCCGGATGAAGCGTCGATTTCAGGTTAGCTATCTTCAAAACCCACGACAACCATTGGAGTCGGCCGGGTTCCGGATGATCATCCTCGGAAACGGATACGTTGCTCAAACTGTCAGGACCATGATCTTCTCCCGTGTTTCGCCGTATTTCATCCAGGAGTTCGAGTCGAATGGAAAGATCAGAGCTTTGATGAAACTTGTTGATGAATTGATCCAGGTCTTGGGCACCATTATTTCTAAATAGAACGGCCAAAGCCAGGGCAGTGGAATTTGTGGAGGTATCGCGTTCGTCGTAAAAATATTCACAGACGAATAAAGGGGCGGAGCCGGTGTCCGAAAGATCCAATCGCCCTTCTCCCTCCCTCGTCCGTAAAACCGATTGGACAAATCTATCGATCTCTTGTTTAAAGACCCTGGAGTTAGTTCCCGTGAGGGCTAGTTGCAATAGCTCAAATTGGAATCGAACATCCGTATTGCCCTCTAAGATGGCCCTTAAGAGGTTGGCCCGTACGGCGTTAGAAGGGTCCTGGCTCAATGTTCGCAGGATTTCCCGGATCAGGTTTCGCGTCTCCGTCGTCAAAGCCGATGCTTCTTCCAATAAAGCAATTAACTCCTGCCCCAGGGCAATCCGAACATTTGGGGATTCATCCGAGATAAAACTTTTTAGGACGGGAAAGAGTTCGTACTGATCCACAAAGACCATTTGAACAACGGCTTGGGCCAAGGCTCGCCGAACGTTGGAATCTTTATCCTCCACCAACTTCAGAGTAAGGTTCTCTGCCAATGCTCGGAACTCCATCCCCAATTTGGGCAGGATTGCCGCAGCACTTGCGCGGACCCGGATATTGTTGTCAGCCGTTTTCGAATTGATGAATGTTTTGGTCTTTTCACCAGCAAAAAGAGACAGGCTTGGAAAAGAAAAAATAGAAATGGCCCTAAGCAAAGGATGTTGACTACCGGCCAGGTCTTCGATGAGTTTGATCCTGGACTCCGGGTTCGTACTGATTTCCTCCTTCAATACGGCTGGTCCCCCGAAAACGCTTTCGGTCGTCCAGATATCGTCGTACTTCAGATAAGGTTCGACATAATGGGTTTCCGAAGCGTATGGTGTATTGTAAAAGTTGGGGCGGAGGTTGGTAATTTCCTGTTCGAGCAAGCAAAGACTTTCCAACAAGGATTTACAGTCGCTGCGGTATCGGTCATATAGAGCGCATACCACAGTGATCAGCGGGAAGAGCAATCGGGCCCTTTTGAAGTTGGAGATGGGCAGCAGAAATTTTTGCAGAGCCCTGAGTACACTTTCCGAATGTCCACTTTGTACCAAGGTGGTAAATGCCGTAGCGCAGGCCGCAACGGTCCGTATTACTTCATTTCCTGCCTGGTCATTGGCCTGGATTTGTAAGTGGATGGTATCGACATGGGGGTTACGAAATAGGTATTCATCGCCGTCGTTCCGTTTGAAAACGCGTTTCCTGGCCATTTCCGCCAATACGTTCTCCAGTATTAATACCACTTTTTCAACTGGTAGTGACCTAAAACCCGGAAGTTGACTGATGGTAGGCCTTCGCAGAGAATCGTGGCGCAAAAACCGCTGGATCCAGAATTGACATTGGTCGGTTGCTTCCATCTCATCCAAAAATAGTAGTAGATAATGGACCCGGTGAATGTCGATTTCGTCGATCAAAGAATGTCCAATGAGTTGGTATAAGCTTTTCTCCAAGACCTTAGTTTGTCCGTGCCGGGCTAGCTGGAGTGATAACATAAAAGACAACATCCGGTCGAAGGAAAAAACCAATTGTCGGCGGCCGTCCTGGTTTTCTTGCCACCTCAAAATGCCACTATCAACCAGGTTTTCGAGTATGGCGGCTTGACGGTCACCAAACAAATCGGAGTCCCGATATCGGCCCGGTTGCCCGCTTCTCAACGCGGCATTTTTTCTGGACACTTCAAACAATAACTCCGTCACTTCCTTTTCATCGGGATAGGGAAACTGGTTCTTAACTTCGGTGATCTTCAGATCGAGGTATTTTTGGCTTGTTTCCAATGAAAAGACCTCGGCAACTTCCCGGTCACTCCGTCCTTCTGTCTCCGCGAAAAACTTGAAAATCAATGGATCTGTGCAATCCTTGCGTGCTTTACCCGTAAGCCGGGCTTTGATCGCATACCTTTCCAGCGCATCTCTAAGTTCAGCTTCGTTGAAACGGCCCAATAAGACGGAACAATTGATGGCGTGGGCGCGGGCAAGTTCTTTTCTTTTCTCTCGCAGCTTCATCCGGTGTTTTTCGATCAAAACGTTGATCTTCCTTAGCTGACCTTGAGACACTGATTTCCGGAACCGTTTATCCACTTCGTTCTCCGAAATAGAGCTTAGCAAATCGGTATCGGAGATATCGCCCCGAAAGAGAAAGGCGTTCCAGAAAGGAGCCTTGAAATGCAATCGAAAACTGTCGATGCGACAAGATATAACAAACCTGAATACAGTCGGACTTTGGGCCAGTGCCCCTTCGATAGCCGACTTAACCGCAGCCGGCTGGTTGGTTTCATTGATGCCATCCAGCATCAAATAAAGCTGCTTTCCGTGCCGCTCCAAGTCAGCGGTCAACGCGGAAAACCATTGTTGAAAAGAGGTAAACCGGTCACTGCTGGAGTCATAAATTTTGCCCAATACCTGTAGCCAAAAATCGATCTCCGGGTCCCAATCCCACAAACCGGGAAGCAATAGGACCGGGTGTTCCTCGGAAACCTTTCTCGCGAAATGACATAACAGGTTGGATTTGCCGGTACCGGACTCGCCCAACAGCAGGAAAAGCTTTTGGGGAGCTTCAACAAAGCGCTCGAAAGTTTGCTCCGGGTTACTGCGGTTAACGAAGCGGTTGGGGTCAAATTTTTCCGTCAGCTTTGCCAGCACTGCATCGAGTTGCTTCTGGCATTCATCGTGAAAAGTGGTATAGAACATATCAATGACTATATGGGCATCTAATATACTCAAGATTTTAAGCTCTCTAAAAATTACCGGTACACCATCAGCTATGATTTAACTATCTTCGAATGGCAGTTTCACAACTCCTTTGCTGGGGTCGATTATTCCCTGGATAGCGATCGATTGGAAGAAAGAACACTGTTCAAAAATACAGTTGCAAGTATCGGGTATTCTTTTGAAGAAACAAAGGTTGGTTATACCCACGAATTGAAAGAGCTACGATTACACAAATACGGAAAGGTTGAAATAACCTTGGATTCTATACAAATACAAAATATCATTCAGTGAATTTAAAGAAGAATCGTGATCAGGAAGCTTATGAAGCAAAATTTATGGTTGTCGATGGTGAAGGGGTTTCGTCGCAGATTAATATTTTTTCCAGTACTCTTCAGTAGTATTGTAGTATTGCTCACCCTTGTCGAACTTTATCAATTCATCAACTTCGAACCTTCCATTTCCTTCATCTATTGCACTGCTCTCGTAGAGATCATCATTTTTATCCATTTGCTGTATTTAGTGGTGCAACTAATGACTACTCTATCTTCCAAGACTTGGAGCGTGCTACTCCTGCTTCTTTTTCTTGGGTGCACTATTCTTTGCTTCTGTACGGTAGGGTTTATTCTTGTAATTGGTATTTCTACCTAATCATTGGGGTGCTTTTGAAATGATACCACTTAATCGAATTTACACAAATGAAGCCCAATTAGATAAGGAGCTAATAGCAGCTCTTGGGCTAATACTCAAGATGAGGACCAAAATTGGGAATCTTACCAGCGGAAATCGTCCTTTTCCAATCTTCGATTTTGGACTTTCCAATATCTGCTAACCAAAATTTCTTGCATAAATCTAGATATTCTAAAACAGCATCAATTTCACGGTGCTGTAATAGCTCGACAGCTAAGGACATGTTGGGACCAAAAGAATTGAGTTGTGGGGACCCCGGTGTATTACCTGCCCTTAACAAGCATGATTTTGCTTCATTTAATTTTCCGGAATTAAGTGCTATCCGGCCCAGGGTCAAGTTTGCTTGATGGATGGCATTCCCATAGTTCCAATCATCCTTTAAATGACTGGCAAGATTAAGGTACTCTTCAGCTAGTGCTTTGGCTTCATTGAATTCATCCGCACCAAGCTTTGCCTCCATTAAAACCCGCAATTGATAAAACCTTTCCTTCATAGAATCAATCAATTTAAGAGATTTTGTAACCTTGTTTTTTATAGCAGATCTATCTAACTTCATTCCGGTCTCCTCACCATATAAGCCGTAAAGTTATTTACAGCTTCCGCACCATCAAACATGGCCCAGCCCAAATATTCAAGCCGGTCCGGGTCTGACAGATCCAAATCATTTCTCAAGTATTCAATGGAGCCATCGCTAGAGGTGAGCAGTAGATGAGTGGTGAAAATACGACGGTCGGCATCATACTTGCCAAGCTCCGTCAGTTGTTCGGTTGTTTTGCCGAGGAAATAGGTTTGTATATACGCATTCTCTGATTGATCATAAGTGATCAAGGACAAGAAATATCGAGTGTTGCCCGTTGCCACATTGGTGAACGTACCGTGCCAATGGAAATACGTGGAGTCAAGGGCCCAACTAATGTCGTATTGCCCCTTCTCTTTTTGAACCTCACCGCTTCTTGGAGTATACTGTGCCTCTACCTCCCATGACCCGATCACCGTTTCGATCTGTTTCAATCGCTCCTTGATGCGATCATGCTTAGATTGTGCCACGCAATTTGTTCCAATCAATAATAAGAGGGCGATTAATGTTTTCATGATCTCAAAGTTTTGTTTTTCACCCAGGGTAAACGACCATTCGCTCCAAAAGTGCCACGAATCGGGGTTCACTCCTCAGACTATCCAAGTCGCTGTCGTTTTCATACCAGCTGCGCAACATCAACCCGGCGTCGTAGGATTTTTCCAGACAGTTGAGCGCTTCTTGTTTCATGCCTAAGAGGGCGTAAATGCATCCGGCATTGTATAAAAGCATCGAATCTTTGGGTTCCAATAGGAGGGCTTGTTCCAGGAAGCGCAGGCTTTTCTCTCGTTGATCAAGCGATACCAGAGCATTAGCGGCGAAGTAAAGGGCTCGGGTATCTCCCGGATTAAATTCCACACAGTTTTCCGCCAGTTCCACCCCTCGTTTTCTTAGGGTTTTGGCCAGATCATGGCAGCCGATCCGGCTGTACATCTGAGCGGAGAGAAGAACGGACTGGTAATTGTCGGGCTCCACGCGATTGGCTTGCTCAAACAAGTAGGCCGCCTGTTCCAACTTGCCGGCGGCAAAGCACATCCGGCCGTATTGGAACCATCCCAAAAAGAGGGTAGGATCCCGTTCAATGGCATAGCGGAAGGCTTGTTCGGAGGCTTCGAATTGTCCTTGAAGCCCTAAGACAATGCCTCTGGACACGTAAACCTCCGCCAGGTCCGGGGCGAGAGCAATGGCCTTCTCACTGGCACTGGCGGCTTTATCGATGGTTTCCTGGGATGGTAACTTGTGTTGATACAGGAAGGAGAAGCAATCGGCAATGCCGGCGTAGGCTAAAGCATAAGTTTCATCCGCTTCGATTGCCTTTTCAAACATGCGTAGGGCCAGATCCGTCCCCCGTGCACTGAATTGCAGATAAAAACGCCGCCCGCGCAAGTAGTAGTCGTATGCCTCGGCGATGTGCGACTGCCTTTTTTGGATGGAGTTTAATTGCCCGGGTATCAAGCCACATTCCAGGGAACCGATGATTTTATGTACGATTTCTTCCTGCAATTTTAAAAGTTGTTGACGATTTTCCTCGTACAACTCGGACCATAAATTCAGTCCTGAATGGGCATCGGTCAGCTCTACCGATACCCGTATTCTGCCATTGGCCACCTTGATTCTCCCCTGTAGTACAGCGGCTACCTGAAACTTTTCACCCACCTTCCTGGCATCCCAGTTTCCCTTTTTTAATGCGAAGGCGGTAGATCTTGACAGCACTCTGAGCCCACATACCTTACCGAGCGCCACAATGAGTTCTTCTGCAATCCCTTCGCCAACGTATTCATACGCTGCATCCGGACTGGCCACGGCGAAAGGCAAAACGGCAATTCGCTTTTCGGCTTTTTTATTCCGCGATTTCAAAAAGCGGTGACTGATGCCCGGTACATGTAGTTCGAATAGTTCGACGGCTTTCGGAAAATCCTTTAACGAGTGCTTGCCGAGACTTGTGAGCGCATATCCTTCAACTCCTCCGCTGGTTTCCAGGCATCGTTGGGAGTCGTGTGAGAGCATTACCTGACCGCCGAAAGCGGCATCGCAGACACGAGCAGCAAAGTGGACATCTACTCCGGTATAGCCTTCACTGGTCTGAAGTGCACGGCCCGTATGAATTCCAATGCGCACCTTTAAGCCAATGTCCGTCGCCCATTTTGCTTTATGAAACTCCTTCTGAATTTGGCCGGCAGCACGGACGGCAGCCGCCAGATTTTCGAAAGCCATAAAGAAACCGTCACCAGCCGTATTGATTTCCTGGCCGTTGTATTGCGAAATCGCGCTGCGGATGACGGAGCGATGTCGTTCAAGGACGGCGGGATACCTTTCCTGCAAGCGTTGAGCCAGCCGGGTCGACTGCTCTATATCGCTGAAAACGAAAGTGACGATTTGCTGTGCGGTCATTTTTATTTCGTGTGAATAGGCCTAATATAAGAATAGCTTTCTTTAAACAAAAAGAATGGAGCGCTGGTTCGAAGGATGACAACATCGCAAAAAAAACAGTCTGTTCACGCGAACCGACCGGCTGCTACAAATGCCTAAACGCAACAACTGTTTATGCCCACAAGGTCAGGCAGTTATTTGGGAACACTCACCATGATTATTGATCCTTCAACGCATCAACCGGATTGGCTGCCGCAGCCTTGATGGATTGAGCTCCAATGGTGATTGACGCCATGAAAATGGCGATCATGCCCGCCAACAAGAACATCCACCACTGCAGGGTAATTTGGTAGGCAAATCCATTTAACCATTCGTGCATAACCCACCATGCTATTGGAATGGCTATGACAAATCCGAGGAAAACGGTGCTGAGAAAATCCCTGGAGAGCATGGTTGCAATATTGCTGACCGATGCGCCAAGAACTTTGCGAATGCTGATTTCCTTTTGACGCTGCCTGGCAATAAAAGCGGCAAGGCCGAAAAGACCCAGTGAAGCAATAAGGATAGATAGTACTCCAAAAAAGCCAAAAAGTTCTCCGATTCGTCGATCGGTTTTGTAAAGTTGATCAAAGCGCTCATCCAGAAACTGGTATTCGAAAGGAAACGAAGACTGTGCTTCAAAGCTCTGCTCGAGAAAGGCAATGGTCTGAGGCAGGTTCACTGGTTTGATCTTGATGGAGATGTAGCGAGAAAGCTCCGGTCGCAGACGAAGCATCAAGGGTTCGATTTTCAGATGGAGGGAATGCAGGTGGAAATCCTGAACTACACCGACGACCATTTTTTCATTTTTTTCCAAATACTTGCCGACTGCTTCCTCTGGCTTCCAACCCAGTGCGGCAGCAGCTTTTTCATTGATGATGTAGCGCTCCCCCGAGAGATCACCGGCCCCTGGTGAAAATGTTCGCCCAGCCATCAGTTTCATATCATAGGCTTTCAAAAAGTCATAACCGATTCCGGTTTCGTAGATCAGCAGATCGTTGTCTTTTCGCTCATCATCGCCATTGATGATGGTTTGGGAAGTGATATTGGTGGGCAAATCATTGGAAGTAGTGACGGAAACAATTTGTGGATTTCTCAACCACTCCGATTTGAGGACTTCATACTTCCCCGCAAGGGAAAGGTCGCGCACCGGAAGTGTCAATAGATGCGCCTTATCGTAGCCAAGTTCCTTGTTTCGAATGAATTGAAACTGCTGATAGATGACCAGGCATCCGATGATTAAAACGATTGAAACGGTGTACTGACCGACCAATAGCCATCTTTGGATCCTCATTCCGGAAAATCGGCGATCCACCTGATTCCGAATGGCATGGATGGGTTGCAAGGAAGAAATTAGTAGTGCGGGATAGAGGCCGGAGATGGTCCCGACGACTGCCACCAACAGGACCAGGATCGGGACCAAATAGGGATTGCCGAGTAAATGAAGTGCGATTGGCCGCTCCACTAGATGCCCAAAAACAGGCGTCAGGTAATAGGTAAGACCCAATGCCAGCAACAAGGCCAAAAATGTGATCAAAATAGACTCTCCTATAAATTGCCCTACCAGTTGGTTGCGACTGGCGCCGACTACCTTGCGCAAGCCCACCTCACCGGTCCGTCGGATGGATCGGGTAATGGCCAGGTTTACATAATTGACACAGGCCAGCAACACGATGATGATGGCAAGTATGGAAAAAAAGTTGATGTACTGGATGTTGCCTTTTGCGCCAATGTCAAAATTCATTCCGTTTTCCAGATGCAGTTCGGAAAGAGGTTGGATCAGATAGGATTCTTCATAGGTGAAATCTTCGCCGTAATCGACGTATTTTTTCTGTAGGCTCTGCAGCTTGTCCGGCAAAGATGCGGGATTCGTACCGTCCGCCAACGTGAAAAAAGTATGAAATGAGTTATTTGACCATTTTTCCCGACTGAGATTGTCCTGATACTGCGGATTGGATAAAATGGAAGTGAGGTAAGTAAACTGGAAAGAAGAATTATTCGGTGGATCCTCAACGATGCCGGTTACGGTGAAGGAATCTCCATTTTGATATACGATCTGCTTCCCCATGGGATCATCCGAACCAAAAATCTTTTGCGTAAGTGATTTTGTCAACACAATGCTATTGGGTTCTTGCAAAGCGGTCTGGGGATTCCCGCGCAAAATAGGGTAGGAGAAGAGACTCAAAAACTGGTGATCGACCCAGAGCCCCTCTTCGTAATAGCTTTCCGCTTCGTATGCCAAGAGGGTCATTTGGCTAGCGATGGCGGTAGCTCGTTCCACTTCCGGTACTTCTTCTTCCAATACTTCTGCCAGACCAGCTGGGCTCACCGCGTACAAATGCGAACCCAGATATTCGAGCCCCGGCATACTGCGGTAAACCCGGTATATCTGTTCTGCTTTCTTATGAAATTTGTCATACGAAAGCTCATGTTGGAGATAGAGGAAAATCAAAAGAAAAGCAGTTAGACTAATGGCCAACCCTCCAATATTGATGGAGGCATACAACTTTTGCTTGATTAAATTTCGCCAGGTGATCTTGACGTAATTCTGATACAGATCGAAACGCATATTGGGATGAGTTTTGAATCACTTGCTTCTAGCATTAAAGATGATGCACATCTCCAATAGTTGGAATACGTAGTGATCCACCCACTTAATTTTCAATAAGATCATCCAGAACCATCCTTATTTCCTCGGAGCTTGGTAATGGCGCGGAATAGTCCAGCAATTTGCCTTGCTTATCTATCAACAGATAATGAGGTATACCCTTGATTCTATAATCTTGCTGGAAAGATGATTGAGGCCCGGCGAACAACTGAATCCCCTCCAATTCCAATTTTAGCACCAATTCTTTCCAGGCTTCTTTGTTCTTATCGATGGATATTCCCAGAAAAACAAGATCCGGGTGATCCCGATAATGCGCTCTGAGTTTTGCAAGAGCCGGGAATTCATCACGGCATGGCTTGCACCATGTCGCCCATACATCTACATATAAATATCGGCCGTGAAAGTCACCCAGGTTTTTTTGTAAGCCTCCGAGGTCGGGAAGCGCAAATGGAGGCGCTTCCGCACCCGTGAAGAGTCCCTTCCAGTTTTCCAACTGTTGTTGCAGTCGAGCTTTGTATTGTGGGTTCTTTGAATGTTCGAGAAACTCGTACACCTCGTCTTCGATCCTCGCAAGCCCCCCATTGGCCAAGTGACCTCGAAAGTAGTTGAATTTAGCATATTCCTTTAGCGCCGGGTCTCGTAAGGCACTCTCTATGGTCCATAAAAGCTGCTCATTTTGATCCGGCAGGTGATGCTTAAGTAGATTTGCCCGGTGATTATTCCGAAGGGCGTACCTCAAATACATGCGGTAGGGGGTCACATCCAATAATTCTACATTTTCTTTGAGTCCTGATGAGTCTTTTGCGATAGATGGTTCCGGTCCATTTCTTAAGGTTCTGATGGAAGCCGGATCGAAGTGGATTTCTTGTTGACCCAGGGCATACTTCTCCAAATGATAATCGATTGAAAAGGAAGCATAGGCCTGGGCCCAATCCTGGAAAGTCGGAGAAAATCTCGGTAGGTTTAAGACCTTGCTCCGGAGATATTCATTTGCTGAGTTTTCAAGCTCAATCATTCTTTCCCGGAATGCCGGCTGTGCAACCAAATAGAAATCCAGTTCACCTCCTAATCCAAAATTCAACAGATTTCGCAACTCGAATAGGGCCTGGTTTTCGAGCGCATGATCTCCGGTATATTGCAACGACTTCGCAAAATTCAGCAGGTCGTAGTGATCAAAAACTAGATGAATGCTATCGCCCGGTTCGACGTAGATATCCCATCTTTGTGACTGATAGACCAGATGGATCATCGTAGTTCGATCAATGGAGAGCTCCGTATGAAAAATGGAATCGGTCACGGAGATTTGACCGTCTTGGTGCTCGGTCATGTAGATGAGTTTTGCGGGATTTTCGGTCCCCAATACCTGCCCGGCTATAACCGTTCGATTCGCTACTAGCTCTTGTGGTAACGAGCAATGCGCAATTAGAAAAACGAAGAAGAGAAGGTAGCTTTTCCTCCCACCTTTATCAAATTGCCAGAGATCTGTTTTTTTCATTTCGAGTCGTGATGATTTTTTTGTTATCCGTTAACGGTTTCTCTTCTTCATTCATTCAATGCTAAGCCTAACTATCTCACTGATAAGGCGAAGCAATGGTCTGTGGTATCACCGTGGTACAGCAAACCGAATGCTCATTCTGCCGTCCGTCAACTCACCGAAGTATGCTCCGTCCGTAGCATCGTTGATCTCGTTGTACAAGGTGCAATTCAGTTCGAGGGTAAGATTGTATTCCAACAGATCATCGATTTCCATGATGTCCATTTTTACCACCTCTAATCGACTGTTGTCCTGGTTTCCGGTGGCAGTTTGCAGCGAAAACAATCGTTTGCCCGCTACATTGATGTTGGGAAAATCATAAGGGATTAAAATTTTAATATTGAAACCCGTGAAAGGGTCCAAGGCATCCCGGATGGGGAGTGGCCCTTCAGCAAGGTAAGTCCGGAGCAGATCCGATAATGTTCCCATATCCGGATCCGTAGGCGATACGATGACGATTTCTTCCTGTAAGTGTGTAAAAGATTCTTGCCCAAAGCCAAATTCAACCCATGATCCGCTCGCAGGAGCACCGCTCTTTTCGTAGGATGACAATTGTACGCCGGTACCTCTGCGGACGTAGCCTGCATACTGATCTATCCCATCGCCAAAACAAATGGGTTCTCCATTTAGCTGTCCTTCAAAAAATACTTCCACTTGCTCCCCAAGGCATTCAAATTCAACTGCTTCGATGGCTTCGAGATACATTTGCCGGGCGGGACTGATGGCCAGCTGCTCCCGACTACAAGAAGCACTCAACATCATGATAAAAATTGACCAATGGATGCTTTTACGGATCATAATATGCATATTGTGTGGAGAAATCTTACCTTATCTATATAACGACCAGATGAAAAATCTGTTGGATCATGGGCCTCCTTCCTTTATGACAACAGAGCAGGATGCAGTAGCTGTTTCTATCACATTTGGAAAAGCTGCCGGACCCAGGGAAACTGATTGAAGAAGCATTACAAAATAACTGATTGTTATGAATTATTTTAAGAAATCATGCTTGGCTCTTTTACTCCTCTTTGCCGGATCCTGTAATAAAGAAGAACTCCCCGAAATTACGGATAAGGGAGAAAATACTTTTGGCATGCTGGTCAATGATACGATCTGGCTGCCGCACGAACCCAGTTTCTTCTTTGCAAGCAGGGAACCCGCCGTTTACTATTTTCCGGAAAGCGATGTGTTGGAAGTCAGTGCCATCAACACGGATTACGACGAAAAGATATGTTTCAGCATACAAGGAATCTCAGGCCCCGATACTTATCCAATAAGTTATAAACACTACCGTGCCATCCCCGATTCCGCGCTCAGCCAATATGAACCTTGTGAAGACAGTACCCGATTCGAAATGGGATGGAATTGTTTTCAATCCTACACGCTCATTGATTCCGTTCAATCCTTTTTTAAGGTGACACGCTACGATACTGCAAAGCGAATCGTATCCGGCACTTTTGAAATGACGATGCAGAATGATGAAGGGGAAGTTTTGAACATCACCGAAGGCCGCCTGGATGCGGAGATCGTTCGAAATTAAGGAGCGGTGAATTTTGCAAGACGAATTAGCAATGGGATGTCAGGAAGGTTATAATTGAACTTTGCGTTAATGCTATCCTATCTAATTGGCCGAAGTCTTCAATAAATAACTTTTGGCTTACCGGGGCAGATTTATTCATGGCGAAGGGAGTCGATGGGGTTGGAGGTAGCCGCGCGAATAGCTTGCCAACTAATCGTAATGGCGGTAACCAGCAATATCAATAGAATAGCTGCAACAAATATTTCAACTCCAATGATGATCCGGTAAGCGAAACTGTTGAGCCATTGATGCATAATGTACCAGGATATTGGAACGGCGATTACAGCGGCGAAAGCACTAAGCCGGTATATGTCTTTGGATAACAACAAGACAATATCGGTGACCGAAGCACCCAGGATCTTACGTACGCCCACCTCTTTGGTTCGCTGATTAACGGTGAAAGTAGTCAGAGCAAAAAGCCCCATACAGGTGATGAAAATCGCGATGCCCGTTAAAATGGCGAACAACCTCCCGAATTGCCAGTCGGCCCTGTGTTGCCGAGCAAATGTTTGATCCAGGAATTCGTAGAAAAACGGACGCTTGGGTACGAGGGTATTCCAGAGTTGCTCCAATTCAAGGAGGGAGGCAGCCATATTGCTGGTCTGCAATCGAATGGAAAACTTGCCGTAGTAGTGTACCGGTGCCAGCCAGAGCGCTGCGGGTTCGACCTTGTGATGTAAGGAGGAATAGTGAAAGTCACGGACCACTCCGATGATCTGTCCCGATCGGTTACCTTGTGAAAATCGACTGCCGATTGCGCTATTGGGATCGGTATATCCAAGTGCTGTTGCCGCTGCTGCATTGAGGATCAATGAATGGGTGGTGTCTCGTGAAAGCTGTTGGGAAAAAGATCTTCCGGCAAGTAGTTCGATCTGATAGTTGTCAATAAAGTCTGCATCCACGGGAAAGCCGGTAACCGATATGTTTTTCATCGGTCCGTGCGGAGGGGTCATGGCTATTTCCTGCTGCGGAAAAGCATCATTGGGGACGCCAAAGGAAAAAGACACGGAGGCCACATCCGGCCTTGCCAAAAATGCGTTTTTGATGGCGGTGAGCCGGTCATGTACCGTTTCATCGTAGCCAAAGTCGACGGTGATAAGCTGGTCTTGTTCGAACCCAAGATCGAAACGCTGCAAAAGCTTGAGTTGCTGAAAAGCTACCAGGCTGCCCGTCATTAAAACCACCGATATACAAAACTGAACGCCGATTAGCCCCTTTCTCAAGAAAAGGCCCTGTGCGGAAGACCTAAATTGCCCTTTTAGCACCAGGTTGGGTTGATAGCGAGCCAGTACCATGGCGGGGTAGGTTCCGGTCAGCAACCCAATAGAAACCATTAAACCAAGAACCAGCAAGAAGTATTCCCAGGTCGTGAAATTGCTAAAAATCAATGTCTTGCCAGACCAACTGCTCATCACGGGCAAGACCAACCAAATAAGGAATAAAGCAAGTAGGGTAGCAAACCCTACGACGATCATTGACTCCATCAAAAAACGGAAAGTCAACGAATATTGGTGTGCACCCAACGTTTTGCGGATCCCCACTTCTTTGGCTCGTTCAATTGACCGGGCGGTGGCGAGGTTTATAAAATTAACGCAGGCGATGATCAAAATGAAGAAGCCGATGGACAAGAAAATGTAAAGACCGGTCAGGTTCCCGGTTACGCCGGGCTGATTTTTTGCCCTGGAGTGAAAATAGGCATCCGCAAATGGCTCGAGTTTGGCCAGGTATCTGTTGTTTATTGGTGCATCATTTTGTATAAGATGATTGATCTTGTCGTCTAAGCTCCCTAAACCAGTAACTTCATTGACCAGGACATAGGTATAGAAATAATCAAAATCCCAATCCGAAAAACGTTCTTCGGCCAGCTCGAATAAGGTGGCCATCGATACGATTCCGTCAAATGATAAGTGACCGTTTGTGCTTCCGTCCTCTACTACTCCAGTTACTGTCCGAAGCCATGCTTCTCCCCGGGGCTGAATCCTTTTGAGCGTTTGCCCCATGGGGTCTTCGTCACCGAAAAGCCGTTTTGCGGTGGATTGAGTGATGACAATGCTATTCGGGGCTGCCAGACACGTTTTGGGGTCACCTGCCAGCAATTGCCAACTGAACAAATCGAAAAAACTAGCGTCTGCATAAAACATGTTTTCAACTCTGATCCTCTTATCATCATGTTGAAAAACACGGGCCATCCTTTCGGAGATCCTGCATACCGCTTGTACCTCTGCCAAATTTTGTTCGAGCATCGGACCAATAACCGCATTTCCCTGCACACTAAAGTCCTCCACCGATAACCCCGATTTAGAAGCTTGCTCCGCTCCTGCTATTAGTTTTGCATGCAGTACTCGATATAAATGATCAAAGTGTTGGTGGTGCCGATCATATGACCATTCATTCCGCACAAAAAGCAACACCAAAAGGAAGGAGGCAATGCCAATCGTCAATCCCGAAATATGAATGGCCGAAAGGCCTTTTTCCTTTAAGATATTTCTAAGACCGAATTTTAAATAATTCCTGATCATGAAGGTCTCATTGAATTGTGATCTTCTCTTAAGTGCAAAGGGCCTCATAAAGTGCAGCACCTGAAACCAATAGTTGAACCGAGCTCTGGACAGTCCCTGCCGGGCAACAGTTCGTATAAATTGAGCATGTAAATCCCCTTGGATTTCTTCCAGTAATTCCGGTTTGCACAACCAGATAAGTAACTGATCGGCTAATTTTGGTGGTTGACGTCTACTCATCAGATCATTTTAAGCGAGAGTTCCGGAATCTGCCTCCAGATGTTGATTTTAAGCTCACAACTCTCAATCAATACCTTTTTGCCAAAGGCCGTTAGCTTGAAAAGTCGTTTACGCCTTCCTCCCCGTTCTCCGGTCGGATCTCCAAGGTGAGATTTTGTAAACCCCTTTTTTTCGAGGCGTACGAGCGTGGCATGGACAGCTCCGATGGTAGTCGACCGCTTCGTTTGCTCTTGTAGCTCTTCACAGATCGCCAAACCATAGGCATCATCTTCTAACAAGACGATCATCAGTAATACCAGCTCTTCAAATTCGCCGAGCTTCGCTGTATTCATTGCATTTGATCTATTTTATAGAACAAATATAGAACAAAATCCCAATTAGTTCTATAAAGTAGAAGTAATTTTTGTCATGACTTGTTATAAAGGGGGGGGGGCGAATGTGTTGGTTGGAGGCACCGTCAGACTTTATTTATTCCCGCATTTTACAGATATTGATCGTTTAAACTTTTCAAATGCCATTCGTCTGACGCAGACCCCAAAATGGTGTCGTTTCGCTTTTCGGGCAGCCATGGGAAACTATGATTGCTAGGGGGACTTAAAAAGAAAAACCAGATAAAGTGAGTTTTAGCAAACAAACTTATAGAGAAATCCAACCGATAAAAAAACTGGACCACCTCGTTCATTCTTTTTGGATGCATTGTAATACATCAGATAAACCGGAGGAGAAAACGATTGTCCCTGATAGCTATTTGAAAATAGTCTTTGTAGTGCGAGATAAAAAGATTGAAAGATATTTCATGACGGGCTTATGGATACAGGAAAAAACGATCATTACCCCTCCGAATGCCACAAACTTTGGGTGCAGGCTAAAAATTTTAGCCCCTGAATTTTTATTACAACGGGAAGTAGCATCTATTCTTCAAAGTTTTATACAACTGGATCTAAGTTTTTTGAATCTAAAACATTTTGATTTATCCACTTTTGATAACATCGTCCATCAATGGCAAGGGGAACTATTGAACATTAAATCACCAAAAGAAATTCCTGCAAATAAATTAAGGCTTTCCCAACTGTTGGATAAAAAGAAAGGCGACATAACCGCAAAAGAAGTGTCCAATCAAATTTTTTGGACGAACCGGCAGATTAACCGCTACCTGAATAAGTACCTCGGGGTTTCTCTGAAAAAATACCTCAACATTCAAAAAGCCTATCAATCCTATATTCAAATCAGGGAAGGGAAATTTTTTCCGGAAAAATACTACTTTGACCAAGCCCATTTCATTCGGGAAGTAAAGAAACATACGGGAGCTACTCCAAGTGAACTCCATAAGCAGCAAAACGACCGATTTATACAATTAAAAAACATCAAGCCGAAATAGATTTGCAGAAATTTATTTCACATGCGAAAGATAGTTTCAATATTAGGAATCAGCTTTTTAGCGTTAAGCTGCGGCCACCTTTTTCCAAAAGAAGAATCATCCACAAACCCGGATCATCGAACCGCGAAGATTGGTGATCAATCCAGCATTGGAAGAACCAATTATGCGGTGATATGGACGTGGACAACGACTAAACCTGATTTAGTGAGCCACCACTTGCCTGCTATATCTGAAGAGCTCATTAAGCTATGGAAAAATGATGTAATAGAAAACGCTTACTTCGATACGGAAGCAAAGAGTGAGAAGCTTGGTCATTTTGCAAACATCGCCTTTTTTTTAAAAGCATCGTCTATTTCGGAAGCGCGCGCTATTCTGAATGAGTTGACCGTCGTCAAACAAGGAATTGCGACTTATGTTTTGCGCCCTGTTGGCTTATTATGGCTCGATCGAAAGACAAATGTTATCAACGAAAAAGGAATAACCAATTCCTATGTAACAGTCTGGAAAACGCACCAGAATAATCTCCCGGATACAACGCTGAAACTGCAAACTAAAGAGATATTGCAGCTATGGAATGCCGGCACCATCGAAAATGTATACTTTGATATTGAGGGAACGCAAGCGGTAAATGCCACAACGGATTTCGTGTTTTTTGTAAATGCCAATTCCAAAAACGAAGCGGAAGCTATTTGCAATGCACTTCCATTCTTTCAGGAAAACATCGCTACCTATGAAGTATTTCGGGCCGGAGTTTTCTGGAT
>JANQRV010000296.1 GCA_028284395.1 Saprospiraceae bacterium
CTTCCACTCTCTAGGATCTCTGCCAATAGTGCATTCCCGGTTGCAGCAACCAATTTGCTAGCGGAGTCGTTGGTGCCAAAGAGTTCACTGGAATGACTGAACGCAAAGGTTCCTGCATTGCGGATCATACTTTTGAGGACCATTTGTCCCCAATGGACAGTGGTTTCACGTTCTACTCCCGGGGTGAAACGGTTTATTCTGGCGTACAAATCTTTTGTGATTCCCAGACTAGTGGCCTTGATCAGGTGCTGTAGGTTTTCGTCTCCACTGATCTCCGGGGACAGTTCTGCAATGGTTTCGGCAGCTGACGCGAAAAGTCGCGGTACGATGGAACTGGTTAATTCCTTGAATTCGTTGGTGTCGGCAAAGCTAATACTATCCATGGCCTGGAGGAAGTTTTTTAAAGCAATGCCTTTGGCAGATTTAAGGTTGAGCGCTCCCGGTACCTGTGTAAAATAATCAATGCCAATTTCGACTAAGGAACCGGCTACTAGTTGAAGCACAGAACTACGCGGTACAGTTCCCTGCTCCCATTGACGGATCTTACAAAAGTAAATGGCTTCTTCCTTATTCAACAGCATTCTTTGATTGCTGTTTCCTTTAACAAAATGGGAGTCATCAGATTGATGTACCAATCTTGCAAAAGTGCGATAGAATTCGCGATAGTGGGTAAGTTCTTCCTGGGTGAGCTGTGACGTGCGGGCTTTTTCGTGTAATTGATCCAGTAATTCTACCTGGCCCAAAAACTCTTTTCCTTCCTCTCTGAAAAAGAATTCTATGGCAGTCTCATTGGGGTCACTGTTGAAACTAGGCAGAGGCAGGACAATTCTTTTGGCTTTAAGGCTATCGGCATAGGCCTTACGGAATCGCCCGGTCAACCGAATGGCGGAATTGATGGAAAAAATGATCGCCTCTGCGGTCAGTGTTGGAAGACTCATGTAAATTTCTGTTTTGGGTTATGTATTTTTTTGCAAATGAGGGGTGTCTATTCATTTAAAAGGGCCGCTACTTCTTGGTTGTTATCTTCGTTGGCGAAATCTAGTGGCTTCTTTCCATTCTCCATTTGAGCGTGAATGTCTGCTTTGAATTTCAATAAGAGCTTAACCATTTCTTTATGACCTTGATGGGCGGCCGAATGAAGGGGAGTCACGCCAAGGGTTTGTTTTGCGTTCACATCAGCACCATTATTTAGTAAGATGTGGGCGATGGCTATATTCTTGCTGGCCACTGCGGAGTGAAGTGGAGCTACTTTCATGCCGTTGTTGGAGTAGGTATTGACATTGGCTCCAGAGCCTATCAGTAATGAAACGGCCTCCTGTTGACCAAAGTAACTGGCCAGGCCAAGCGGAGTGAAGCCATCCGGAGAAAAGCTGTTAACCGATGCTGGATCATCATTAATAATGTTTTTCAGGACTTCCAAATTACCAATTGCCGCAGCTTCGAATAAAGTCAGGTCAGGTTTGTGCCGATTAAAATAATCTAAGACAGTGGCGTTCTTATAGTAGGCAGCTAGCATAAGGAGAGAGAGCCCTTGTTCTGTTTTAGCCCCTAGTAGCTGGGGGTGTTCTTTTAACAAGGATATAACTCCATCTGAATCGTTGTTCTTGAGTAAACTTTGTAGTTTTATTATGTTTTCTTCCATGCAAAAACATTTAGAAATAACTGGTATTAGTTTTCATGGGGTTCTCGACTGGACTTCACTTTTAACCCATTTTGTATGTTGTCCCTTGAGCTTTAGCCAGCTATATTCTTTGATGGTTAACGTCAAAACCGATTCATCGTTTCGAAATATCGAGTTTAAGCTTTTTCCAACTCGGATCTAGTTAGGCCAAATAGCATTAAATCTATGATTTCGCCGGTGTTTCTTCGGAAAGCACCTCGAAGATCGCCTTCTCTCCTGAAGCTACATTTTCGCACCAATCGTTGGCCTGCATAATCATCCATTAAGGTAGTAAAGTACAACTTTTCTAGAGTAAGTTGGTTAAATGAAAATCGGATAATTGAAAAAAGTGCCTCGGTCATGATTCCCTGTCCCGTGAATCGGTGATCCAGCAAGAACTCCAGGTGTCCCTCAGGCAAATCCCAATTGATGTCGAATATGTTTATAAAACCGATTAATTCTGCTGATTGCTTGTCCCAAACCCCGAAGGTGTAACCCGTTTGTAGAAGCCAGTTGGATAGTTTTTTGCGCACATAAATTTCTCCCAATTCAGGGCTTGTCACATTATGGACAGTCCGTTTGTGGAAATCCTCCAGTTTGCTAATGTTATTTTGGATCAGGTCGTAGACTACTTTGCCGTCATTTTCCCGAAACCGGCGCACAACCGTTCGAGGAGTAATCAGGGCCGTATCAATATCCAGGATTTCTTTTCGCATGAACAATTATTGTATTCTACTTAGAGGTGATAAATTAACATATTTCATACATAAAACACAAGTTTTCCCGTCCATTACCCTTTCACCTTCATATTTTTTGGCATCCCCTTTGGAGTGGGTAATAAATTATTGGTGTGAATCTGTGTTATTTGCGGGATCGTACCTACTTTTGACCAAGAATATGATAAGACCAATCTTAAATACTAAGAACCGGATTCTCACCCGGCGGGTCATTTGGGTCAGTTTGGCCTGGGCAATGGTTGGAGGCTTAGATGCTTTAAATACCTATGCACTGACCCAGAGCGACCTGGTCGATGGCTTACCCAATTATCAATGGCAACGATTTCTCATCCTCAAGGTCGTTATGGGGTTGGTATCGGGTTTGCTTTTTGGGGGAATTCTCATCTTTCGACTACGAGAACGAGCACGTAGTAAGCCTTTTGGCTTGGCTCTATTGACAAATGGAATCATCGTATCGGTGTTGAACTTTGTCATGGTGGCAACGGTTTATCATTTCCTCTTGAAGATTAATTACAACAACACCTGGTTTTTCCTTAAAACCATTTTGTTTTGGACTTTAGTGACCATGCTTTCCATCATCTTCCTTCATGTCAATGACAAGTATGGTCCACAGATATTTCTCAGATTGTTACTGGGCCGGTATCATAAGCCAAGTGAAGAAGAGAGGATTTTTATGTTTGTTGATATTAGGTCTTCCACAACCATTGCAGAACAGCTAGGGCACATTCGATTTTTTAATCTGTTGAACGACTTCTTTCGGGACGTTACCAATTCGATTATTTATACTAAGGGAGAAATCTACCAATACGTCGGTGACCAAATTGTTATCTCCTGGACTATGAAAAATGGCACCCGCAATGCCAATTGTATTCGATGTTTCTACAACATGCTCGATGCTATAGAACACAAAGCCGAGAAGTACCAGTACAAGTACAATCTTGTCCCCGAATTTAAAGCAGGCTTACATTGTGGTGAAGTTACGACTGGGGAGATTGGATTTATCAAGCGCGACATTGTATTTTCGGGCGACGTTTTGAATACTACAGCCAGAATTGAATCCCTATGTAATTTATACAAAGTCAGAATTTTGATCTCAAAGTACTTATTGGATAAATTACAGTTGCCCCCTAATGATTACTTTACCAGCAGGGTCGGTATCATCGAGCTGAAGGGTAAGAAACAAAGGGTTGAGTTGTATGCTTTCGAGGATCTCAAACAGCGTCAAGTGGAAGGGCCTGTTTTTTCTACCTAATCTACCTCTGTCCTATAAGAGAGATTTCATATGCCTAGCGATCTCTCCAGCCAACGGGTCTTCTTGTACCTCCAATTGCTGAATGATATTAACAAAGTCAGTATCATTTCGGTTTTGACTAAGTTTGTAAGAAGCCTGGATCTCTTCTATGTTGATCTCCAGACCAGCAACGCCACGCATTTGCTTTTTCAAGTCATCTGTCGGAAGGTCTTCTATTCTGAAAGGTTTTTTGGAAGATGTTTCATAATGGTCCACCATTTTTTTGAGAGAAATGAATAGCTCTTCTCCCTCGATCAAACGTGCTTTTCCATATATATGTACAGCGATGTAATTCCAAGTTGGTACATTGATGTGCCCATACCAAGAAGAAGAAATGTAGGCATGTGGTTGGGTGAAGATACAGAGAATACGTTGACCCTCAATGGACTTCCACTGTGGGTTACCTCTTGAAATATGCCCTTGTAAAATCTTGTCGCCCGTTTCGGTTTCCGACAACATCAGTGGCAAATGAGTTGCAATAGGGGTGCCGGTTTCCTGGCTGATCAATACTGCGAAGGCATGTTGGCGGATAAAGTTTTCGACAGACTCGGTTGATTGGGGCTTAAAGTGATTGGGTGTATACATCGGGAATTCTATTAAATTGAAATGGATTAAATTTAAATTCTCTTCTTAACAATCAATGTCGAAATATGAAAAAAACGCTGATCATTCCAATTTTCACGGTATTCTTTTTGAATGCCATCGCTCAGGAATCTGAATTGAAATGGACACCCGAATTCTGCATGAATTTTAAGTCGATCAATTCGACCTCCTTATCTCCTGATGGCCAACACGTAGCTTATGTCGTTCGAACTCCGGTTATGGACGGTGAAAAATCAGAGTATTTACAGCAAGTATGGGTTGCCTCCGTTAAAGATCAAATGAATGTCGAATATACCAAGGCCGATAAATCTAGCTTTGCACCGGCATTTTCTCCCAATGGGGAATATCTTGCTTTTCTCTCAGCACGTTCTGGAAAAAATCAGATCTGGAGAATGCGATTAATGGGAGGCGAAGCCGAGCAGCTTACGGATGTCAAAAAAGGGGTCGGCCGTTTTCAGTGGTCACCAGATGGACAGCGCATTGCTTTTACCAGTGCTGACCCAGACTCAGAAGAGGAAGAGAAAGCCAGGAAAGAAAAACGAGCAGTTATTGTAGTCGACCAAAATTTCAAATATAACCACCTTTATACGGTCGCCATGAATGATGATCATCCGGAGAAGAAAAAGATTAAAAGAATCACAGCAGGCAACTTTCATGTCACGAATTTTGACTGGGCGCCTAATGGTCAGACCATTGTTTTTTCTTACAATGTTGACCCCAAGCTGAATACCAATTTTATTGCTGGAGATATCGCCTTAGTACCTGCAGATAGCGGTCAGGTGAAACAATTGGTAAATCGCCCTGGACCGGATACCAACCCTAAGTTTTCTCCCGATGGCCGATCCATTGCTTTTGCGTCCTCGGGAGGGCAACCAGAACCGATCGGTTTAATGGATCTTTATATTGTCGATGTGGAGGGAGGCTCACCGACGGCTTTGAAACATACTCCCAATCGTAGTGTTGGTTTAATGGGATGGGCCCACGACAGCAAGAGCCTGATTGTTTCTGAGGCCATTCGAACCAACCGGGTTGCCCTTCAAGTTCCCATCGATCCTCAAGGAGAAACCGTAGTTCTTACTCCGGATACCGGTGCCAGTTCAAGCATCGATTTCAATTCTGAGAAAGATGTGATTGCTTATGTATATCAGACCGTAGACCAACCAGCAGAGGTATACGTTTCTTCGTTTGGGAACAAGGATATCAGGGCGAAAGTAAGTGCAATCCATTCTGATATTGAATTACCAAAAATGGGGAAGACGGATGTCTTACAATGGAGGTCGAAAGATGGTTTGGAAATCGAAGGTTTGATCACTTACCCAGTCCATTACGAAAAAGGAAAAAAATACCCGGTCATCTTACAGATTCACGGTGGACCAGCTGGTGTTTTTTCTGAGACATTTACCGGAGCCCCTGCTATATATATGACCCAATACTTTGCGGAAAGAGGGTTTGTTGTTGTCCGGCCCAATCCAAGAGGCAGTACTGGATATGGCAGGGAGTTTCGCTATGCGAATTTTAAAGATTGGGGATATGGCGATTATGAGGACGTCATGAGTGGAGTCGACAAAGTTTTGGAAATGGGCATTGGTGATGAAGACCGGATGGCGGTAATGGGCTGGAGCTACGGAGGATATATGACCAGTTTCCTGGTCACGAAAACCAATCGCTTCAAAGCTGCCAGTATGGGGGCCGGGCTTCCTAATTTGGTTAGTATGACGACGACGACGGATATTCCGGATTACTTGGTTGGACATATGGGGGGAGAATTTTGGGATGACTACGATACATTCGAAAAGCATTCTGCTATGTATCGAATTAGTAATGTTGTTACACCTACCCAGGTCATCCACGGTGAAAAGGACTTACGCGTTCCTTTTACACAGGGACAGGAATTCTATGTGGCTTTGAAAAGAAGGGGAGTAGACACTGAAATGCTTGTCCTTCCCCGGACGCCACACGGCCCTCGGGAACCCAAATTACTCATGGCGGTTTCTCCCAGAATATTGTCTTGGTTTGATAAATACATTAATACTAAACCTTAGTCGGAATGCCGGGAAAAATAAAAGGCCGCTATTGACCGTCTAATGGTGGCCTTTCATCTCATTGACTAATTCAATTCACCCGGTATGACCATGATGTTTTTTACCGCATTGTTTCTTAGTACGACTAATCCAATTTCCTTCCCAATGGTCGTTTCATCCAGAAATTTGTGAAGGTCATCGATGCTGGCGATGTCCCTGCCATTTGCTTTTACGATAATGTCACCGGGTTTTAAGTTGGAATTGTGGGCAGGTCCATCCGCCTCCACATTGTGTACCAGAACGCCAGAGTTAATCCTCAGGCCCAATAATCGCGTGATTTTTGGGTGGAGTGGCCTTAGTTGACCAGCAATTCCCAGATAACCACGCCTGACTCGGCCGTGCATGATGAGTTTTCCCACAACGTATTCGGCCAGATTAGAGGATACGGCAAAGCACAGGCCCTGAGCGGGTAAAATGACGGCAGTGTTTACGCCAATCACCGTGCCGTGAGAATCAAGCAAAGGTCCACCGGAGTTACCTGGATTCAATGCGGCATCGGTTTGGATAACATCGTCTATCAATCGTCCGGACTCAGATCTCAAGGTCCGATTTAGGGCGCTAACGACCCCTGCTGTAACGGAATATTGAAAGCCGAAGGGGTTGCCGATGGCGATGGCGAGTTGGCCTACCTGAAGTTTGTCAGAGTTTCCAAAAGATACCGTTTTCAAGTTGTGGGCATTGACCTGCACAACGGCCAAGTCGGTAGCAGGGTCCTGGCCTATCAGCTTTGCCGGCTGACTGGAACCATCCGGCAAGTTAACCTCGATTTTTTGAGCACCTTCGACCACATGATGATTGGTGACAATGAATCCGTCAGTCGAAATTACAAATCCCGAACCGGTACCATAGGGCTGCGCAGGCCTCCGATTTCGAGTTCGTTGTCTCTGTTTTTGGCTTTTGGTAACTTTTATCTGGGCCACGGCTGGACTCACCAACTTTGAAATATTGACTACCGTATTAGAATAGGCGTCTAGAAGAGGTCCGTCCGGATTTTGGGGTATTTCTTGGTTTGAAGGAGTCGTTTGGGGGTGATCAATTAATTGCAACATAGTCTCAGATTTTTTTCTGTTCGATCAAAATGGGTGCCAGGGAGGGTTTTACAGGATTTGACAGTTAAGGAAAACTTAAATTAGGACAAAGTGGCATGGGGAACTGTAGGGGACTGCCATGAAAATTGCGTTTTTTAGGCTATTTTTGCATAAAACAATTTTCATGCGCATTAAGCGATTGCAAATCCAAGGATTCCGCGGATTTCAACATAAGATAGTGATCGATTTTCCCGATGGCAACACACCGGTAGTATTTGTCGGTGTTAATGGGGCGGGTAAAACAGCTTTGTTGGAGAGCATTGTTAGTTGCTTGAGAGTTTTACAATTCGAAATCCTGGGGAAACGACTACCGGCCAATCTCTTTAAGCGCTACGAGGTCAACAACGAAGTATCTGAATTGGCAAATTGTTCTTTAGAATGGCAGATGGAATTTCAAGGTACTCACGATATTTACTCTGGGTTTGAGTTACGGAAAACGCTCGATCCTGCGTATACGCTGATCAGGAGAGAAACCAAATCGCTCGTACAGTCTATCAAAGAGGCCATCATTATGAATCGAAATCTAAGCCTCCCGGTTGTCGCGTATTACCCAACGGAGCGCATTGTAATGAACCCTTCTTTAAAAACGCAGAATATTTCAGGTTTAAACCAGCTCGATGCCTGGGCCGATGCTTTTGAGCCCTACATCAACTACCATGTCTTTTTTCAATGGTTTCGGAACATAGAAGATTTTGAGAATGAGAAACGCTTGAACTCCGATCCAAATTTTACGCTGACACCACTCGAAGCAGTTAGGACTGCTATTGCTTCCATCCTTGAAGAGTTTTCCAGCCCGCGCGTTAGCCGGGCCTACCCAGCTGATTTCATTATTCAAAAGAAAAAAAAGGTCCTCTCCCTTAATCAGCTTTCCCACGGAGAGAAAATGACCATTGCATTGGTAGGGGACCTGGCTCGTCGTCTGGCGATTGCCAATCCAGGCTTGGAAAACCCGCTGGAAGGGTTTGGAGTAGTTATGATCGATGAGGTTGATTTACATCTCCACCCTGCTTGGCAGCGGAGTGTAGTGAGTAAATTGATGAAAACTTTCCCTAACATTCAATTTATCCTAACGACTCATTCTCCTTTGATAATCAGTCACTTAAGACAGGAGAGTATTTTTATTCTGGAAGACGGTGATGTAACTCCGATGGTTTCGCAAGAATTCAATAACTATGGCGCCTTCGTCGAAGACACACTTAAAGTGATTCAGAAAGTTGGAACTATTTTGCCGGAGGAAGTGGAAGAGAAATTGAATCATTTATTTGAATTAATTGATGAAGGAAAGCTCGCCGAAGCGAAGAAATTCAAAAAAGAGTTGACAAAATTAATGGATGCGCAGCATCCCGAAATACTGAAAGCTGAAACCCAAATACAAGTAAAGGAATTACTAGACTGATGCGCTACATCGATAAAACGGATAACGAACCAGAGGCCTTTCAGCAGTGGAAAGTACAAATGGCTGATCTGCTGCAAAAATTTTACAATGACCCCAAAGTCACTTCCCAGAGACTTTGGCGGATTCTGGATCGCCAGAATCCGCTTTTCAACAAAAAGAAATTGCGTGCTCACCTTTTACAGGAGCAGGCACACCTTTGCTGCTATTGTGGTCGACGCATCAATCGATACATCAACAACACTGTAATTGACCATCTTTTGCCTAAATCCAAGTTTAAGGAAAAGACCTACGAATACACTAATTTGCTGCTCTCGTGTATGGGAGGGTCCCGAAATATCATTCATCGTCTGAAGAAGGGCGAAACTCTAGAGTCCGTAGCAAGGGACTATGGCCTTGCTCAAAATGCACTAGAACAGATCAATGTATCCGAACACCAGGTGGATGTATTAGAAGCCTCTTATGACCTGAACGATTTAAAAGCTGGTGACCAACTGATCGTCATTTTAAAGAGCAGCGGTTCCCGCCAACATTGTGATGCCAAAAAACGCGATTACATCATTCCAATTCATCCTTTAAAAGCGGACTGTTCTCAACACTTTAGATATAACGCCTTGGATGGTAGAATGAAAGAGCAAAATCAAGCTGCCAAAGCGTCGATCGACAACTTGGGATTAAATTCGAACCCTCATCTTTTACAACAACGCAAAAATGTGATCAATGAAGCGTATCACAAACTTCAGGAGTTGGTCAATCTTTTTGGAACTGATAAGGAAAAGTTCAATCTTATCCGGAAGAAGATGATCCGGCAATACGAAGAACCTAACCAAAAGACAGGCAAGCTGCCGCCTTTTGCTTTTGTAACGGCAGCTGTCTTAAAACAGGAATGAGATCTACGACTAGAAATTGTCTACTTCTCGGTAAGCCTTAATAACGGCCATTTCGCCTTCCGCCCCCTTCTTAGAGTTCCCGTGTTCCATACCCATTATACCATCCCATTCGCGTTCGTGGATATACTTAAAGACATTTTTGTAATTGATTTCTCCAGTAGTGGGTTCCTTTCGCCCCGGGTTATCACCAATCTGGAAATAGCCGATTTCATCCCAGCATTTTTCAATATTAGGTAGTAGGTTGCCCTCCTGAATCTGTTGGTGATAGATGTCGAAGAGAATCTTACAGGAGGGGCTGTTTACCGCTTTGCATACCTGAAACCCTTGGGCTGCTTTAGTGAGAAACAAGCCCGGATGATTATAGAAGTTGAGTGGTTCCAATACCATTACTAATCCAAAAGGTTCGAGCAGGCCGCTTGCTTGTTTAAGTGTTTCTACCACATTAGTGGTTTGGTAACCCATATCCTGGCGGAGGTCTAGATGTCCCGGAACAACGGTCATCCATTTGGCATTACATCTTTTGGCGACTTCAATCGACGATCTAATGTCATTGAGAAACGCTTCTCTACTGTCTTTTTTGCCGGTGGTAAGACTGGGTTCCTTCCAATGGATCGTGTGTGCAACAAAAACGCCCATCTCCATTCCCAGTTCAGCCATTGTTTCACCGATCTTCTTTTGTAAAGCTTCATCGCGGTTGCGCATGCCATTGTCTTCCATGGCGCGGAAACCTTGGTCAGCCATAAATTTGATTTGATCGATGTGGTCCTCGCCTGCGTTGTTTTTGAACATACCGAAATGAGGAGCGTATTTTAGTTTAAAGGGGGCAGCATTTGAGCCACCTTCACGGCGCGAGTTCTCCGCTTTTACGAATGTACTACTTGCGGCCAAACCAGCAGTCAATGCTGTATTTTTTATGAATGTTCTTCTTTCCATAATGGTTATTCGTTTTGAAAAAAGTGTACTGTGATTTCGTTTTTATTTTTTCGAATGATCCTTTCACTCTTACTTCCCGGCCCAAGAACTGATAAAGCCGATGCCCAGGCATCTGCTGCCATACAATTACTTGCAATGACCCCTAATGTTATTTGATGGGTTGTACCTAGACCAGTCCTCGGGTCAATAATGTGGGAATACTTCCTGTTATTCCAAAGTAGGAATTTATATTGATCTCCCGATACGGCAATTGCGCTATTTGCCAATATAAGGGACTTCCCGGAAGGCAATGCAATCTCCCAACCTTTCCTGGCCGGCGGTGATGGACCTGCATAGAGGTCGCCACCACCATCAACCAGATAGGCGATTACAGCAGCAGAGTCCAGTATGGCGGCTATTTCATCTACTGCATAACCTTTAGCGATTCCACCAAAATCCAATTTTAGATCTTGCTTCCGTATCAGAACAATGTTGCGTCGGCGAAAAGAACGCAGTTGCCGATAACCTACCCGTTCATGCGCTTTCTTTATTTGCATTTGATCCGGAAACTCATTCCGACGAAAAGCCCGTCTCCATAACTTACTGAGTGGGCCTATCGTTACATCAAATGCGCCCTTCGTCTTTTTGCTGAGTCGTTGGGCAAAGTGTAATACTTCATGCAGTTCATTACTAACCGGAGTAAGTTGGCCTACCCGATCTTTTCCCGTTAGTCTACTGATCTCACTCCCACTATCATAATCGCTGAAAATACTGTTTAATTCAGCAACTCTGTCAAAGGCTCTTCTGGCCAATTGGTTGGCGCGATTCTCGTCTTCGGCATAGAGAATGATCCGGAATTCAGTACCCATTTGTGCCTCCGTGAATTCAAAGCGATGGATATCCCACGGTTTCCCATAGGAATCGGAGACAAGACAAGGAAAAGCGAGGACGATCACGAAGAACCATCGCATAACTAAAGTTCTCTAATCCAGATATTACGGAAACTGACGGGATTGCCGTGGTCCTGTAAAATAATCGGACCATTTTCGTGCGCCTTGTATTTTGGGAGACCAATATAAGTGGTTGGTCCCCGCAGTTCTACATTGTTTTGAACAAGAATGCCATTTTGGATAACAGTGACCCGGGCTGGGCTAATAACCATTCCATCTTTATTGAATCGGGGAGCGTTGTATATGATGTCATAAGTTTGCCATTCATCGGGTGCCCGACACGCATTCACAAGAGGAATGTGTTGTTTGTAAATGGAGGCCGCTTGACCATTGGAATAAGTTCGATTGCGATAACTGTCCAGTACCTGGACTTCGTATAGCCCCTGAAGGAATATCCCACTATTTCCACGCCCTTGCCCATTACCAACTATTTCGGCAGGCGTGCGCCACTCTAAGTGCAATTGAATATCGCCAAATGCCTGTTTTGTTCGGATCGGGCCTGTTCCCTTTACGACCGTCATTGCATTATCTGCTACCTGCCATTCTATTGCGCCACCGGTTTTTGCAGATTCCCAGGCTGCAGTAGATACGCCGTCAAATAGTACAATTGCATCTGAAGGAGGGGCCGTGCCTTCACCCGGACTTACTACACGTGGTTCCGGGTCCCACACCTCGGTGGCTTCGGGTTTCATTTTTTGTTTTTGGCCGTGGATTGCCAAAGGAAGGAACAAGATGAAGCTCAAAAGAAAATTCTGCAGATTCATAGAAAAAGTGTTAAGATCTGTTGTGATGAAGAATAAGATTCTTGAAGTTGGCCTTTGGTTAGATTGTTTATGAATCACTTGGAAATTCTTAGGGCTTGGCCAATATCTGTGATATAGAGGCTGTGAAAAGACAGGGTTGGGAACCCCGGTTTACACCAAGAGATTCCCAATTTTTCATTTATCAATTAGATGTTGTTTAGACAACCTTGGTCTTACCAGGAACAGCTACTGGGTAGTTGCCATGCTCATCCGGCATCACCAGCGGATTGGCATCAAACGCAAAAGTAGTCGGCATTAGACTGACTTCTGAGTTGATCGCTTCATCCCAGGTAACCACTTGACCGGAATAAGTAGCCATTCGTCCAAGAATTGAAGTCATCGTACTTTTAGCGCCGTTTACCGTATCGTCGAACTTGTATTCTCCTTTGGCAATAGCAGCAAAAAGCTCATCGTGCTCTACTTGGTAAGGGTTGGGATCTTTCTTGTCATTGTATTTCATAATCTCATATCCACTAGGAGTGAGGATTACGCCGGGTTTTGGTGCTGAACCATTGGTTCCCTGAAAGGATTCTGTTACGCTACTTGCCGTCCCTTTCCAGTGACGACACTGGCTATACATTTTAGCCCCATCCGCGTATTCAAATTCGACAAAGTGGTGGTCAAAAATCTCACCGTGGTCCTTGCCGGTCCGCATTCTACGTCCCCCCATCCCATAGGCTTTAACGGGATATCCTTTTTTGACCCAGTTGCTTACATCGATATTGTGAATATGTTGTTCGCATATGTGATCACCACACAACCAGTTGAAGTAATACCAGTTCCGCATTTGGTATTCCATTTCTGTTTGACCAGCTTCTCTTGGGCGAACCCAGACTCCGGCGCTGTTCCAATATACGTGTGAGGTAACAATATCACCAATGATTCCCTCGTGAATGAGGTTAACCCATTTCCGATATTTCTTTTGGTAGTGGCGTTGCAGGCCTACAACGACATTTAATTTCTTCTCTTTCGCCATTTTGGCGGTTTCCAGTACTTTACGGATTCCCGGTGCATCTGTAGCTAAGGGTTTCTCCATGAAAACATGTTTGCCAGCCTTAACAGCAGCTTCAAAGTGGATCGGTCTGAAGCCCGGAGGTGTGGTCAAGATAACGACATCACAAAGCGGAATAACTTTTTTGTATCCGTCGAATCCTACAAACTTGTTTTCTTCGGCCACTTGGACACGGCCTTTGACATCAATGGGCTCACCACTTGACCAGTCGGTAAATTCTTTTTCGGTAATGCTTTGGTAACACTTGTCTAATCGATCGCGAAAGGCATCGGCCATTGCTACGAGTTTGACATTTTCTTTGGTAGATAACGCTTGTGCAATAGCACCTGTTCCACGGCCACCGCAGCCAATAAGGCCAATTTTTATGGCGTCATCGCCATCAATATGTGCCTTGGCAGAGACTGCAGAAAGGGAATTGGAAAGCATAACTCCTCCGACGGTCAGGGAGGAAGCTTTAACAAAGTTTCGTCGATTGATTCCTTTGTCGTGGGAAGTTACTTTTTCGTTTTTCATAGATCAGTTCTTTTCTCGGCGCGGCTGGAATTGGATTGAGCCTTCACCTAGTTCAGGAAATAAGTCTCTAATTTAGGTCTTTTATTTTTGATGTCTAAATGAAATCGCAGCATTCTTTAATTAGAAAAAATGAACCGTGGGAGAATGGCCAGTGACTTATTTTCCTTTTCCTTGGACTAGGACCATGATGGTATAAATGATGATTTTTAGATCTAAAGAAAGCGACATATTCTCGATGTAGAGAATGTCAAACTTTAGTCTCTGTAGCATCTGGTCTACATTGGACGCATAACCGTATTTGACTTGCCCCCAGGATGTAATCCCCGGCCGGACCTTCAATAAGTGTTTGTAATGAGGTGCCTTTTCCATGATCAAGTTGATGTAATGCTGTCTTTCGGGGCGAGGCCCGACCAAGGACATATCGCCTTGCAGTACATTCCAGAATTGAGGGAGTTCGTCCAGCCGCCATTTTCGCATGGTTGCGCCCCAGGGGGTACAACGGCTGTCGTCGTCTTGCGACAGCTTGGGGCCATTTGCTTCGGCGTCTGTATACATCGAACGAAATTTATAGATGGTGAAGGGGTGTCCATTGAGTCCGATTCGTTCTTGTTGGAAAATAATTGGTCCACTGGAGGAAAGATAAACGCGGATGGCTACAAAAAGATAAAGTGGAGAGAGGATGACCAGCATAAAAAGTGAAACGACAACATCAATCAGGCGTTTGACCAATCGCTGCCACTTAGGCATCAAATCCTGCTTAATCTCAATCAGTACGGCTCCATAAACCTGCGTCATTTGCACGGTGCCAAGGATGATGTCATACATGTCGGGAATGATCTTGACCAGGACCTGGTCTCCAAAATCAAAGAGTACATTCAGAATTTCGCGTAGTCTACTATGTTCTGAGGTTTCTATGGCAATAATCACCTGTTCGATCCCTTCGGATTCGATGGTCGCTGCCAGTTGCCGAAGATCTCCAAATTGAGGTAGGTGATTCGATAAGGGTTTGGCCCCATTTTGATTGGTGTCAATGAAACCAACAAAGTTGTACCCCAATCCCTTTTTCCTGCCAGCAATCTCATTATAAAGTTCCAATGCATTTTGGTTGCCGCCGATCATAAGGGTCTTAAAACTGATGGCCCCTGATTTAATGCGTTGATTTGCACGGGTTAGTAAAAACATCCGGACGACGGCAGTGAAAGTAAAGTGCAGCGTAAAAAGGGTTAGGAAAGAGGTGTAGTAAGTCCGATAGTCGGTTACGAAATCGTCCATGATCAGCGTAAAAAACAAAAAGAGGACTCCGAGAAAACTTAGGAAAAAGGTGCGCCTTAGCGTTGCCAGTCGGGAAAGTAGATAAATATCTTTATAGTGATCAAAAATCGAATAGAAAAGCGTCCATCCAATTGGAATGATAAAGATGCCGTACCAAAAGTTAATGTCGTTGAAAACTTCTAGTGAAAAAGTTCCAATTTCCAGTTTTTTTCGGTACAAGAAAAAGCATGCCCACGCCAAACTTGCAGTTAAAAAATCTGCAATTTGGTAGATTAAAGTATGTAGACGCCGCTTTCTGTTCATGTTTCCTAAAAGTGCAACAGTTTAATGTTATCCAGTAGAATTTCGGCACTTTCCAATGTTGAGCCATCGCCACCTGCGGGAATAAAGGCTTGGAATCCAATCTGGTATTCTGCGAATTCATTGTTCGCCAAAACGGGGGAAAGGTTGAAATAGATCTTATTCCATTCAGCGTTAGAAAAGAAACCTTGTTCGAATAGTCGAACACCCTGGTCACCGTTGACGATATTGTGACCAATTATTCCAAAAACCACCGGTACCTCGGATTTATAATTGAGTTCCAAGTATACGAATGGGCTCCGAGCATTCAAGCCAGAAAACCTGAGTGTAGAGGCTATCTCGATGACAGGCTCCTCTCTTTTGAGTACTATCCTGCCTGATCCACTACCTTCAAAAGCATCGGTTTCAGCTATTGAAATACCCCCATTGAGGCCTCCGGTAATAACTTCAGCGAAAATACGATTTCCATCCTCAAAATCTTCAATTATTCCAAAATTGACATTATTCTGATACCGGATCTGGGGACGAACTTCATACCTTTGCTCCGGGAGTAAATCAATTTCCGTTTCAAAAGGTATGAAAAAGGGATAGATCTCGGGGGTAGAACTGATGCCATTGTCCCTAATACCTGCCTCCAGTCTAACGGTAGCGCGACCAGTGAAGAGCACCGGGATTTCGGCTGGCAAAGGGTAGGCTCCCAGAAATTCTTGATTGACCGTTACCCATACTTCGGTAATTTTGCTGGATGCAGATCCTTCCTTTAGTGGGTCGGTTTGAAACTCAAATTCAGTGACCGATAGGATGGAAGGGGACTGCTCTTCCGGATTAATGACATCGCAATTTGCGAGTGAAGCAACCAATAGAAGCGAAAAGATACGTGCATAGGCCTTATTTAAACTATTTGTCATCCTGTTTTCGATTTAGATCAGAACAATGACTCCATTTTTCCTACAAATGTTGTCCTTTCAACTCGATTTCCCTGATGATTTGGTAAGCCAATGACAAAGCCTTGTATCCGTCTTGAATACTAACTCTTGGGCGTCTTCCTTCCATGATGCTTTTGGCAAATGTTTCCAACTCCATTTTTATTGCATTGACCGGTTCGATTTGTGGCATTGCAATGTGTAATGCCTTAGTCCCCTGGCTGGTCTCTAAATCCATGAATTTCGTGCCAAATTGTGTCGGATCAGTTTTGGATTGCATGGAATCAATCAATCTTATGATTTGGGCCTCTTTATCCAAGAAATCTAAACCAATATAGGCATCCCGTTGAAACAGACGGATTTTTCGCATTTGCTTAATTGAAATTCGACTGGCGGTCAGATTGGCTACACAGCCATTTTCAAATTCAATTCGGGCGTTGGCAATATCCGGAGTGTCGCTAACCACGGCAACCCCGCTGGCAAATACCCTACTAACTTCCGAGGAGGTCAAGTTTAAGATAATGTCGAGGTCGTGAATCATGAGGTCGAGAATTACGGAAACATCGGTTCCTCGAGGATTGAAAGTCGCCAACCGGTGCCCTTCAATAAACATGGGATTGAGCTGCAAGTCATCGATCGCTAAAAGCGCCGGGTTGAAACGCTCGACATGTCCGACCTGCACTTCTACCCGGTACTCCTCTTTCAGTGCTACCAATTGTTGTGCTTCTTCGATCGTGTGCGTCAGAGGTTTTTCGATAAAAACGTGCTTGTGTCTCCGAATCGCCTGTGCTGCCAAATCAAAGTGGGTAACCGTAGGAGAGACGATATCGACTACCTCCACTTCTTCCAACAAGTCTTCGACACTTTCAAAAGCGTGCAACTGATACTCTTGTTTGACTTTGTCGCAGATGACTGGATCGGGGTCATAAAAACCAACCAGGTCATAGATGTTCTTTAACAGACCAATACATTTTAGGTGAATCTTACCCAAATGGCCAACACCTAACACACCAATTTTAATCATACGGAATTTTTAAATGGAGTAGTTTTGCAATGGGTTAACGGTAGTACATTAATACTGCGCCAAACATGGTTATCAACGCGATCAGCACGGTGGCCATATGAATCGAATAGCGCAAATGGTTTACAAATGTTTCGATTTCATTTTTCATCTTCGGATATTTAGGATAAATTTCTGATTCCATCTTCTTCCGGTTAAAAAGATGGCTAGCACCAAATTCCACCTTATTTTGCACCAATACCTTGTAGGATTTTAATACTTTAATCCTGAAGTATACATTGAGAAAAAGCATTGCGATAAACAACCCGATGACAGATATTACTAGAATTATATACATGTTAGATTCAAAATTTAATGGTTGAGAGCACATTTATCATTTCATGAAAACATCGCTCACAATAATACTCGCAAAATTCGCAATTATTCTGTTCACAAACCATCTGAATGCTCAAACAACTTATCAAAAAATTGCGGGAGATTCAATTGTGATTACACATAACGAATTTGGCATTAATGTTTATTTGTTAAACGGCAAGAAACTCAACATGCCAGTTATGAAATGGTTTATGTCAGATTATTCGTCAGCTTACAACTACATTAAGGTCGCCTCACTGAGTAATACAATCAGCAAGACTGGCCTTGGGGTCGGTGGGTTGTTTATCTTCTCGGGGTTCCTGGTTGACAAACGAAACAAGCCGGCCCGAAAAGACTTGTTTACTTTAGGAGCAATTGTTGGAAGCAGTAGTTTAGTATTACAGATCATCACAGAGTTATTTAAAGTAAGTGCAGTAAAATCTTACAATGAAGAAATCCTATTGTTTTATATGAAACAGAATCCGGTCACTTTGAAAATGGAAACTGGGCCGGGACTGACAATAAATTTTTGAATCCATGTCTTTAAATAGTTTGTTCAAGACAATGCCTCAGGTCGGTCGAATTCGTTGGATAGGGATTAGAGAAGAAAAGTATAAACCGCTAACGGAACTGGAAGAGGCGCAGCTTTCGACCAATGAAGGCCTCATTGGAGATCGGTACAATGGACAAAGCAAAAAGAGGCAAGTAACGCTGATCCAGGCAGAGCACCTGGAAGTCGTCGGTCAGATCCTTGACCAGGGAACAATTCACCCAGGGTCAACTCGTAGGAATATTGTTGTTTCTGGGATTAATTTGCTTGCCTTTAAAGATCAGGAGTTTGAGATCGGTGATCAAGTGGTACTAGCTATGACTGGGATTTGTCATCCTTGCTCTCGTATGGAGGAGAACTTGGGACCTGGAGGTTATAATGCCCTTCGCGGGCACAGCGGTATCAATGCAACAGTTATTAAGGGAGGCGTCATTCGCATCGGTGATGCGGTCCGCCTGAAATTATAATTCAATTCCAATGATGGGAGAAGTAAGTAGAATTCGAGAACAAATAAAAGGTTGTTATGAAGGGCCTGCATGGCATGGACCGGCTTTGCGAAAGATATTAGACCAAGTGTCTCCCGGGCGCCGTTTGCAACAACTGCATAACGGAAATAATATTGCCGAGTTGGTTTTCCACATTACTGCTTGGCGGCTCTTTGTCATCAAAAGATTAGAAGGTGATGGAAAGTATGATGTGGAAGGAGCTACCAACTTCAAAGCGATTAAAGTTCTGAATGAGGATGGTTGGCGTAATTTGCTAGTAAACCTAGACCACTCTCAAGAAAGACTATTAGCGCTCATGAACGACCTGCCGGAAGAGAAATTAAAAGAACAGGTCGCTGGGCGATCCTATGATTTTTATTTCCTATTGCACGGAATTATTCAACATGATTTATATCATGCCGGGCAAATTGCTTTACTTAATAGGTCCTGATTATACTTCGTTGATCCACTTTTCATAAGTGGTCTCTACTCTGTGTTTTAGGTCAGTGATGTCCTCGTGCAGTCCCAATTGTGTGGCGTAGATATCCTTGGCGTTTACCTTGGAACTACTTCCCAATACGGTCGGGGGAGAATTCTGAGCAACGTCTGCCGTCAGATTATACATCGAAGAGCTATTCTGATAATTCTTTCGCCAATCGGTATAGGCTGACTCGAGATTTTCGATGATGTCAACAAAGGTTAATTCTTGTGTTGTGAGTGCTCTTCCCTGAATATTGATACTGTTCTTTTTTTGGACCAATTCTTTCAGTTTTTCATTTAGACCCGCTTCGATGGAAGCGGACTCTTCATGAATTTTGGTAGCTTTTCTCAATAGTGTTTTCTCTTTGCTAGTGTTGCAACTACTCCCCAACAGGCAGACAAGGAGCGGCAGCACCATGATTTGTCTTAGCATGACTAATCGGTTTTGGATAGTGTATGTTTGTAATAAAACGAAATCTGGTTATCTCATATTTTTTTCACTGCGCGATTGTGAATTCCATGTACCGATCTTGGATAACTTTCAAAATTACCATTTGAAATCTCTAATACCAAATTAATCAAATCCAACCCCATTTACAATATTTGGGGCAATTTTAGTAAATGTTAATTCCCCAAATTGTCTTGGTCTATTCAATGGGCTGGTTGAGTACCCCGATCAAACTTCTCACTCCTTCGTAATAATTTCCTAACCTAAGGTTTTCGTTAGGACTGTGTTGATTGTTGTCGGCATTTACCAAAGGTAAAATCACTGCCGGGACATCCAGGATCCTGACGAATGGAGAAATGGGAACGGAACCTCCCAAGGTTCTTACTTTCACGGGAGAAGTGCCGAATGTATGCAACAAAGCTTTTTCTAACCAACGACCGATTTCGGAATCGACCGGAGTCCGAAAAGCGGGATATGCAGCTCTGGCAGACATGGATAACAAGCGAGCATATTCCATTCGTTCCGATTCTGTCGGTTCTGAACTCAGTATGTGGTAGCCCTGTTCTTTGATGTGTTCTTTGATCAGTTTGATTAGCTGGTCGGGATCACTCTCTTTAACCAACCTGATATCCAAGTGGGCGACAGCCGCTTCCGGGATAATGGTCCGAACCTTGCTGCCCACCCACCCAGCTGACATACCCCTGATGTTGAGGGAAGGATATTGAAGAGCTTCTTGTAAATTACTGCCTACTTTGTCGGGAGCAGCAATTCCCAATTTTTCTTGGATCGCCTTTTCGTCGTCCGGCACTTTGTTCAAAACCTCTTTGATGCTTTCGTTGAGTTCGATGTCTCGGTAAAATCCTGGAATGGTTACTTTCCCATTCTGATCCTTCATTGAGGCCAACAATTGTGCAAGTCTTAATGCGGGATTGGGGGCATAATTCCCATAGTGTCCACTGTGTTGTGGAGACCTGGGGCCGTAGGTAGTGATTCTCAATGACGCAATGCCCCGGGCTCCAAAAACCAAAGTGGGTTGTTCTGAAAGATGGATCGGGCCATCCAGAATGACAAGCATGTCGGCTTTTAGTATTTCACTGTTTTGAGCAACTGATTCATTGAGATGTGGTGCGCTCTGTTCTTCCTCGCAGTCCATTATCACTTTAATATTGTAGTCCGGCTTGACGCCGGCTTCTGCCATTGCATCCATTGCGGCAAGAAACATAACAACCGGACCTTTCGCATCTGCTGAAGACCGGGCAAAAATTCTCCAGTCTGGGTTTACCTCGCTTTCGATCAGTTCTAATTTGCCAGTTGTCCACTCATCGATCTCTCCACCTTTCATTTTTAGCACTGGTTCATAAGGTGACGTCTGCTCCCATTTGGATGGATCTACCGCTTGACCATCAATATGCATATAGAAGAGCACCGTTTTCGAAGCTCCCGGAAAGTCTTGTTGAGCAAAAAGCCAATCAATATTGCCCGTCGGTAGCCGATCCATTTTGAAGCCGCGCCTGGTAAAGGCAGCCATTGCCCAATCCATGTTGGCATCCATTTGCGCGGGATACCGACCGTTGTTTGGAATTCGAAGAAATTCGAGATATTCACTCAAGGATTGATGAGCGTGCTTGTAGGCTAAAGATTGGATGCTTTGAGCGTCAAGTCGCTTTTGAGCATGGTTGGCAATTGTCCAATTGCTTAATAAGATCAGGAAAATCAGTTTTTTCATAGCGTTTGGATGTAGCTGGAAATTGGTCCAAACTTACTAAGATTTACCAGATCGTCAAGATCTGGTAAATCCATTGTAGGACATCGTCTTATGCCGGAGCATAAATTCGACTGATCAAATTATCAATGATGTATGATTTGGTCCGGGAATAAAAGGTGTCGATGTATTCTAAGTAACGATGGTACAAAAAGTTGAGAATCAATCCAATTAGGAGTGCTACTAAAGTCGTGTCAAATGCAATGTTCAAGCTGCGTGTAATTTCGGGCATCCCTTCAGCAGTTTTCGCCAGGTGCGCCATGCCAATGGAAGAAGAAAGCCCGATCAACGTGCCAATGAAACCCAGAGAAATAATGGCACTCAACAGATATCTTACGATTTCTAGTTTACCGTCTAGTTCGTCCTTACTGTTGTCTACTTGTGCATTGAAAACCTGTAGTGTTTCGCCGATGGACTGATCATTCCGATACTGCGTACATGCTTTCTTAATGAACTCGGCCACTAGGTAATTACTTCCCTGTTTTTCTAATTGGATAACGTTCAGCTTGATTTTTGCAACTTCTTCGGGCGACAATACCAACTGATCCCTTTCGGGCAATAGATTCAGATTAAATCCATCGAATTCACTTTTGATGAATTTTTTCCGTTCGTATAATTCAAAGAGACTGTAAAAAAAGAGAACATAAATAGCTGCCTGAATGTATCCACTACCGGAGCCGCCCATCACTTGAAAGAAACGATGGAGCCCCGTGTCCGTGAATAGGTTGCCAAGAAAAATAAGCAGGAACCACAGAAAAGCGGCCGCTACAATGCTAAAGATTAATTGGAATGATTTGGTACTAAACATGGTATTTCTTTTAAGAGAAGCCAAGCCTGGCTCCTTATTTTTTAATGAATTTATAGCGACCGTCTGATTGAAGTACTACTTTACCAAGAAGTACCCGACTCTTGCTAATCGGCAGTGTTTTAACAAAAGATTCTCCTCTTTGCTCACCACCTTTCCCCTTGGTATAAATCAGTCCGTTCAGCCGCACAGTTTGATTATTGCGTTTACTTTCCTTGAATTGTGCGTATAAGAGGTATTCGCCAGGAATGATTTCGTCGAATTGGCGGATCGCCTCCTGGTTGGTCCTCAGGTCATTACCGAATAGCCGGTTTCTCGATTTCCCACTGTCCCATTGACCGATGGATCGGTCTCTCTTTCGACCCCCGTATACACAATTATTGCCCTTGCAAACGAAAAAGTCTACATTATCATCCTTGCTGGCCCAGTTGAGCTCAAATGATACCTTGCAGGGTACTGAAGGGGCGTCGCCTTTGTATACGGTCGTTTCCCTTGGGCCCGCAGTGATTGGTGTGGGCTCCTTTTTCGGAGGTATGACTACTTTCTCTTTAGGTGTCGTAGTTACAGGTTTTTTTGGTGGTACCGGTTTTTTCTTTTCGGGAACCTTGTTAGCTACTGCCTTGGGTTTTGGTTGATTGAAGTCGATCTTTTTCTCTGCTACCTTTCTCTTCTCTGGTTTGGGCCAGTTTTTGTAATCGACCAAAACGGTAAACAGGGTATCGCCCACTTGTTTGGAGGTGAGGCTATCGTGTAGATCTCCGAATATTTTCATTTCAGAAGTATCCAGATACATGGCCACCTGCCGGACATCAGAGGCAGAACTCCCTCCTTTGGGAGTAATGACAAAGAGGAAGATGACTGCTCCCAATGCGCCAGTGATGAGATCCAGAAAGGACAGGTTGAATAATTGATTTTTTCTCCGTGCCATTTGAATTGATTTTAAGCTTTGTCAGCCAGTTTTTGCATTGGGCAAGGTGCCCGTTTTAAAAGCGGAGTCTTTTTCGCGCTGCTGTTTAGAGAGCGGAAACTGACAGTAATTGCATTTGTCTCCGTCTCCAGGGGCTTCGTTGCCACAATTGTGGCATTGAACCAGGCTTTTTTCCACTTTCAAGATTTCTCGAATCTGGTCTCCTGAAGATTTATGAGTGAAATCTCCGGCCATGTTGCACTGATGGCACCTTATGGTACCATCAGGATTTTCGCTGAAACAATTATTGCATATCAACATATTCCTAGTATTTGTCGCCAAATGAAAAATGGTATTCGTAGCCAACGGTCAAGATGGTAGACCGATTGAATTGATTGCCATCGAATTCATCAAAGAAAGTGTTGGCTTGCTTATACCTTGGATTGAAGACGTCATTCAGGCCGATATCCCAGGTAATATTGAATGTTAACTTGCTCTTTTCGTTAATATCGAAGAAGATACCGGGGGTGATTTGGAAGCCTACCTGTGTGCTGCGATAATCATCGTTGACACTGTTGCCAAAAGCAACGGTGAAGTTTTCCTCTTTGATTTCATCGGAACCAAAGAACTCCGTGGTTTCGTCAATCTTTCCCCCAAGACCAATGTTGAAAGAAGGCCCCATCGCGATAGAAAATCCAAAATTGCTATCCATATTCTTGCGATAGCCAATGAGAACGGGAATGGTTAAGAAATGCAGCCGCTCATCTGCAGAGAAAAACCCGGTCCCTTCCGTATCCTGAAAATTGTCTGTTTCATAGTGGCCACCCTTTTGGATGTATTGAAGACCACTGGTTAATGTAAAATTGCCGATTTCGAATCCGGCAGTGAATCCTCCGTTAACTCCAGTCAAAGCATTAGATGTCGAGTACAATTCCGCCAAATCCACAGTGTGCTTGAACTTGGAGAAATTGACACCACCATTAGCGCCAATGAAGAAAGAGTTTTGAGCGTGAAGTGCGGAAAAGGTCAGTCCAAATAACAATAGAAATCCTGTTAGATGTTTCATAATAAGATTGTTTAATTGTTTAAAAAATGGGGTTATCCAATAGGAGGTTTCCCCGTCTGGATATACCAAAGCGGTTTGATGTATGATGTTATGGGTACAGATATTTTACCTGTCGATTAATTCCGGTGACAGATTGTCGATGAAGGCATAGAAGCGGTGTTCTGAATGATGCCTAAAACCGTTAGACATTTTCTACACTGCAAATAAAAATCTTTAAAAAGTTAAGGGCTGTTATCACATCGTTACTCTTTTGTTAATCCAATTATGACCGAATAAATGGAGGCCTGTGATTTGTATTTTAGTACGATTCGTATTATATTCATAGTACGAATCGTACTAAATGTCAAAAGCAAAACAACCTACAAAACTGGACTATGCCATCTTAGGGTTACTGAAAGATAGGGCCATGTCAGGTTATGAAATCAGAAAGATATTTGAGACTTCTGCAATGGGTAATTACAGTAGTAGCCCAGGGGCGATCTATCCAGCTCTAAAGCGGTTAGAGCGGCTTTACCTCGTTGAAAAAACGACAAAAGCGACCTCGGGAAAACCGGGATTCACGATGACTTCATCCGGACGGGAATCCTTAAAGAGGTGGTTGGTAGAACCAATAAATGGTGAAGAGATTACCAGACGATTGGATGAAATTCTATTGCGATTCGCATTCATGGATAGTTTAATTCCTAAAGAACGGCAAATCATCTTTTTAGAAGATTTTGCCCATCATTTGCATTTGATTCTTAAGGAAATGAAAACATTTTACCGAATTCATGGCAATACTTTGCCACTCAACGGGAAGTTGGCGTTTGAAAATGGGTTAGCGATTCATGAGGCACACTTCGGTTGGGCAAAGAAGGCATTAAAAGCATTAAAATCAGCAATATGAAATTACGAATGATCTGGTCGATTTTCTGGAGACTGGCTGTGACGACGATTGTACTTTCGATCAGTTTCGCCATAGGGTCCCAATTCATAGTCGGAGATGCTACTTCTTCGAACACCGGAGGTTCTTTTGATACACAAGGACTTACTCCGATAGGTTTGGTTGCTATTATAAGTGTCCAGGCAATTATTTTCAGTCTTTTTGTTTATCAGTCTACCTGGACTGGCTGGAAAATGGTATTCTGTTATTTTTTTGTTCATTTTTTTGTTAGTACGGTACTACCTCAAATGGATACCTGGTTCTTTGCTGGTGCATTCCCAAGTGGATTAGCGCTCCAGGTAGTTTGGATGGGACTGATTACTGCAATGCTGTTTAGCCCAATGGTCGTGTTGATTTGGCGAAGGATAAAAGCAACTCAGGTGGATGGGCAAAAGCCGCAAGCTGTTATTCCTTGGTTTGGGGTAGGCCTAGTGTTTCCCACGGTTTATTTAGTTATCTATTTTTTGTTTGGTTATTTTATGGCGTGGCAAGTCGAAGAACTGCGCTTTTTTTACAGCGGAAGTGTTGAAAAACTTCCATTTTTCATGCATTTAGAAGATATCGCTCGCACAAATCCAGGATTGTTTGCAGTACAATTATTTCGAGGTGTTCTATGGTCGTTATTGGGTTGGTTAATTGTAATTACCACGCAGGGAGGTCACTTAAGAAAAGCGCTATTGGTCGCTGCTATTTTCACCGTACCTGTTACGTTGCTTTTAATGCCGAACCCCTATATGCCCGAACCGGTCAGGATGGCCCATTTTTGGGAAACTTTGGTTTCTAATCTGATTTTTGGTTTTGTTTTGGGTTGGTTTCTGGAAAGGCTTTTACAGAAATAGAAAGCGCCAGTTGCATCAATTGCCCCGAGTTAAACAACTGGTCAGCCCGGTACTTCTGGAACTTCCACTCGCAAATTCCCGCTTCCTGTACTAAAAGAGATGTTTAGGAAGAGCACCCACTCTTTTGTTGATTTCGAGTTCAAGTGTTCCCCATTCATAGGAGAAATGGTCATCATTTGTTCTAGAGTTTGGTAAAGGGCGGAGATTTTGTTTTCAGGAATTTCGATCATTAAGAATAACTGAAGGTCGGATAGAATATTGAAGTTGATGATGCATCCTTCCTGATCGTCGATGGCGTCTCTTACCGCTGCGATCATTTTATGACGACCTTCACCACTAATGCCTTGCCAATTTAGTTTTTTCATGCTGTTCAGGTTGCGGCAATAAGATTTTTCAATCCTTTTGTGATCTTAAAACGTGGACCGTATTTTCCCTCAAATACTTTCGCGCGGGCTATGAATTCGGCCCGGCCATAATCCGTTATATATTGTAAAACGCCACCTTTAAAAGCAGGGAATCCCCAACCATAAATGCTTCCAAGGTTTGCTTCGGGAACCGAGCAGATGACTTTTTCGTACATACACCAGCACGCTTCGATTACTTGTGCAAAAAAGAAACGTTCGACCAATTCTTTGCTATCGCTTTTCGGTGTCTGAATCGGAAAGTGTTCCAAAAGGTCGACCCAAAGGGTAGGATTTGATTCTTTTACATATGAATAAAAGCCAGCCTCCTTTAACTTTCCTGGACGCTCCCACTTGTCTATCATATTTTTCAAAACGGTTACAGCGGGGTGTTGAATGTATTTGGTGCCATAATGCGCAGCTGCCAGCTGTTCGTATCTAAGGACAATTTCCAAACCTCTTTCGTCGGCTAATTGAAGAGGGCCTTTGGACATACCCGCTTGCCGGGAAAGATTTTCAATGAGTGGAGCCTGAATGCCTTCCTGTAGCATTGTAATGCCCTCCAAAATAAAAGTATTTTGCACCCGTGCGACATAGAACCCCCAGTCGTCTTTCACAACGATCGGCGTCTTCCCAATTGCTTGAACAAAGTCGAAAGCTCTGGCGATGGTTTCTTCCGATGTTTTTTGACCTCGAACGATTTCTACCAAAGGCACTTCATCTGCTGGATGAAAAAAGTGTAGGCCCGCATAATTCTCCGGTCTAGCAGTGGCCTTGGCCAATTCGGAAATGGGAATAGAGATGGTATTGCTACCTACGATGGAGAATTCGTCCAGAAAGCTCTCTGCCTCTTTGGTGACTTTTTTCTTGACGGACTGATTTTCAAAAACTGCTTCGATGACGAGGTCACAGTTTTCGAAATCCTCTGATTTTTCAGTTATTTGCATTTTTTGGGGTAATCCCTTCAAGTCTTCCCGGTCTTTGATCTTGCTTTTAACGTAATCACGACCCCGTTCCGCAATTAATTCAGAAACATCTTTGAGGACTACCTGCATGCCGGCTTTTAGGCAAGCAAAAGCGATGCGTGATCCCATCTGTCCCGCACCGATCACTCCTACTCTTTTAGGCCGGAATTTACCGTACCCCTTTGGTCGGGCGCTACCTTTATTGATGGCTCTTTTGTCGAACCAAAAAGCTTTGATCATATTTTTGCAAGTGGCACTTTTCAATAGACCTGTAAAGTACCGACTTTCAATTCTACTTGCGGTCCGGAAGTCTACTTTTGAGCCCTCAGAAAGTACCTGTAGGAGTGCCTGTTGAGCTGGGTAATTGTTAGAGGTTGTCGCCGCGATTTCCGCACCGAGCTTTTTGATTAGTTGGGCAATGTCTTTGTTATACGCAGTTCCTTTGGGGATGCTACAACCAGGAACATCCCATGGTCTTCGGCCTCCCTTAGATCTTAGCAGCCATTTCTTGGCTTTGCTCATCATCTCCTCTTCGTCTTTTGCCAATTCATCAATGATTTTAGCTTCCAAGGCCTCGCGGGGCCTGAATGATTGTCCCCTGGAAATGACCTGGAAAGCTGCTTCGATGCCCAGCAGCCACATTAATCTAATGATCCCTCCGTTTCCTGGAATAAGACCAATTGCGGGTTCTGGCAATCCAAGTCGGATGGTTGGGACATCCAAAACGATGCGGCGGTGGCAGGCCAAGGCAACTTCAAATCCAATGCTCAGGGCATCTCCGTTAATTGCTGCAACCACTGGGACTCCCGGGCGTTCTAAGTCCCGCAGGAATGATTTCATTTTCTCGGAAAACTGGAAGATCTTTTCCGCATTCTTAACCTTGTAGAAGTAGTCGAGGTCTCCACTTGCAAGGAAAGTTTTTTTGGCCGAAGTTAGGATTACACCTTTCAGGCTTCCCCTGGCTTTTTCGTTCTTGAGATGCTCAAGCACCGGTATGAATGCCTGACCAATTTCGTGATTGATCAGATTTGCAGATCTGCCTCCCATGTCTAGAATGAGAGTAACGATGTTATCAGTATCTTTTTTGTATTTGATCATATTACACTTATAGCCGTTCAATGACCATTGCTGAAGCCATACCAGATTGGGTAGGGATCGCCAGTAGTCCGCGGCTCAAATTTTGGTTTGCTAATCCTTGGAGTAAATTCGCAAGCAGGATTGGGCCGATCGCTCCCTGTGGGGCACCTCTGGGAAGTAGACCGCCATCCCGATTGTGGTTTTCAGCCGTCAATCCAAAACTATTCCTCAAAAAAAGACCAACTGCAGCAAATGGATCATAACTGGCCCAAAGATCGATTTCCTCTTTTTTGAATTGACTTTGTTCGAGGGCGCTCTCGACGGCCTTCATAATGCTATGCCACGGATTTGAAGGGGTGGAAGAAGCATATCCGTAGGAAAGAATCTTAGCTTTAGGCGTTAAGTTATTGTCACGTCCCGCTTTTGCACTGCCGATCAATGCAAGGGCAGCTCCATCTGCGGGCTTAATCGATGTTTTCGAAGAGTGAACATGGTGAAGGTGTTCCAATTGCGGGAATTTGTGAAGGGTGATTGCATCGTAATCCCAATGGTTGGGATGAGCAAAGCAGATGGGTTCTTTGTAAAAATCTTCCGGAGCATCAGCTACAGCGAATTCGTCTCGGTTTAGGATCGTCAAACCATTTTTGTCCAAAATGGGAATTATGACTTTTTCGTCCGATCCTCTAGCAAGCTCTTCTAAAGCTGCTTGTTGGGCCTGCCAGGCATAATCGTCCAACTGGGATCGATCGTAGGCTTCGCAAGTCGCTAATAAATCCGCACTCAGTCCCGGAGAAAACACATAATGAGTAGTTACTAATTCGGGGTCGAGGTAGAGTGGTCCTTGATCCTGACCCGGCCTGACTCGACTCATGCTTTCTACTCCACCGGCGACAAAAAGAGCCTTCTCCTGACCTCTTAGTTTCAAACAACAAATATTGATCGCTTCTAATCCGGAGCTTTCAAATTTATTGATTTGCATGCCGTCAATATGTGGTGACCAGTTGGCGCTCAGTACAGCAGCCCGGGCAATATTGGCACCTTGATCGGCAACCGGCGTAGCACATCCCAATACCAATTCTCTTACTTGCCTTGTATCCAAGGCATTTCTCGTTGCGAGACTTTGGAGACAAGTTGACAACATATCCAACGGGTTGACCTCATACAAAGAACCAGATGGATTCCCGATGCCAATCGGTGTGCGAATAATATCAAAGAGAAAAGCTTCATTCATAACGTAAACCGACTCTGTATTGAAAGATATTTTTAATCGCCAATCCCCGCTTCGGCCAAGAGCAACAGGAGTGCGTATTGGCTGGCTTTGTAACCTTCCTCATCGGCCCACCACTCCAGAAGTGAATGCGCCCAAGCGGCTTTACCTCCCCGACCGATCGTGACCGCCGGAATTCCCATGGAAATTGGAGTATTCGAATTGGTTGATCCCCTGGTGATCGCTGGTTTGATACCAAAGTGCTCTACTGTAGCTAAGGCTTTCTGGATCAGGGGAAGGTCTGGTGACAATTCGCCGGAAGGCCTGTTGCCGATCATCTCTACTTCTACGGTTAGTGGTCGTCCGTGTCGACGAATGGCGTTTTGTTCTTCTAGTCCCTTGTGCATCGCTGCCTTCAAGATTTTTTCCATATCGTCCAGTCTTTCCGGTCTATGAGACCGAATATCTATTTCTGCCCAGGAAGAAAACGGGATGGAATTTACCGAGGTTCCTCCTCCCATTCGTCCTATGTTGTAACTGGTCCGCGGACCATCTTTAGTGTATTTGTCAGCTTCATGTACAAAGTGGTTAATGCCGGCAGCAAGTGCGTGATGAGGATTTGCTAATCCGAACGCTCCCCAGGAGTGACCTCCCGGTCCCTTGAATACCACGCGATAACGATAAGAACCCAATCCCTTAAAATTAACTCGGCCTAGGTCGCCGCCATCAATCGAGATCCAAGCATCTATCTTAGGCCCCTGGCCACTAAATAGAAACTTTACGCCACGGAGGTCGCCCAGACCTTCCTCGCCTACCGTACCAATAAAGAGAATATCATCTTCTGTAGGAATATTCATTTCGTTCATTGCTCTCAGTACGGTGAGAACCATTGCGAGGCCCCGGGTATCATCGCCAATGCCAGGAGCAAAGAGGGTGTCTTTGTTAAAGGAGACCTTTACATCGGTTCCCTCTGGAAAAACGGTATCCAAATGGGCATCCAGGGCAATAGTCCTTTTACCAGTCTTTCCTTTGCGGAGTGCCAATACATTGCCCTCTGCATCGATCCAGGCCGAATCCACTCCGATTTGGTTCAACATTTTTAAGAATTCCTTTGCTCTGATTTCCTCTTTGAAAGGGGGAGCAGGAATCTCGGTAAGATGAATGTGGTCTTGAAGGGTAATGGAATCCGTCTCTTTGATGTAGGCCATGGCAGCTCGCACCATATTCTTGCTGGTCATTTCAGAAAGTTCCTCTTTATAAACCTTTTGGACGGGAATTTCTGCTTGTTCTTGACCAAAACTCAAGCAGAGGGAACACAGCGTAAAAATGAATGAAAACAAGGAAGATTTGATTGACATTTCAAGGGCAATTTTGAAAGAATAAAGGTATGAAATGGAATTCGAAAGAGCTTTATTTCCCAAAAATTACTCTTTGGGGTTGCGCAGATACCCAGTTTAGGACTATATTTAAAGAAATAAAGCCGTTCGTGCATCATTTTGGATAATATACGGTATTAATCAGGAATCTGTTTGAGAGCTAAATTTTGTTGGACGAAAGAACTATTGCCGTTACCTAAAACTTATATTTGATATTTAGAAACAATCTTACCGGAATTGAGTGATTTTGTTTCCCAAATCTAAATGCGGCCCACAATTATAAATTAATTTTATGGCAGGACAAGCATTGGAGCTCATTCTTAGCCGGCAACTTTCCGATTGCCTTTCAATACCGATATTTATTACAGACCCCGATGGAAACCTCGTATTCTATAACGAACCCGCAGAAGAAGTTCTTGGTCAACAGTTTGAAGACACTGGTCCGATGCCGGTAGAAGAATGGTCGATCGTATTCAACCCCAAAACCGAAGAAGGTGAAGATATTCCCCCCGAAGAATTGCCACTTGTGAAGACTTTGAATAGTAAAGAGCCGGCTCATGGGTCGTTTTGGATTGAAAGCCTCAACCAGGCCAAACACTTTCTTTCTGTAACGAGTTTTCCTCTGACCGATCGGTCCGATAATTTTCTGGGAGCCGTTGCTTTATTCTGGAAAAAGGACGACCTATGATGAAGATAAAATTTTGGGGAGTCCGAGGCTCCATTCCATCTTCCGGAGCACTAACCTGGCAATATGGTGGAAACACTTCGTGTGTAGAAGTCTTAATCAAAGATCGTCTGATCATATTAGATGCTGGAACGGGAATTCGGGAACTGGGATTGGAATTAGATCGCGAGTACGAGCGCATTGACCTATTTCTTACGCATTTGCATATGGATCACATATTGGGTATGGGCTTCTTCAAACCCTTTTTCAATCCAAGGTCTGTTATCCATATATGGGGGCCGGCCAGTTTTAATGAAACGCTGGAAAACCGTCTGACCAGATATCTTTCTCCACCATTATTTCCAGTCCGTTTTCGAGACCTGCCGTGCACTTTGCACTTTCACGAGATTTCTAGGTCAGAGTTTACGCTGGATGACCTGAAAATCAAAACCGACTACGTTTGTCACCCTGGTCCAACTATTGGGTATCGACTCACACTCGACGAAAAGGTACTGACTTATATTCCGGATCATGAACCCGCACTAGGAGCCATCAACTTTCCGAACAATAACGAATGGACTTCTGGTTTCGAATTGGCAAAGGGCGCTGACCTCTTGATACACGACGCCCAATTTACGTGTCAGGAATACAAACACTGTGTGGGGTGGGGACATAGTAGTTTTAAACAAGCACTTGATTTTGCAGCTTTAGCCGGTGTTTCAAAGCTCAAGTTTTTCCATCACAATCCGGGGCGTACGGATGAGGAAATACAGACAATTGAGGAGGATCTGAGGGGAAGGGGAATCCACGAGGACCTCACCTTTGGAGCGGCCCGGGAAAAAGACACCTTGACGCTTTAGAAGTCCCCGAGACTTGCTTCCTCACTCGATCAAAGATTCAACCAATAGGTAAGTTTGGCAACCAAAGTTCGGTTCCTTCCAAAAAATTGCGAAAAGGAATCTACCAGATAATTATCGGTATAGACGATAAAGAAATCAGAAACTGGTTGGAAGCGCCATTGAAATCGGGCGTTAATGTTTAGATTGTCGAATTGATTGTTGTATTGAACAAAAGTAGTCAGGAAAACTTTTTTCGAAAACGTAAAATCGAATTTGGGCCCGACGAGCCAGATGTCGACTGCCTTAAATGGTGTATCCAGATCAACATGGTTATAATCCCAACTCATCCCGACAGACCCAAAGGGTTGAATTCGATAGTTCAACGTACCGGCCAAACCCACTCTAAAACCATTAAAAAACTGACCAATAACGGGTTGTAGCTCATAAGACAACCGTTTCCTTTCATCTGATTCGTAGCTGGCCGTAAATTCAATGAAGTGAAAATTGGTGCCGGCTGGTAAAAAAACATCTTTGTCTTGTAGGTTTGTCGGGTCAAAGTCATTGAGAATGGTCAAGTCATTTTCGGTCACCATCAGTTCTCCATTCGTGTTATTCCTGAATCTGAATTCCCAAGTAGCTTCGATTTGTCTTTCTGATAAATTAAATCTTCCAACACTAAATTGCCGGTCGGCCTTCCCCATTTCGAGAAAGAAGCGAGTGTCAACACTAATGCTGTGCTGGTTTACAAAACTATTCTGAGGATAAAAATACAGTTGGAATTCTGGACTCATCAAAAAATAGTCCTTTCGGGGTGCAAAACCGACCTCGACATTATAGCCATTGCCAATGGCAAGGTGTGCCCATTCCAGTCGGTATCGTCTCCGGAGGTATTCCACTTGGAAGCCGTGAGCAAATTCATTCTCGGATTCAAGCGGACTGAACACCCGATGATAGAAGGTTTTTCCCGTCCAGCGATTATCGGCCGAAGCCAATCGATATTCGATGCCGGCCACGCGATTGTAATCGTTAAAAGTGGAGCCATTTTGTTTGAACTCATCTCCGTCGATGGCCTGTTTGTTCACGAATATGAATGAAACGTTGGAACGGTCAAAGACTTTTTGTTGCAGGGCAGCAACGCTATAATTGAATCCCGGCAGGTTATTTTCTTCTAATTTAGAAGTCTGCATATTCAAAAGACCCAATCGAAAATTTTCATTGAGTTTACCACTTAGTCTTAGGCCATATAGGATTGGAGTCTGAACGTTGACACCGGTTTCTGGGTCGATCTCTATTCCAATTCGACGAGAAAAGAATGGATTATTACGAGCAAGGCCAAAACTGCCAAATAAATCTGCATTCTCTATGAAGAATTGGCGTTTTTCAGGAAAGAAAAGCTCAAACCTGCTCAGGTCAGTTACCTGTTCGTCCACTTCTACCTGTGAAAAATCCGGATTAACTGTAATGTCAAGATTCAATCCAGATGTAATGGCGATCTTGGCATCACCGCCAAAGTCTCCAATTAGTTGGGCACTTTTCTGTTCCGCTATAGTAAAATCTCGGCTGACATTGGTTGTCACATATGGAATGATAGAAACATTAGATCCTGCTTTATCCAGGGGTTCTTCCCAAATGATGTCTCCCATGAAGGAGAGATCCATGATAATATAGTTTTGCGGGATATTTGTCCATGTGGTCATTTCATTGTAGTCGGTATCATTGCGATAACAATTGAAACGCCACCTGGTGCTGCCCGCATTGAATCGGAGTGTCTTAAATGGAATGGCGAATTCTGCCGTCCAGTAATTTTCATGAATCACAGCATCTCCGTTCCACTTATTGTCCCAAGACGAATTGAAATCAGTTCTTTGCCGCCCTCCGTTCGCGATCAAGGCTTCTCTACGCACTCCCAGTGGGTTGATGCCAAAAACAAAGGCATTGGTTTTGTCATTGTAGGTATCAAAAAGCAACGTAAGGTTGTCATTTCCACCAAAGGTATAGTCTCGCTTCAGGGACGGGATGACGTATTCATTTGTCTTACTGTAACATTTTACTCCTACGTATAAGATGGATTCGTCATAGGTCATAATGATTTCAGTGGGGCCCATAGCCAGTGAAGAGTCCGTTGGGAAATACTGCCAGAAGTTGTCAGCTTTGCCACTGATGGCCCAAACGGCTTCATCCAATCGTCCATCCACTGTAATTCTTTCTGCCGTCTTTTTGATTCGAATTTCAGGATAGGTAAATCCCCGGTTAGACGGTTCATTTGAGGTTTGCTGACCAACAACCGGCAGGATGATGCCAAGAGTAAATACCAGCATGTAGAGGGTAAATGATAAAAGTCGTCCCATGTTTGTTTTTAGTTACCAGGCGATGCCATAATCATCACCAAAATTACTGGCACCTCCCCAGAAAGAACCATTTTTCCAATCAAAGAAAATTGCGTTGATCGGACCGGATGTGTGGGTTTTAAATTCCATTTTATACCCCATTTGCTGAAGTGCCTTACGTGTCCAGGGGGGAGTGGAGTCGTGGAGCTGGATAAAACCCGGACGAGTTTCGTGCTTGCCAAAAGAACCTCGCATCTGAAAGCTATTGATATTGGCGGCTTCTACGGCTTCCTGCACATTCATACCAAATTCAACCATGTTCAGGAAAAACTGCAACAGGTTTTGATCCTGCGAGTCACCGCCCTGCACGGCAAAAGAAAGATATGGCTTCCCCTCTTTTATGGCCATGGCCGGAGTGAGGGTAGCACGAGGCCGTTTGCCGGGGGCAATCACATTGTATGGGTTTTCACTTTCCTCCAGAACGAAACTCTGCAGGCGCTGACTCATGCCCACTCCAGTATTGCCCGCAACACAAGCGGGAATCCATCCCCCAGACGGAGTGATGGAAACGACCCAACCATCTTTATCCGCAGCCTGGATACTCGTGGTTCCGGCATAGAAGTCTTCTCTAAATTGTTGATCGAGGGCTTTTTGGCGATCATTTTCAAGTAAGGTGGTTTTGTTCCACTTCTCGAGAAAGTGTAAGAATGGATTTTTCCCACCCTGAAATGGGTAAGGGTCTCCCGGGCCAGCTTGGGTATCATTCTTTTCCCAATTAATTTCTTTCGTACGTTCTTTAGCATACTCCTTTGATAACAACCCTTCAATGGGTTCTTCCGGCGGAAAATAAGGATCTCCGTAGTAAAAGTCGCGGTCTGCAAACGCCATATTCATTACCTGGTAAAGGAGATGGATGTAGCGTGCGCTATTGTACCCCATCGATTTCAGGTCAAAGTTTTCCAACATATTAAGAGCCTGCAGCATTACGGGGCCCTGAACCCAGGAGGTAAGTTTATACACTTCTATGTCTTTGTATTTCGACATGACGGGTTCCTCAATATGTAATTTCCAGTTGGCAAGATCTTCCATCGTAATTAATCCCCCTTGTTCTTGACAACCCCGAACGAATTCCTCGGCAATATCCCCCTTGTAAAATCGCTCCATGGCGGCATAGATAGCTTCCTTGCGGGACTTTCCCGCTTTCAAAGCATCGGACTCCGTTTTGACCAGTTTTTGGAGGGTCTTTAAGAGATCTTTCTGGACGAAAATTTCTCCCTGTTTCGGGGCCGGTCCTTCTTGTTCGGAGTGGGGTAGAAATATTTTTCCGGAATAAGGCCATTTCTTGATTTTTTCTGCATTTGCATTGATGCGGCGGACTGCATCTGCTTCTATAGGGTAGCCTTCCGCCATTTGCATTGCAGGGGCCAAAACTTCATGCAGGCTTAAGGTGCCATACTCTGCCAACATGGTCATCAAGCCCGCAGGAGTACCTGGTGTAACGGCCGCCAAGGGGCCGTATTCTGGTGGATAACTTAAGCCGATTTTTTTGAAAAATTCCGGTGTAGCTCCGGACGGTGCAGCTCCTAAAGCGTTAATGCCGATTACTTTTTTGGTATGTGGATTGTAGATCAAAGCTTGAGTTTCTCCTCCCCAGCTCAGAACGTCCCACATTGTACAGGTCGCTGCTAACATCGCACAGGAAGCATCGACTGCGTTCCCTCCCTTATGAAAAATCGCACTACCGGCAGTAGCGGCCAAAGGTTTTCCGGTAATGGCGACCCAATGCTTTCCATGAAGAATAGGTTTTTCTGTTCTCTGGCCCTGCGCCGGCAAATAAATGCAAAGCGCTAGTGAAAGGGCGATGATTGATTTGTACATATTTATGGCTTAATTTCATTTGCTTTGCCAAACCCATGTTTACGCCAAAAATTCCGACTTAAGTTTCGGCTGTGGATACGTTTGTTCCCACCCCAGCCATGGCGACCTCCTGGATATACCATCATCTCGAAATCTTTTCCCTCTTCCTGTAGCTTGCTGATTAATTGTATGGATTGTTGCAAGTGAACATTGTCGTCAACCGTACCGTGTATGATCAGGAGTTTACCCTTTAGCTTAGACGCATGGGACATGACGGCACCTTGTTCATACCCTTCCGGATTGGCTTGTGGAGTATCCATGTAGCGCTCGGTATAAATATTATCGTATAATCTCCAATCTGTGACCGAAGCACTGGCAATGCCGTGGGTGAAGTAGTCAGAAGCGTAGGTCAATGCCATGGCAGCCATATAGCCCCCGTAGCTCGACCCTTGAATCCCTACTTTATTGGCGTCGATAAAAGGGTGCTGTCTGAGCCATTTCACTGCTTCGATGTAGTCATTCATTTCCCACTTACCCAGGTTTCGGTGCATGTAGTCCAAGCCTTTCTTGCCAAATTTGCCGGATCCGCGATGGTCTACACTAAATATAATGACTCCTTCGCGGACCATTGGATCATAACTGAAAGAATTGAATCGGTTATAAACAGTTCCGGCATCCGGACCGCCATAGATTCTGAATACAACCGGATATTTTTTGTTTTTATCAAAATTAGCAGGCAATACCCAATAGGCAGGCAAATTGAATCCATCAGAAGTAGGGATCGTAAATAATTCTGCTTTAATATTACCAGCCATATTGGGATTATCAGCCTGGCCGATAATCGTCCTTATCTTTTTCCCTTTGAGGTTATGGAGGTTCTTTTCCCCAGGATTGTTAAAGCTGGAATAACTGTCGACAAAATAAGAACCCTCTGCAGAAAGAGCCGGGGAGTGCCAACCTTCACCACTGGTGAGTTGGCGCATTGGTTTTCCGGAGAAGTCCGTCAAAAACAGGTGTTGGTCCGTTGGGTTTTTCCCGGTGCCGAGAACGAATAGTTGATCCTTATCTTCGTCGATGTGAAGGATTGATTTAACACGCCAGTCGGCATTGGTGAGGTTGATAGGAGGACTGCCATTAAGGTCGTGCAAGTAAATATTTGACCAACCATCACGGTCCGACTTTAGCAAAAATCTTTTTTCGTCGTCCAAGAAATGAATTTCCTCATAAAACTCGACCCAAGTAGGTTGTACTTCTTCATGAATCAGCTTGGATTGACCGCTGACAGGATCAGCGGAAAACATCTTCAAAGTATCCTGGTCCCGGTTTAGTTGCTGAAAAAGTAGCCGCTTGGAATCGGGAGTCCAGAAAACCCAAGCTGTGTATTCCATATCTTTGTCGGTTTCCACCCAGGTGATTTCATCCGTTTCGAGGTGAGCAATTCCCAGCGAAACTTTTGGGTTGGGGTCACCGGATTTGGGGTACCTCGTTTCTTCCAGCATGCCATGCACGGGATCACTACCTTCATGATGGAAAATCGGGAATTCTGGAACGGGACTGTCATCGAATCTCAGAAAGGCGATCTTCTTGCTATCTTCAGACCAATAAAAGGCACGGTAGCGGGACCGACGTCCTAGGATCTCTTCGTAATATACCCATGACGCCCATCCATTGTAAATCAATGCTCCTCCGTCCCTAGTTAGTTGCCGTTCTGAGCCGGTGGTAATGTCGATGACATATAGGTTCTTATTTCGGGTAAAAGCTACTTGCTTTCGGTCCGGAGATAATGTTGGGTTGGAAGTTTGTTGTTCTTCTTTGGTCAACTGCCGTTCTTTTTCCTCTTTTGAGCCTTTGTAATATAGGTGTCCTTCCTTTTGGAAAATATAGAATTCTCGCTCCTGATAATCTTCATGATTTTCCTTTATGGTCTCTGTGCCGGTTTTTGCATTGACTAGGTAGGTGTTTCCTGCTTTGTGGATGAGGTAATTTTCATCGTCTTCCCAACCCCAAAATCGCAAGGATTCCTGCGCCCCGGTAAAAGAGTTGATGCCGGCAATGAAAGTGAGCAAAAGTGACAACCGCTTCATAGGTGATTTTTTCCCAAAATATAAAGAATCAACGATATTCGACCATGAACGGTTTTTCCCTGGCGAACGCTTCGTTAAACTCCTTCCCTTTTCGTTTCCATTTTTCCGCGGCTTTTTCCGCTTCATCAAAGGTGTTGAAAAAACCCGCTAGTAGGAGTGCTTCTTCGTCGTGATCCGGGTTGATCCAAAGGAAGGTGCCTTTCGGTAAACGAAGTGGCACATCATCCCAGCTCATTTCCTCAAAACGAGCTAGCTGTACAACGTATAGACCAACTGGAACTCCTTTACCTGTGATCTCGGGTTTTGTACGGTCGGGAATTTCTTTGGATAGAAGAAAGTCCCCTCCCTTCGTTCGAAGCTTGGTAGCTTTTACTTGCGCCTGAGCCACATAAACTGATGAAAAAAGAAGAAAAAGTAATATGCTGGACTTTTTGATGTGCAGTTTCATTTGAAATGTTTTGTTGTACTTTAATGAGTGCTTAATTTCTCTCCTAAAATAACAACTTCTTGAAAAAGTATCCTACTGGAACTCGAAATTGAAAGCTATCTTTGCCCGAAATAAAGCAAATGCTTTTTCAAGGATTTTCGACTAGCCCTGGCACAAGCTAATCATCTATGGAACTGAAGCGATTTTTACCTATTATGGATTGGTTGCCGCAGTATAGACTGCGACATCTTCGTGGAGATTTTGCTGGAGGTTTAACGGTAGCAGTCATGCTGGTTCCCCAGGGAATGGCCTACGGTTTATTGGCCGGATTGCCCCCTATATACGGACTCTATGCAGGCATTGTTCCATTGCTGATTTATGCTGTAATGGGAACTTCCAGGCAACTTTCGGTTGGACCTGTTGCCCTGGTATCATTGGTGGTGCTCTCTGGATTAGGCCAATTTGCCGAGCCGATGACAAGCGAATTTATCGGGCTGGCAGTTACCATCGCTTTGTTGACTGGATTGATCCAAGTTTTATTAGGTATTTTTAAGGCTGGCTTTCTGGTGAATTTTCTTTCTCATCCTGTGATTTCAGGTTTTACCTCTGCTGCTGCACTTATCATTGCTTTTAGCCAAATGGGAAGTTTGCTTGGCGTCAGTGTCGAACGCTCCAATAAGGTTCACGAGATGCTCTACAGCATGTTAAGCCAAATCGGAGCCATACATTGGATGACGCTGTGGATTGGGTTAGGCGGTTTATTCCTGATGTTATTGTTAAAGCGATGGACACCTAGAGTGCCGGGAGCATTGCTAACCATTGTACTGGGAGTATTGCTGGTATCATTTGGAGAACTGGACAAACAAGGAGTTGCGATAGTCGGAGAAGTGCCAGCCGGCCTTCCCCACTTTACCTTGCCTCTAATGAATCTTTCGCTTTTTGGGGAACTCCTACCGCTGGCTCTAACGATTTGCCTGATCAGCTTCATCGAGTCGATGGCGATTGCCAAAAGCATCGAGTCTAGGCATAAAACCTACAAGGTAAAGCCAGACCAAGAGTTAATAGCGTTAGGTGTTGCCAAAATCGGAGGTGCTTTTTTTCAAAGTTTTCCAACAACCGGTAGCTTTTCCAGGTCAGCTGTAAACGATGAGGCCGGGGCACAAACTGGAATGGCTTCCATTATTTCTGCTTTGATCATTTGCCTGACTTTGCTTTTTCTGACACCATTATTCTATTTTTTACCCAAAACACTTCTGTCGGCTATCATTTTACTGGCAGTAAGGAATTTGATCGACTTTCGAGAAGCGGTAGAATTGTGGCGCAATGACAAACGCGAATTCTTAATTCTTATCGTGACATTTATCAGCACCATTGGGTTCGGCATTATGAATGGCATTTTTGTTGGGGTGATTCTATCATTAGCTATTATGATATACCGCAATTCCAAACCGCACATTGCCATTTTGGGACGCCTGCCAGGGACCCGTTCTTATCGGAATGTCAATCGATTTGAGGAAGCGGAGCAACAAAAGGACATCATCATTTTTCGCTTCGATGCACAACTGTATTTTGGGAATGCTGAATTTTTTCGGACGGAAGTGGAGAGGCTGGTTGGCAATTCCGGTGGCGAACTAAAATTATTGGTACTGGATGCCTCCAGTATTCACGATATTGATAGCAGTGGTATTCACGTGCTCAAAGACATCGTTCTTTATTTGAAAAATACCGGCGTCAAGTTTTATGTGGCAGAAGTGATTGGCCCGGTGAGAGACATTTTATACAAAACCGGTTTAATGGATCAAATCGGAAAGGAAAATCAATTTTTATACGTTCACGATGCGATTGCCCACTATACGGATGATGAGGACAACTGGTCATCCAGTGCATTGCAGACAAATTTGGGCGATCATTAGCCAATAGTCTTGTTCAAAAATAAGAAGTGATGATATGAAATTTAGTTTTTTGTGCTGATCCCCGCCTGACCGATCAGTCGGG
>JANQRV010000297.1 GCA_028284395.1 Saprospiraceae bacterium
AAATTACGATTTGGATATCGACCAGGGTTACTTCTCTATGTCAGAACTGGAAAACAATCGCGACATCGGATTCTACATCTATGGCTACAAGGCTTCGACGTACAAAATCAAAATTGTACGCGAAAACGAAGCCACGCTCAAAAGTGAGCGTTTGCCGGAAAAGATTTACAACTATGTATTCGACAACGTCAATGACCAAAACGCACACATCAACTTGAAGGTCAACGGCACGCTGTTCCACTATACGGATGGTGCACGTCAAAAGGGGGTACGCCTTTCGATGAAAGAAAGTATTGCCTCGGCCACCGATGATGGTCAGATGTACCAAGACACCAAGCGGGATCGGGGATATTATCTTGAATCAATACAAGTATCGATCAAGCCGATCAGCGGAGCTCAGCACGTCTACTTCGCCGCAGATAGCCCCAAAACAGACACCCAGAGCGGTCAAAGGTCCATTACCAGTTCCGTTGACGTTTCCGCAGAGTTCAACTCCAGCGGCGGAGCCCTGGGCGGCGGAATCGGCACTTCCACTACTTGGTCGCAAGATTTCACCGACTATGCTTACTTTAACCGCTCGGACGGCACGAATGAACTGAAACACTTCATCAAGATGTCCAGCAGTTCGATTGGGCCATACAGCACCCCCCACGACTTAATCGACCTGAGTGCCGGCGGGCAATTTAGCGGTACTCCGCTGGGAACGGTGCCTTACCAGGCCAAAAACAACATGCCGATCATGGCACAAGGTCTATGGAAAACACACGATCCGAATTTCAAGGGCACCGTTACCTTCGAAGCCCGCGTGGATATGACACTTCAGCATATGCACGTAGACAACCATTTCTTCAGCTACGATTGGAAGAGCAATTCGAAATCGCGCTACGCTTATGTACGTTACGTAGTTGATTTCTCAAAAGTCTAAATGAGGTGTAGATTGATCTGGTAAATCTCCAAGATTTGCCAGATCTTATCTTGCATCATCAATCCACCAATTCCTTCCTCCTAGGACTATTCCGCAACACCTGCAACATCCGTTGTTTTTGTTGGAGCGTAAATACATTCATACAGCCATCATTAGTATAGTCCATATAATTCTCAAACATATTGGCGGAACCGCAGGAAAAGCTTGCATTAGGGCAGCCCTAGCCAATGCCCTACTTCATGGGTGGTAGTCCTTCCAAGGTCATAGGGGGCTATCAGATCGGGGAAGTCTCCTTTTTGACTGCTACCGAAATATTTGTAACCAATCACGATGCCATCCGTTTGTGGAGATCCTTCATTCATGTTTAGTCCTTCTAATCCCGACCGGGAAGGGAATTGTGTATATCCCAAAAGATTGCGTCCAACGAAGCCCCCAAAATTGACGGTCCAAATATTGAAATACCGTTTAGGGTTCCAGATGGTAGCTGGCTTCAAAACCGTTTCAATCGGATTGCGTGTGCAGGCAAAGCAGCTGCCCAACAGTAATATAGTTGTCAGTAAGAATTTAAAAATATCCATAGATCAGAAGTTTAGATGTAGGATTACGGAAGAATGTACTGGAGGAAAAACACTTCAGATACCTGGCAAAGATTGAGGCATTGTCCCAGGGCCAAAAGTATTTTCAATGATTGGTAGGATCTATTCAATGAAGGACGACATTCATGCAAAACTTCACAACTTTTACCGGTTCTTAAGAGTTCTTTTCAGCTAATTGAATTTTACCGGCTACTCATTGAAATATTTTGCCGGCCAAAGGTATTCCGACTTTCTTTGTGCTTGTCAATTGGAAATTATGAATAACCAAACGGTACTTCATCGATTCCACAAGAAATTCAATCCATTTATTTCTTAACCAAAATCTATTTTTGATGAAAACACTATTTGTTTTCCTGCTATCCCTATGCCTGTCTGGCGTTACTTTTGCACAACTTAATTTCTCCGTACAAAAAGTGTCTGCGGAGGACGTCCCGGCAGAGGCAATCGCTACCCAGGCGGCTAGTTTTTCAGCTGCCGTACGCTCTTGGGAAAAACAGAATGCTAACACCCGAGGAAAGGCGGTCACTCGCTACGTAGCTAGTTTCACGGAGCAATCTAAAACGGTGACAAGAGCGCGTTACACCAGCAATGGGAAGGGTCTAACTGCAACCACCTATTACGGTACTGCTGCCTTGCTACCTACCGTTATCCAGGATGCAGCAGCCACCAATTATCCTGCTTACAGTCTGAAAAGTGGAGAAAAGATCATTTACATTCCTACGAAGCAGAATATTTTCCGTCTCCGTCTGAGAAAAGGAGCTCAAAAATTAGTGATTTATGTTGACAACAACGGCCAAGAATTAGAAAAAGAAGAGTTGCCGGAGCCGGTAGTTGAAGACGAAAATATGTCACACTGATAAATTGATCATAGGTGAAGTCTTTAGCCCTGCAAGATGTTTTGCGGGGCTATTTTTTTTGTTTTACTTAAAGAATATCCAATCCACAATTTCATCCTTTTTACCTCTGCTGATTGGAATTTTTTGATTGCCGATCTCCAATCTATTGCCCTCTAGACTGCTAACCTTGTTTTTAGCGACAATGAAGGATTTGTGAACTCGAATAAAGTTTTCTGCCGGTAGGATTTCCTCCAGGTTTTTGAGGCTTTCCAGCGTAATCAGACGGGTTTCCTTGCATACAAGACGAACGTATTCTTTCAGCCCTTCCACATACAAGATATCGTCAAAATAGACTTTCACAATTTTACCGTCGACTTTGATCGAAAAGAAGTCTTTACTGGTGGTCGGCAACAGAAGGGTTTGCTCTTCCCGCCGGGAGTAATGTTGTTCTTTTGCCTTATTGACGGCTTGGAGGAAACGTTCGAAAGAAAAGGGCTTGAGTAGATAATCTATGGCGTTCAATTCAAAAGCTTCAATGGCATATTCGCTGTAGGCAGTAGTGAAAATGACATTGGGTGGGTTTTTCAACGTTTTTAAAAGGTTATTTCCCGATAGGGTGGGCATCTGAATGTCAAGGAAAAGCAAATCAATGGCATGTTGATTCAGTATGTGCAGTGCTGCCATGGGAGATTTTACCTTATCAATAATTTCGAGCTCGGGTACTTTTTGGCTAAATCCTTCCAGCAGTTGCAGCGCCAGGTATTCGTCATCAACTAAAAGAGTTTTAATTTTGGCCATGAGCAAGCTGTAATTTAAAATGAACAAAAAACTGATCCGCCTGATCCTGAATATCGAGTTGATATTGCCCGTTGTATTTGAGCTCCAATCGCTTCTTAATGTTGACCAATCCCACACCACTTTGCTTGTCCTTTTGTTGGTCCTGGTTGTTTTTAGAATTGATTATTTTAAAATTGAGGAGATCATTTTTTACACTTAGGTCGGCCTTTAAAAATGCATCGTCATTGGTGTTAAAATCACCGTGTTTAAAGCCATTTTCCAGGAAGGGTATCAGAATCATCGGTTCAACCAATTGGTGATCATTCACTCCGGTATAATCAAACCGGACATTGGCCGGTTCTTCCATGCGCATCTGAAATAAGCCGATAAATTCTTCAATATGCTGGACCTCTTTTTTTAAGCTGACCTTTTTTTCTTGGCTATCGTAAATGACGTAGCGCAATAGTTTAGAAAGCTTCAAAACCATCTCTGCGGTCTGTTTGGAATCTACTACGGCTAAAGCATATATATTGTTGAGCGTATTGAACAGAAAATGCGGATTGATCTGACCTCTAAGTGCCTGAAGTTGTGCTTCACGGTGCTCATTAATGATTGAAAGATTCCGTTTTTCAGTCTCGTACCGATTGTATACCAATTGATATAAAATACCAATTACTACCGAGGCTAAGTTCGTGATGAAGGCTGCCAGATACAGACTTGGCCGGTCCTCGATAAACTGATACTCTTTCAAGGCAAGTGGGAAATAAGTGTTTGATTCTCCCCTAAGAATAGTGACAATGGCGATAAAGGCGACGGCGATAAGGGAAAATTGTCCGTATTTCTTTTTTTCCAAATACTGGTTCACCAGCCACAAAATACCGTAGAAGAGTGTTGCCGCCGGCAAGACATTGGCGAGTCCCCGCAAAATGCTATTCTTCCATGGCATGAACTGTTTAAATATCAAACAAACTGCCAATAAAATGCTTAGCCAAATGACGGTATGGAGTACGGTCTTCAATTTACGATTCCAATTTTCCTTCAGCGTATTCATGATGCTAAATTAATCAATACGGATGCTTTACAGGTTGATATTCAATGTGCCGTAATATTGTTTCAACCAATGGTTAAAATCTGTTGATCAAAGGAGCCTGGAGACCGTGCATCGTCACAGACAGTTGATTGAATTATTTCTACCAATGGTTGAATGCTTTTGCTGTCGATGGCTTTTCCCCCTTCCTTTGCAATGCGGATTAATTCCAGGTTCATATATCAACCTCCTAAAACCTCTTTCTAAATGCCTTAAAACAAATTAGCATGATCGAGTTTAATTTGAATTATTGGACACCCCTGGTTATTAATTTCTTCAGATACTTTATAATGGCCGGAATCCCCTTTTTGATTTTTTACCGACTTTATCCCGACTTCTTCTCAAAAAACAAAATCCAGGACCGCTTTGCTAAACAAAAAGACTTTGTTCGAGAGATCAGACATTCGCTGCAAACCACTCTGATCATCGTGGTGGTTGGAATATTGATATTGAAAACCCCACTCAATGAATGGACCTTGGTTTATAAAAATCTCTTTGACTACTCACTTTGGTGGGTTCCCCTTAGTCTGTTCCTAACATTAATTTTACACGATGCCTATTTTTATTGGATCCACCGTTTCATGCATCATCCATGGGTATACAAAAGGGTTCATTTGGTGCACCACAAATCAGTAAATCCGTCGCCTTGGACGTCTTACTCCTTTCACGTTTATGAAAGTTTTTTGGAAGCATTGATCGCACCCATCATTTTATGCTTGATCCCACTGCATCCGTTGTCATTAATTCTATTCACCACCATATCATTTGGATTTAATGTGTACGGACATTTGGGGTATGAAATTACGCCAAAGTGGTTTCGGAATTCCTACCTGTTTGAAATCATGAATACCTCGACTCATCACAACATCCATCATGCTACATCTAAGGGCAATTATGGATTGTACTTCAGGTTTTGGGATCGTTTGATGGGCACAGAATATCCCGATTATGTAAAGGAATACGATGAAATTCAAGATAGAAGGTTTGGCCACGCTGATGGACAGTAAAAAACACAAATATCTGAGTTACTGGTTTGATTTTACTTTTCTGTATTTGTTTGGTGTAGTGCCTTTTAGTTATACGACAAAGTTGGACCTACTCAAGCTGACAAATGGATACCTTTTGCTTAAGGTGCCTAAAACTACCCTTGGTTGATTAAGGAAATCACTTTTTTGATGTGAAGATCTACCCCTTTCGAATAAGTTTCGAAGGTAGGTTCGATTTCATGATCTGGCAGTAGGCCTCTGTTGATTGTCTTTTGTTGGGTAGATGTTGGATATAGAATATGGTACCTGGGTATGCCTATGTTCATTTTGGTATTTGGTAAATTGATATCCTGTGTTGACCCTGCTGCAAACCCTTCGTAGCGCGTTCCCGTTTCCGTTCCAATCACCGTAGCATTTCCATACTCCTTTAGAAATCGAGCCAGTGAACTTCCCGCTGAGAATGTTTTTCCGTTGACCAAAACATAGATTGAACCTTTGAAAGCCAATTTTGAAGCATTCGGAATATTGTAAATCCGATTTTTACCTTCCCAGGATATCGTTGTCTTTAAAGGTTCGTCGATGCTAGAAGATTTTAATATAAACGGCACCATGTCGTCCGCAAATTCATTTCGTCCGCCAGTGTTGTTTCTGAGGTCAATGACCAAGTTTTGGACTTCCTTCTCTTTTAATTCTGCAAATATAGTTTTGTACAGTTTTTTGGATTTTACCTCAAATTTATTGACTCTCCTAAAATCAAAAGAGGGTAGTTTTAAAAGCGCGTAGGTGTCATTAATTTCAAAGGAGTGAAAACTTTCATTCACGGATGAGCTTTCAGGTTTTTCCTTGGAATAATATTTTTTGAGGTTTTTGATTTGGTCTGACCTTACGAGTGCTTTGATATGAACCGTTCTTTCCTTTTTATTCTTGTCGAGTAGGCTGATTTCAAAGGTCTTCGTTTGCTGGATATGGAAGTAATAGAGCGTTGGGAATCCATCTTCAATTTTGCGATGGGCATAGGTTGATATTTCACCGTCAGAGGGTGTCAATTCTAACAACTTCTCTAAGATTGACTGAGCGCTCATCCCATTTATGGTCAAAATTTCATCCCCTTGATCGATATGTTGTTCATCGGAAAAATTCCCGATGACGAATAACCTACCGGCAATGATTTTCACCTGAAGAGGTAAATAGGCATAGGAATCCGATAGGATGCCTTTGCGCAACACATCATCCCTGCTTCCGATCTTAAAGTGTCCTTCGTTTGCCAAGGCACAAATCCTGCTAACCGCCGAGTAGTATTTGAATATAGAAATGGAATCATTCCTTACGTTGCTGATCACTTGAGTCGATAAATCATCGAATTCAGGATGGTAATGGGATAAAGCGGGGTTGTACTTCTTAATGTTTTCAGCCAGAAAAGTGAGGTCTTCTACTGCTTCATTGTAGCCTATTTTTTGGGCTATCATTTGACCGTATATCAATAAGAAGCATATGAATATTGAGTTCTTCATTTTTGGAGCTTAAATTATACTACCAACTCCACAAAACAAATTCATAGATGGCATTTCTACTGCCATCGCTTCGCGGGTAGAGAGTTTGTCGAAAACACTATTGTACATACGTCATTGTAGCGAGTTTTTCCCGGTATTTTTTCTCTAACATACGCGCAAAGGCTGCTTTGTCATGGCGCAGTAATTCCATTTGTTTTCCATTCAGGATGGTCGGATGAATATCCCTGAGATGATTGTCACTCCAAGTGGCCAGCTCCACAAGTATGGGGGTTAAAGCCAATCCCTTATCGGTCAAAAGGTAAAGGTTGGTCTTTTTGTTATTCGGCCGTTTCGTTTTTATAATAACCCCTAATTCTTCCAGCAATTTGAGTTTGGTCGAAGGAACATTGGTGGCGACACCAATTACGTTCAGCACAACCCTTTTATCCCAACGGGATTGGAGCCCTTTATTCAAATGCTACCCGTTCTACAGGACAATGGCACAACCGCTGAGAATATTCGGATGTTTCAAGACGGCAATTATGTGTTTATGCACAACGTCTGGAGAAATGCTAAACCATTTGGAGCTGACGAAATGGTACCATTTGATATTATTCGCCTAGACGAGGATGGCAAGATCGCCGAACATTGGGATGCAATGACCATTTTGGAAAAAGAAACCGCCAGTGGAAGAACACAGACCGATGGTCCTACGGTTGCGAAGGATTTAGATAAAACGGCAGCAAATAAAGCATTGGCAAAGGCTATGGTAGAAGATATTCTGATGGGTAAAAATCCCGATAAGATTGCCGATTACATCAGTGCGGAGCAATACGACCAGCACAACCCTGGTATTAAAGACGGACTGGCTGGTATTGTAGAGGCCGTAAAATACCTCACTGCTCAAAATAACATGTTTAAATACTCGAAAATCCACAAAGTATTGGGCGAGGGAAATTTTGTACTTACCGTCAGTGAAGGAGAGTGGAATGGGAAACAGCAAGTTTTCTACGATTTGCTTCGATTTGAAAATGGTAAGGCAGTAGAGCATTGGGATGTAATTCAGGAAATTCCCACTGCAGATTTGGCCAATGAAAATGGAATGTTTGGCTTTTAATCCATTTTTCTATTCATGAGAACCGATCTGGTAAATCTTGAGATTTGCCAGATCTATTGCCTTTGAAGTCTAGCCGGACACAGTAATGACTTCGCGTTCACTCGGTAGCTTTTTTGCCTTTGCCTAATATAATCTCCGAATTCAACTTAAGGCAAATCCCAATCTACTGTGAATAGTCATAAACTGGATAAAATTTTGCAGCCTTTAAACTTTTTTTGAATATTAATGATGTATCCGAAAATTACCGACATAAAATCGTCAATATATTTAGTCGGTATTATTTTCTTTCGAACAGCTCATGTTCTATTGCTTTAAAACAGTCTTATAATCAAGATGTTTAGCGGGATCTGGTTGCGGAAGGACAAAAAAACATAAATAATGGGGCAATTTTCTTCATCATCAAACTTTAACTATGGTTATCCAACTCCTGGACCACAATCGCCAACGAGCCGAGATGTGATGGATCACGTCTTTTTTGTTTCAAAAACTGAGTGGAAAAAAGTTCGGGAAGAAGAGCAATTTGATTTTATAGTAATTGGTTCCGGGTTTTGTTCTTTAGCATTTACGGAGAGGGTATTAAAGAATAACCCCCACGCAAAGATCCTCATTGTTGAAAGAGGAGAATTCTTTCTGCCCGAACATTTTCAAGATCTCCCTGGCCCGTATAAAAACACGCTTGGTGGATTAAGCGAGACCTTTCCATGGACTTTATCGGAAAGAACAACACGAGGAGAATTTATTAAATGGCAGCATGGTATGGTACCCTTTTTTGGTGGCCGTTCAACTCTATGGAGTGGTTGGTGTCCCAGACCTACAGAGGAAGAGATGGTGAATTGGCCAAAAGAAGTCATCCAGGTTTTACAAGCGTATTTTGTTGAGGCAGAGCGACTGTTAAATGTGATTCCGGCAGATCAAATCAAATCAACCAGCGATGATAAACCAATCTACGCCACCCTTCAAAAAGAAATTCAAAAGATCTTAGAAGATGGAATAGGGAGTATTCAAGAGCTGACTCGTTCGATGCCGGCTCCGTTGGCCGTTAAAACGACGAAGGAGAACGATGTGGATTTTTCAAAATTCGCAACACCAAGTAGATTTTTGGAACTCATTGAAAGACAAGCGTCCCTTTTCTCACAAAAGAAAGGCAGTAAACTCAAAATTGTTACCAATTGTACGGTTACGAGAATCATAGAACAAAATATGACGGCTACTGCATTGGATACATCCAGAGGAGTTGTTAATGTTGGTAATGCAAAATTGATTCTCGCAATGGGGACGCTGCCTCCCACCACATTAATTAGTAATTCCTTTCCATCTGTAGAAAACGTCGGAACTCGATTTACCTCGCATTTTATCAGTGCAATTGTTGCTCGGATACCTAAAAAGGATTTCAACTTTTTCAATAAGCTTTCTGACTTAGAATTGGGTGCTTTCTATGTTGCTGGCACCAATCCGGAATTGAAGAATAATGGTCAGTTTCACATACAGCTCACCGCCCTCTCTGATAATAATCCGGCTAAAAATGCTTCTATTGCCCTCAGAAATATGCCAGATGTCGTCGCCTCCGCTTCATTAGAACAGCTAACAAGTTCCAAAGATTATGTCGTTTTTGTTTGCGCTTGCCTGGGGGAAATTGATTTTAACAATCCAAGGAATTCTTTCCTGAAAAACAGCTCCGGAGATCTAACCACAAATTCTACCCTGAATGTTGAGGCCAATGAAAGTGATTATAAGGTATGGCAATCCATGGATTCTGCCACTTTTGAAGTCTTAGAAAATGTAATCTCACCAAATGGAAAGACAAATGTCGAATATTGGGACTACGGATTGAGCGCTTGGTCAAAAAACAGACCAACTCAGGAGAGTTTCCGTGTTTCCGGCCTCGTTCACGAGGCATCAACAATGTGGATAGGAAGAGAGGACACGCAAAGTGTTGTAAATCTTGACTACAGACCAAAGGGAGTAGAAAACGTCTACATTACGGGGGCATCTCTTTGGCCTACAGGTGCCTCTTGGAATCCGACAATGGTAATGGTGGCACTGGCACAACACCTAGCTGATAACTTGACAAAAACTAGTTGAAAACCGATCTGGTAAATCTCAAGATTTGCCAGATCTACTGCCATCCACCTTTTTTTGAAAATCCATCGCTTTTTCCTCATCTCCAAGTGAAGCATACAAACTCGATAATTTAGAATACGCGTCAGTAATGTATTGGGGGTTAACATCATCTGTGTTGGTCCATATTTTAAGCGCTTTTTCGCAGAACTCGGTAGCTTTTTCCAGTTGTCCTAAATGACCGTAAGTAACGCCGACTTTCCAATAGGGGTATGCCAAATAATACTCATTTGATTCACGATCTATTTCTAAAATAGAAATCGATTTTAAGCAAAAGGAAATGGCATTATCAAAATCTTTCAACTCACTATATATTCCGGCAATATTGTAATACACGTTTGCAAAGTCGGGATGATTTGGCTCAAGAGTTGCTTCTAAAATTGCCAGATCTTTTTGCTGTATTCCAGAGCTGTTTCATATTTGCCAATTTTGTCGTAGATCAACGCAGATGTGTTGTAAGAGGCGGCTAACCTTGGGTGATGCTGATCTAAGATGGCTTCCAAGATTGCCTGGTCTTTCCGATTGTAATGGATTGCCTTATCGCTTTCACCAAGAATGTTGTAAGTCAGGGCCAGGCTGTTATAAACGGATGCTAATTCTATGCTTTGCGGGTCTAAAATTGATTCGGCGATCTCCAATGCTTTTTGGTCGTACGGCAGAGCTTCCTTGAATTTTCCAAGTAGACGATAAGTTTCCGCAGTGTTTTGGTAATAGCGGACCATATCCGAATTCCGTTCCCCGGTTGCTGCTTGCAGTACCATTTGGTGATGGTCTATGGCATTTTCAAACTGCCCAAGAACACGATAATTTTCGGCCATGCTATTGTATGCATCCAAAAGATCAGGGTGATTACTCTCCAATACAATCTGTTTTATCAACAGTGCCTTTTGGTTGAAAGTCATTGCATTTTTGTATTCCCCAAGTTCGAAATAGATGTTTCCAATGTTTTGAATCAAACGTGCAACACCTAAATCTTCCTCATCACCAAAAAATCTTTCCATTTCGAGCGCTGACTTCCACAGTAAGCCATTGTCATTGTTGAAAAACTCAAATGCACTCTTATCCAGTTCTCGCGAAATGTTTTTCATGAGCGTTTCGATATCATTTACAGTGGTGTCGATCTGATATCGAAGGACGGTTTGAACCAAAGGGTGGATGGAGTAATCATTTGTATCGGAGCGACTAAGCCACCCGCTTTTCACCAGATCTTTGAGCAGTCGCTCTAATTGAGACGCGTCGGTTTCCAAAAGATTTGATAAAACCTCGGGATTGAAGTATTCTGGTGAAAGGGCAAGAAATTGTTTCAACAGCCAGCGCTCTTCTTTGGAAACTGCGCTCAGCTCGAAAAGCCGGATTAGGTGCGAAAATACCGATTGCTCTTCTCGGCTATGATCAGACCAGATTTCATTTTGCAACTGGAGGTCATTCATCTGCCCTTCCTTTAAGAGTCGGACGATGTCAGGAATGCCCAACTGATCCGGGTTCTTTCCATTGAGAAGTCTGGCCACCAGCTCAACCGTTAAGGTATGATATCCAATTTCACTCAACAGCACTTCCAGATCGCTGTCTTTGAATGAATGTTCATAATAACTCAGGAACAGGGATTTGCACGATCCAGGATCCAGTACCTTTAAAGGCAATAGGTCGAATCCACCGAGTTTGATTCGTGACGTAACTAACACACTCCAATAGGGGTAGGCAGGTAGCGTATCGTAGATGTCTTTCCTACTTAGTTCCTTTTGGCCTCCGTCAATAATCAGTAGGTTCCTACCTTTAAGGTGATGCAATTTGACCATTATTTCTTCAAAGCGCGCTTTAAGATTCTCTTCCGTTGGTGGAAGATTTTCGTCGATAAAGGGTAAATGCAAACTGCTTGCGAGAAATTTATCCAAGGCGACTTCCTGAATGAAATTTTTGCTTTGATTGATCCAAACAATATGGTCGTACTGTCCTTCATATTTCCAAATGTAAGTCAGAGCTAAGGTTGTTTTCCCAATTCCTCCCAGCCCGTTGATTAGTACCGGTCTGGAGCTTTCGTTTAGTATATCGGCTAAATTTTGCAGGTCTTCGTCGCGACCCCAAAACGGCTTCTTGCTGCTTCGTCCTGGTCGGGCCTTACCCAAGAATTTTGGCACTGTTGGTAGTCTCCAGTTGTTTGGTATAGCCGGTAATAATTTCCAAGGGGTGGCATCATTGTCTTCATTCGGACGGATCAAAAGACTTCTCGTATCGGGCGAATCATGGCCTGAATCTTTAAGGCCGAAACCAGTAATAGCTGAAGAAAATGCTTCGCTGATGGATGCTCCATTGGCCAGACTTTGATAAAAGAATTTCGCAAATTTGATGGCGGCTGTGTCCTTGATGTTTTTATCGGTAACAATGACAGATTTTACTCCAGCATCGCGATAGATTTGAGCCTGTTTCAGGCTAAGGCAACCATTGATAAAAAAAAGCTGTAACCCGGGCTGTGTAGCAAGGAAATTAGCTAGATCAAGTGCCTTAGCCCGGTGCTCTCCATAGGACTTACTTCTCAAAAGTAACGTTTCGCCATCAGCATGGCCCCCAAAATGAAAAATGACAACCTGACCACGGTTACGCTGAAATGCATCGATGATCTTTTCTGCGTTTGCAGCTGCAATGGTGATGATTTCGCAGACCCCCCCTCGACGAACGGCATCTAACTGCAACACGAGTTCATCTTGCTCAACGGCTAATCCCCGAAGTGGACGATCGGCATCATTTGCGAATGCTAGGAGAATGACTGGCTTTTTAGAGTTCACATTGTTCATTGAATTATAATAGGTTTTTTTTCTGAAAATTGTGCCTTTACTTTGGAATCTTAAAGGTTGTTCGTCAAAGACAATCGTTGAGTTTGTACCCGAAGATCGACATCTCCGTCAAAGTACATTTTCTGAGGGTAGGGCGATTTGTTTTTCCTCTTTGGCAAAAAAACTCACACTTTTCCTTAAATTGGACGGCACCCAAGCATTATTCCAGAGACTTACAAAATAGCAGTCCATCCCTTCAACATTTTGCTCCATTACACGTACATTTAATAATTAGGTGGAGTTCTTCCACTCATTTTTCAAAAGTGTATTGTCAAACACCATGAGAGTCTCCTTATTTGTCTTCCTTATTGCTTCTATTAGTCCATTGAATGCTCAAAGAAGTGAAAAATGGCTCCGAGAAAATGATATCGGTAATTTTCACGAAGGTACTTATTCCCGCGAAGTGGGGAATTCTACAATGAAATTGATATCCCTGGTGGCGCATTGGCAGCCTTATCAGTTCTACCAAAATCAGAATCAAAAAGTCAGATTCTTCAGCCCTGAAGAACACACCTTTTTTCTGAAAGTAGAGGAATTGTCGGTACGGAAGTATTATTGGCTTCAAAACAAACCTAATAAACTTGCGAAAGACTGGTATGAATTTGATGGCTGGCTTGTCGACCGGTGGCTCCGGCGATTGAAGCTGCCATATTCAAGTTTAGGGGCTACGGTGCAAATTGGTGCTAAAAATGAACGTTTATTCTTACCCGCATGGATCTACCATGGACCAGAAGTGCCCGAGACAAATCGATACGTAGCGCAAATCAGGTCAGGAATTGGCTTTGAAGGAGGTAGATACGAGATTTATCGGGGAAGTGATAAAAAGGGAGCAAACTCTTTAATGAGGAAAGAACTTCTTCCAGGATATGGAGGAAACTGCTTTCCGTTGGTTATTCCTATAGAAGTTTTGCCTAGTTCTGATTGGTATCTAGTTGTTATTAATGTCATTGAACGAGGCAGTAAAGATCCTCATACCTTCAGTTTCAAATTTTACCATAGATAGTGTGTCACTTCCCCGAAAAAACAATCCATGAATGTTCAAAATTATGATTTCGTTTCGCAAATGATTGTGGAGGATAAGATCAAAGAGGCGATGACAATGCTGTTAGATCCTCAATATAAAGTGCCAGCAGCCATGCGGAATGATGTTCGTATTCTGTTGAGTCGTTACAATAACCTGGAAAAGCAGGAAACTTCCGGTACAATCGACTCTAAAGACTATCAACTTGAACTCAATCGGATAAAAGTGGCCCTTTTAAATCTATTTTCCAGGCCCAGTAATGAAACCAATAACAATAATTTGTTGCGTAAATCGCTACTTATATTGCTGTTATTCAGTATTTTGGGATCTGTCTTTTGGGGCCTGAGCAAGCCCCAGAAAGGGTTTTCGGTCAAAATTTCTGGATTTCAGATATCAAGGGTCGGATTTGTGCTGAGTCAGGATTGTAAGCCATTTGCCGGGCAAAAAATAAGTGGACTTAGCCTTTTTAATTTTAGGGATATTACTATTGAAGCCGATTCAGTATCTGATAACATGGCCGCTTTTGATTCCTCTTCTCATTATTTGAAGTTTACTCCTATGGCAGGAATAGGAAGTGTTTCTGCTTATTTAAGCGCTGTTAATTTGGAGGATCTCTACTTTCAGGATTCTGCCTTGGTTTTCATTACCAAAGTGGAAGATTTTCCTGGGCGATTCCGAATTCAGGTTCAACAACCTGAGAATTTTGCTGGAAGATTGAATTTTGTTAATAACCTGTCCTTGCGTACTAACTATGTTGAAGTCATCACAGAAAGCCAGGTTTTAGAGCTATATGACCCCATCAAGATAGAGTTTTCTACTACAGGAAACACGGCTGGAGAAATTAGCTTCAGTGGTGATCAGAATGATTTTGTTTTTGGATTAACATTGCTGGATTCAATCATTGAGAAAGAAATTAAGATCAATTATCTGGAATTCTTCCTTACTGAGGAGCAGCAGGTGAAATCCAGTGTTCTTGGTGGGACGATCAATTTAGTTGAAAGTGATAAACCCGTCTTTAGATCGATATCGCTGAATGAAGGAGATCGCATAGATCTCGAAGTAACTAATGATCTATTGATAAACAGGCTGAGGCTTACCAAACAAGGGATTTTCCTGGACGTTACCGGAAAATTAAATCTACTAAACACTTATCAAGGAGGGGAGAGAATATTACGGAATCCCTCGCGGGCCGCCTGGCTTTGGCACAATAAGAAGGTCTTACTGATCGCTAGTGTGAGTTTGATAATCACATTAATAGTGATTCTTCTGAATTGGATGAAGGGGTAACTCATAAATCTTCATGTATTCTACTTAAAGTTGAAGAGAATTGGTTTTCTGATGATTGAACAAAATTAACTATGAAAAAGATAATTGTCGGTCTACTGCTTTTGCTTTTCTATAGCGGACAACCTACTGGGCTTTACTCGCAGATGTCCTACGGGTTGAAGTTTGGCTTAAGTAGAATAAATAAAGGAGGGGTCAAAAACAGTGCACTTAACACCATTGGAAAAGAGTTCGACAGCTTTTATAGAGCTTTTTCCAATGAGTACATTACCAATGATTTAAGGATGACAGAGGATTTGTTGAACAGACCAGAGAATGGAGGACTGCCATTGTTTTTTGAACTTGGCCTCTATGTAAGCGAGCCCGTAAACTTGAGGAATAGATGGAGAATAGAACTTATATATTACAATATGGGACAGAGTATTGTTCAATCATCAGCTAATTCACTATTGGAAGAGGAGCATGCAGATTTAGGAGCATTCGCAGTGGGGTTGTGGACAGAACTTGATGGAATTGACGCTACTCAGCATGATCCTCTATCCCTCATTAATATCGCAAAAAATGGATATTTAAGAGCTTCTATACACTACCAATTCTATGTCACAGATATGAATGCTCTAAGCTTAGGATTCTCTACAAGTATTGCGACTAATAGAAGTCGGACCAATGGCTTTCTCTTTGTTCCCTATACAAACTACTCGACCGATTCCTTCTTTGGCTTGTTCCAATCTTTCGAACAATCTTTTTCTGGTTTTTCCCAATTTATGCCGGGAGCTCATCTAGGAGCGCTACTCGCTATACGGGATTACCCAAAAATTGAGATTAGATTTTCCTTTTACCTTCGTCTTTTGTGGGGAAGAGTGTTGGTAGGAATCTTTGAAGAATTAGATCCTCCTTTACAGAATGCAGCATTCCATTATTCCTATGCATTTCGAGTCCCTAATTATACTGGGCTTTCAATCTTTTTGGAGCTATAAACTTGGCATCATGTTTCCTCAAAAGAACCTTTCCACATTCATTCTAAGAAACCTTAAAACTCCTTCAATCTGGAACAATTGGAAGTTCTCTATAGATCTGATTTTACCAAACAAGGTTAGGGTTGTCTGGATTTTATGCATTATCTGCAATGGACCGCATGCTAACCTAACTGCTCAAATTTCCTACGGTGTTAAATTTGGTTTGAGCTGGGAAGATTCAGGAGCAGAGTTTGAGAGAAGCCTCAAGTTTCTCAATTTTGAGAGTCGCTATAATGAAACTGCCAATTATATAACTAATGATGAGGAAATCACGGAAATCCTGCTGACTGAAACACCAATAGGAAAAGCTAGGAGGTTTTTTGAAATTGGCTTTTACGCGAGCAAGCCTATTCACATCAAGAATAAGCTGCGATTAGAATTGGCCTATCACACATTTTCTAACAGGTTCGGTAGTTGGCTAGGATCTTCTTCGCTCCGTTCCGAAGAACCAGAGTTGCCAACAAAAGGAACAGCCATATGGTCGGAAGCAATAGGAATTAATGCTTTTCAAGGAGATCCTTCTTCGAGTATTAATATGCTGAAAAATAGTTACTTAAGAGCTTCTTTTCATTATCAATATTATTTAAGCTTAAGGTCTTCAATTAGTTTGGGCGCATCAATAAATATAACAACCAAAAGAAATCGAGTCAATGGGATTCTTTACATTCCCTACCAAAGAGGCTCAGATGTTCTATATACAGTTTTTAAATCGTTCGAGCATGAGTATTCTCCTTTCTCTCTTCTCTTGCCCGGAATCCACCTTGGGTATTACTTTGCTATTCGGGATTATGGGAAGGTCGAGATTCGTCTTTCGACCTATTACACGAGTTTGTGGGGAAGGGTCGTTGTCGGAATCAACGAAACACTTGATTTACCCTTGGAAAATGCGTCAATCAAATATTCTTACGCATTCAGAACTCCCAATTATGCTTCAGTTGCCATTTTCTTAGAATTATGAAACTTTAATCATATGTTCATTGCAAAGAAATATATCGGTGTTTTTCTCTCTGGCTTGGCAATATTAGTAAGTGTAGTTTTACACGGGCAAGAGAAATTAAAGTTCTATGTACCATTGATTGAATCAAAGCTAGACCAAGTTCCTCCAAAAATAGATCAATCCGGGGCAGGATTGATCGTTGGAGAAACAGGAGGAACTCTTTATGTAGTAACGGCGGCCCATGTAATCCGTGGGGCAGTAGAGGTCGAATTAACACTATATAAAGATTCAATAAGAAAATATCCCGCCAGAGTAATCAAGGAAGATCACATCTTGGATTTGGCTGTTGTTACTATAGAGAATAGTAATCCTATAAGAATGCTTCCACTTAATCTCAAGATGGAGCAAGGTATTATCCGACTACAAACGATTCCAAGGAGCATTAATGGGGCGAATAATGATGTCCTTTCAATTGGACACCCCACCGGCGAACGTTGGGCAACCATTCCGAATAAAATGCTAGGATCGAGACGTGACCACACTATCGGTATAACGGGAACTGGAATCACGACTGGATGTTCCGGAGGCCCTGTGTTTGGATTGACGGGATGGGAACTTATTGGCATGGTGAAGGAGGATACTGAGGCCGGTGCTGTTTGTATCAAAGCTTCTAAAATAAAGCAAAAACTGGAAGAATGGGGTGTTCCAAACAATTTATTGTTTAGGACCGAGGACTGGTGGTTGGCATTGGACAACAGTTGGAAAAATCATTTTGCTAAGAAATATCCTCTCACATTCCGAGCTTATGTAGGGGATCAGAGAAAAGTCCCCCAAGAAGCTTTTTTTGAGGAATTATTTACGCAAAATGAGTTTGATTGCAATGACTGTGGAATCAATGACCTAAATCCAATGGCTAGATTTGGGGAATTGGAGGAATTGACTCTTCGGGACAACCAAATTGTGGATCTTAGCCCTCTGGCTAACCTAAAGAAGTTGAGGAAACTGGACCTCAGATTCAATCATATTAGCTCAATTCAATCAATCGAGAACCTTATCGACTTGGAAGAAATTAATATGACTGGGAATGAATTATTGATGGATCTATCCCCAGTTAAGAACTTGCATAAACTAAAACGTGTAAACTTTTCATTGACTGGGGTGCGTTCAATAAGGGCGCTTGAACTCTTACAAGGATTGAAAAAAATTCAGATATTTCTTACTAATGTACCAAGAGAAGAAATAAGAAGGTTCAAAAAAAAGAAGGGAGTCAAAATAGCTTTTCGTCATAGATGGGAAGGGCTTCCGCATTTGCTCGCCATACTGGAAAACCGCCAACACTGGGCTAAAGAAAGCCCATTTAGTATAGAGTCTGAAGAAATCACCCATACTCCACAAAAAGATAATCAACTTTCCTCAAGCTACGACAATTTTGACCATAGACAAACTGGTTCAAGTTTGAAGCCTGAAAAAGACTCTGAAATTGAGGTCGATGAAAATAAAGAATCGTTGGAACACGTTTCTGATCCACAGCCTCAAAGGGAGATTGATAACTCGGAGTTAAGAAAATCCTCTGTTATAGGCATACCACAAAAAGAATCTGGTTTAGATGAGGTTCAGGAAAAACTAAGTGTAGATCACAATAAGAAGCCCGAAAAGAGAATTGATACCAGACCTGAGCCAGAGAGGGACTCTTCTAGCAAATCGGTCGAAGAGCAGCTCAAATCTCTTCTGCAAGATCGTAGATTCCGCGAAACAGAGAGGTTTGCCGCTACCGAGTTGGGTAAAGATCCAGGTAATCATTTATATCGTGTGTATGTTGTCTTGGGTTTAGCCTACCAAGGCCAGTTTGAGAAGGCTCGCCAACTCTGGTTCCTCTTCAAAAGAAGAACCCTCCGTGATGGACAAAACTTTACGGATAAAATACTAGATGAAATACGGATGCTGGACAATCGGGGTGTGTCGAACCCGACCGTGAAAAAATTCCGGGATTTGATAGCTCGGTAAAGGAGAAGGTGGTACCTTATTGAGGTAGTTCATCTATTTGGACCTTTGACATTTCCTCATGAACCGTTTTGTATCTTTGACTTTACTCTTGCTTTTTTGTAGTATTGGAGGGTATGACCACTAGATCTGACATTTTGGACTATATAAGAGAACACAAGGCTCATCTATTTGCTCAGTATCACTTGAGCAAAATTGGTATATTTGGTTCGTTTGCCCGGGATGAACAAACTAGTGAGAGTGATATAGACCTGATCGTGGAATTTGAGCCAGGCACCGAAGATCTTTTTCAGCTAAAGTTGGCAATGAAGCAACTGTTTCGGGAGGTGTTTCAAAGAGAGGTCGATATCTGCCGAGAAAAATTTATCAAGCCTTATTACAAAAAACGAATCCTGAGAGATGCCATCTTTGCCTGAAAAAGACCGAGCCAACATTGAGGCAGGGCTGGATGCCATCCGTAAAATTGAAGCTTTCACTGAAAAAGTTCAGAATGCTGATCAGTTTTATGAAAATGAAATCGTTTTTGATGCCACCCATCTCCAAATCAGAGCTTAAGGTATCAAGTGCAATTAGGGACTCCTGTAGAATTTTTCGAGAAATCCCCCAATCATGGAGCTTTGATCTTCCTCCCGTCTACGCATTACGTCTTTTACCGAGATGCCAGCGAGTTTGCTAAGCAGTCATCTATGGATCGAATAGCGTTTCATTTCCAGGAAAATGAAGGGAAAGGGATTTGGGCTTCTAGAGTAGTTAGCCCTTTTCTTCGTTTTGTAGATGCCCACCTGATTTGAGACCACAAAACTCGTATTGAGACCATCCAGAAACACACCTTTCCTATTTTGGTCAAAACTCAAATCACATGTTGAAAAAAATAGTTTTGGCAACTTTATTCGCAGCAATGGTCCTTCCTAGTACGGGCCAATCCATCGAAGACCTGGATTTTTTAATCGGCACCTGGGAGGTCGAAGAAACCATCTTTCCGGGGCGAGACAATGAGTATCAGGAAAAAGGAACTCGAACCTGTGCTTATTATCTGAATGGAAGTTTTATCAAGTGCGAAGCATCGACGGTCGTCACGCACACCGGAAAGAAACGGGCGTATGCTTACTACATTAATTACGATCAAAAAGAGGATTGCTTTTGGGCGACCAATTTTGCGAATGACTTTCCATTGCACGGTCTGCACCAATGGTTTTTGGATAAAGAGCATCAACAGCTCATCGCCGTCACGCCTAAGAATGTACTTGGCGATCGCTTCTTTAGAGGTACGATTTCTTATGCCAATAAAGATCAAATCGTTTGGAATGGGTGGTCCAGTCGATTCAGAGCGTCGGATAAGGAGTGGCAGCATATTTTTCATGATGTGGCCACCAAAAAGCAATAGCGATGAAAAAATACTTTGTTTTAGTCCTATTGATTTGGAGCCACCATGCAGACGCCCAATCCATCAAAGACCTGGACTTTCTAATTGGTCAATGGACGGTCAACGAGACACTTTTCCCGGGCACGGACCACTCCTACACGGAAAATGGCAGTCGTGTCTGTACCTATTATTTGGAGGATAGTTTTATCAGATGCGAATCATCAACGCTTTCCTCCAAAACCGGCAAAAAAAGAGCCTACACCTATTTGATCAACTACGACGAGCAACAAGACTGCTTTTGGGTAACGGCCTTGTCCAATGATTTTCCCAAACACGACAAACAACAATGGTTCCTGGATAAGGAAAATGAACAGATCCTGGCGATCATTCCCCGCAGTGTTTTCAACAATCAATTCTTTCGGGCCACTATTTCCTTCAAGGATCGAAACCGACTGGTATGGGACGGTTGGTATAGTCAGTTTCGGGGCGATCGTGAATGGAGGTATATTATGAATGATGTAGCTGTGAAACGATGAAATCTGTAGATTTGATATGCCCATAAAACTCTTTGACTGGAGTCTAGAGGCAATTCCAATGAAAACTACCCCCATTCCTAAAAAACTTCAATCAATACAGAATCCTTGATTTCAGTTCCATCTACAAGACCGATAATCCTTAGTGTACCGATAAATTCTAGGTCACCCGCATTGAAAATGATACTTACCTGACCGTTTTCATCGGATTTTAGAGCATCAGCTCTGAAACGCAAGCCATTCACATTGGTATTTGTAGAGTCATTTTTTACTTCAATCTTAACGGTAGTACCCGTCGATGGTAGTCCTTTTTTTGCACTTAGCTGGCCCTTAAGTAGTATTTCGTCCTGGAAGTTGTTGGCAATCCCAAACTTACTAGCGGAAAGTTTCAAGGATTCTGCTTCAGAAGGATCAAATGGGATGGACTCCGTTACCGCTACCCTGAGAATTTGAGCCGTTATTACCGCTGTATCGGAAGTTACAGGAGCTCTTAATACTACCGATGCTACCAGATCTGAATTGGTACTATCTGCCTCTGCTTTGATTGTAATAGATTGATTTTGATTTTTTACAAAATGCCCCAGATTTGTTTGAAAGGTAATGTCTCTTTTATCTTCCTCCGCTTTTTTGGGGATAAAGGCATCGATCTCGACTGTATCCAGTCCATTGGCAAAACGTTGACTTTTATATATTTGAAGTCTTATTATTTGATCAGTAGTGACTAGAACTTCATCTTTTTCACAGCTCGGCAAGCAAATCAATAGAAGAAGATAGATAAGATGCATTCTTCTATTCCCAATGATCGCATTAAATTTCATGATCAACTAATTTATATGAAAGATGTTGTTAATATTGAAGGACGATGGTTTATCCGGCTATCGGAGGAGCCCTTATTTTCTTAATTAATAAAAAGACCAGAAAAACTCGAAATCAAGTTTCCAATGTTGATGTCTGCTTTAAAAGCGATATAGAAAGTGGCATCTAGGTTTTTGGTGCTAAATAAAGGGTTCGCATTATCAACGGAATTGTAAAGTAAGGCGCCTCCTGATAAACGCAGACCTGCTCTGGTGAAGGGCCATCGAAATGCGGCACCGATCATCAAATTGGTATTGTTAAACAAGTCTTCCCTACTGTCCTCCAGATCTATGCTTCCAATGGTAGCTCCTATTTCAATCGCTGAATGGAATTTGATTTGATTCCATAACCTATTATTGTCGTAGAGGTCGTTATCAATGTCCTTAAAGGATTTGTCTTTCTTGATGCTGCGCAGATTAATGTTGACGCCATAAAAAGGTCTCAGCAATGTAGCTCCGTCCAATGTAAATCCGACAACACCAATATCGGGCTGCACCACGCCTTCAATGGAGCTTTCAAAATCCGGGCGAGAAGAGTATTCAGTGATGATCTCGAAGGAATTTAATTTTAGTTCATTCAAACTATGATTGATCTGACTTTTAACTCCTTCCGATAAAGACACAATGGATTCAATTACTTCACTGAGCTCAGTAATACATTTTATAGAATTACAAAAATCATATAGTGCCAACTCAGATTTTAGTTGAAGTAAAAGGGGGATGTTTTGCTCAATATGACTTAGTCTTTGTGAGAGGGTCTTGGCGTCGGAATCTATTTTTTCTGGGGATAATGATATCTCTCCCCTCACTAAACTTTCCAATTGCGAAGAATTAAGTTCTTGCAATTTTCTGAATGTATGGCTGGTTGTATGAAAAACTCTTTTATTGCGGATTATTTCCATTTCAATGTCTTTGCAACACAAAGGTGCCTTCAATTTGGAGTGAATGGATGCTAGTTTTTTGCCAAATCCTTTGATTTGCTCTGGCTTTGCATCGGCAATCATTTTGAAAAGGTCAGGGAATAAAACAAAATCGAGTTTTTTATCTTCAATCTTAAAAAAGATTGATAATTCTAAATACTTTATCAGAAAGGAGAGTGCTATTTTTTCCTTGTCATTTTCTTTCGTGACAACTTCCTCAAATGCAATCCTCAGAGAATCAATTATCGACTGATCTGGGAAGGCCTTGCGAATTTCCTTAGCTAAACCCGAGGCTGCTTTTTTGAAATCCTTCTCAGAGTTTTGGGATTTAAGAATCTCTGACGTTGCTTTCACAAATTTCTTGTTTTCCTTTTTTTGAATCTGTCTACTCGGTCTGGGAACATCTTTCGGAAAGAGATACCCGAGTAGTTTACGCCTTTTCGTTGTCGGGGTATCAGAAATCACATCTAAAATTCCTATAAACAACCAATTCAGCTCCTGTGACACTTCTTTCGGAGGATTTACACAAGGCTCTTGGCTAAAAAAATGGCACTTGAGATTGTTCAGGCGCAAATCATTCACTTTTTCGAGTTCATTGCAAATATTATAAAGCGTTTCCAAGGTTGCCGAAGTTTTGGGATTTGATTTGTATTGTATGGTGATGTCGAATGTTTTACCGGGCGGTAGCGGCGGGACAAACATTACAATCTCCGTTTTTCCTGGTTGTGCTTTCGATGGGCGATTAACGGGAGGAATGGGCAATCGTAATTTGTCGTTCTTATTCCTGGTTAGCAATACGATTTCTATCGAATCAGCTTCATATCCTTTGTCGACGGTATAAATGATGATGAAATTTTCATCGAAAGGAAAAGGCTTATCAGGTAACTTACTGAAGTTATCTATCCTGACAACCACTTGTTCCCCAAACTCACTTTGTCCCTCTACTGTGAAGTTGCATATTAAAATAATGGCAATAGTAAAAATAAGTATTCTCGATTTTTTTAGGTAGTTTATCATGATTTATTTCTGATTTTTGGGAATAAAACCTAATAATATATGTGTTAAAAATAGATTTTGTTATTTAATGCGGCTCAAGATTTCGAAATATTGGCTAAATGTATTATTGACTCCTCGGTCCTCACAGATCATTGGAGCCAACTTAACGGATTGGCTATCTGCACACATCAACGAAGGATCAGAATTTCTTTGAAGACGTCTACGCTCTTCATAATTTGCAATGCTATTGATTACTTCAAATGTGCCATCCTTGATCCATTTGTAAAAATAGTAGTAAACGGACTGCCAGGGATACGGGCATAACCAACATTATTTCAAACTGTGCCATTTGGTCCCGGTACGGCACATCTGCATTGGGATGTTGACCACCTTGCTAAGATCAAGTCGGCGCTTACGTTGCGTGTCAAGGAATTCTTTGATAATCCACCTCTGCGAGTTGGACAAGCTTTCCCATTGGGAGTCAGTCAACTCGTTAAATTGGACAACCATATCTTTTCTTTTTATTATGAACTATTTATCTAAAGATATGAACCAACTTCTTTGCAAGTCATTAACAACAGTTCAGTTTTCAAAACATCTTCTTATTTATTCATTACGGGAAGATGCAGCAAAATAAATCAATAGACTAAATTCATAATGCTAAAAACAGTAGGAGTGTCATTTACTTAATGACGCACTATATCTATATTTTTTTCTGTATTTTTCTTGGTGCCAGTTTTTTACATGAATATTTTAAATAGTATTGTCATGAATAAAAAACACTTGTCCGATAGTGTTGCCATTCAATTATTGCAACTTTTGAGGCGACAGGAGATCAAAGAATTCTCGAAATGGCTTCGGTCTCCCTGGTGCAATAGTAACAAGCGACTGGTTCCATTATACGATTTCGTGAAGAAATTTTATCCTGATTTTTCTTCATCTGTTCTGACTAGGAAGCGAGTGTTTGGTGTAGTATACCCGAGTAAAGCTTTCAATGAAAAGATGTACAGAAATCTGCTGTCTGAACTTTCTACTCAGATCCGTCAATTTCTTGTTCTGTCTGGAGTTCGGGAAGAACGGCGTGACTTTCAGAGGAGATTGATACAGGAGTATGGATTGCGGGGTAAATCCCGATGGTTTACCCGTGATTCGCATGCCCTATTGGCCCAAATCGACATCAATAAACCCTGGAGCTGGCAAGATACTTTGGATATATTTCTGCTAAACGAACAATTGTATTTTTCGCCGGATACTACTTATCGACAGCAAAAGGAAGATTTCTTGCTGCAGTCTGCAACGGAAGCTCTGGATGAATTCTATTTGTTGGGTAGCTTAAAAATGTTGAACGAGCAAGCTGAGCGTCAACACAAATTCTCCCGGCCTGGAGAAGGGAGTATCGAAGAAAAAGCTTCCAGCTTGTTAGGAATGGCTTATGCAACTCAAAGAAGCGAAAATCCAATTATTGATATCTATTGCCATCGATTGGAGAACAGACACCTTTCTCCCAGGGATCGTTTTGACGCTTTTGAACCTGTTTTCCGGTCACAAGTTGACAGCTTACCATCCAAGGATCAGAGAGTACTGTATTTATACCTGTTGAACGATGCGGTCCGGCTGTCACAAAGTGGGAATACCGAGGTTTTGCATAAGACATTACAGCTGTATAAACTTGGTATTGACCGTCGTTATTTGTTCTACAACAAGACAATAACAGCAAGTACCTTTTTAAACCTCGTAAGTCTGGCGTCTGTCTTGAAAGATTTTGATTTCCTCGATCGGTTTCTTCCCATCGGATTGGCAATGCTGCCAGAGTATGCACGTGGAGATGCCGAGAACTGGGCAGAGGCGAAAGTGGGCCTTGAGAAAAATAGCTTTGAAAAATGTATTGAAAATTTGAAGGATTACAAGTTTGAGAATTTTGTTTTCACCCAAAGAGCCCGACTACTGCTGTTACAAGCTTACTTTGAGCAATTTTTGGTCGACGATTCCTACTTCCCATTGTTAAAAAGTTATTGTCGACGAGTCGAGAATAACATGAGGAATGAAAAACGGTTGTCCGAATTCCGGAAATTGGCCTTTATCAGGTTTATTCAATTTCTCCGTAAGATTGCGAGTTGGCGTGAGAGTGTGAACCGTCCAATCGAAAAGCTTCATCGCCTGAAGGACGCCCTCGCAAAAGAAGACAATATCCAGGGCAAGTACTGGCTCGAACAGCAAATGATGCGATTGGAAAGAGGGCAATGACTCTTTGGTCCATTGCCCTCGACTGATGATCTATAGAAAGAGGTCTTCCTCGACCACAATTCCGCCCTTGATTTTTTTCTGGGCTTTGGGTTGGATGATCTGTGCTGGACTAAGGTTCAAGTCGGAAAGGCTCTTGATGTTCTTCTTTTTCATAATGCATTGGTAATTTGCTCCCAAACCGGGCGTTGACCGGCTGGAAAAGTTGAGAAATTGGATGAACGACGGCCTTGAAGGGCCTGGCAATCCCATTTCCGCAGCATTATGCGCGCCTAATACCAACGGAGCTAAATGGAAGATCTTTAATTCATATTAACTATGTATTCCTAATGTTATATGAACCGGGTAAGTCGGTTTGTTACCGTAAATCTATGGACTTTATGCATGCAATCGGATGCCATCCCGGGAGCAGTACTATTGATCCTGGAACAGTAGTTTTTTATCATGGATAAGACCCTCTCCAAATGTGTCCGAGCATCATTGTGGGAAATAGAAACGGACAGTCGTTCCACTTGGAACTTTATCTTGGTGGTAATCGTCGATTATCTCGAATCGCGGTGGCTTGTCGGGGTGTTCTGCTGCTATTAGGGTCAATCTTCTTTCAGTAATCTTAATGGCCTTCGATTCATGTTTGGGATTGGTAGGAGAATTCCTGCGACCAACTCCATTATCCTTGACTTCACATATGAGCTCGCCTTGTTCGAGCAAAAAGCTGATTTGGATATGACCGGGCGTTTGCTTAGGAGTGATGCCATGCCAAATGGCATTCTCTACAAATGGCTGTAGTATCATTGTAGGAATTTGTACTTCATAAGTGTCGATGGCGGGATCAAGAATGAAGGAATAAGTTAATTTGGGACCTATCCGCATTTGTTCCGTTTTCAGGTATTTATCCAATAAGGCTATTTCTTCGTCAAGGTCCGTTTTCATTTGCCCGGAATTGTTTAAGATGCCCCGCATCAGTTCTGCAAAGTGTATCAAGTAGTCATGGGCTTTCAATTTGTTGCCTTTCATAATAAAGGCATCGATGGAATTCATACTATTGAAGATGAAATGCGGATCCATTTGCAGGCGTAGTACTGCTGTTTCGACTTCTGCTGCCCGGCGCCGGAAATCATTGGCTGCTTTTTCCAAACCTTGTCGCTTAATCAATTCGGAGAGGCGGTAGCGATAAAGTCCGTAGAACATACTGCCAATCGCGAGGATTAGAAATAGATAAAAAACCTGGGTCCGATACCAAGGCGCTAGTATTTCTATATTCATTTGGTGTGCTTGTTCCGACCAAATACCATCGGAATTGGTAGCCCAGATATTAAGGACGTACTTACCAACACTTAGATTGGGGAACTGTAGAAGATCGTTACTACCTCGGTTGATGATGCGTTCGTCTGTAGAACCGAGCAATTGGTAACGAAATTGACACGATAGTGGATCGCTGTACTCCCGGGCAGATAATTTGAGGTCCAGATTGTTTTTAGAGAAGGGGAGCTGCAGCCGCTTGATAAATATGGGGTTTCGGTTCTTGTTAGGACTATATCGATAGGCAATTCCAGACTCCTGGTTGATCTGTATATCAACGACAACTGGGCGAGCCTCTGGGATACGGGAGCGGATTTCTTCCGGTTGGAAGATAACCAGGCCGTTGCTGGTGCCAAAGAGGAAGCGACCGTTGGAGGATGTCGTAGCAGCTCCCATATTAAAACTTAGTGATGGTAAGCCATCCGCCATGCTAAAAAATTGGTGCTGTTTACGGATGGGGTCAAAGAGAACTAACCCTCTCGTGGTGCCAAGCCAAAGCCGATGATTGGTATCAATTAATATACTGGAGATTGAACGAACGTCCAATTCTGTAATTCTTTCATGGGTCCAGCCCAGATTGGTCGATGTTTCAAAACGATACAGACCATCTAGAGTGCCAATCCAATAACACTTGTGGTGATCATCCCAAACAACGCCACTGACGAGCGGAATTCCTGCGAAAGTTGTATCAGGTAACAACTCTTCTGGCGTTTCTCTCCAGATATGCAATGAATTATCTGGGCTGGAAATAAAAAGAGTGCCGTTTTCGGAAAGTTGTATGAAACCTGGATACTTGGGTTTCTCCGAGAGCCATTCGTAGGATGATAGGTCATTTTCCACCTTTAGAATGGTCAATTCATTGGTGGCAATGAGCAAATGACCACTGGCTGTTTCTACCATTCCCTGGTAACCAGGACGGTTCTCTGTTTCTTCTGCAATTAAATGGACCTCGACAAATTGCAGGGCTTCTGGCCTCATCATAAAAAGACCTTCCAATGTACCTACCCAGACTCTTCGTTGTTGGTCCTGATAGACGAATGTACCCCTTTCGATATCCCTGCCGGTGATGGGCAAGGGGTAATAATTCGTGTCCCGGTCACTTAAGGCCACAACTCCCCGATTGGCGAGTATCCAAATCGTGTTGGAATGACCGTAATGGATGTCCATAAAAGTGCCGTACTTTGCTGACTCATTCACTAATTTTTTGTCAAATTTTGGTTTATCGAGGTTGGCATAGTATACACCATCCCCGGCGGTACTGACCCACAGATTATTTTGCCGGTCCAAGCTCATACGGTCTACGGTTGGAGTAAAGGAAGAAATGACGCCGTCGTTAAACGACAAGAGCGGCTTGGTAAATTGGTTTAATCTTGGTTCGAAGAAAAAGATCCCTTGATTTTGGGTGGCTGCAATCATTCGCTGATCGCGTAGGATGGCGATTTCCACAATTTCACGTAAAACTTGACCTGCATATGTAGCTGCCTGCCCCCATTGGGCGGTTGTGAGGTTTAATGCCCGCAATCCCCCGTTGGTCGCTACCCAAATCAAAGAATCGTTGAGGTATCGAGTGTCGTTGACAGCAGTTTGGTCCGGGACCGGAAAATGCTGAATGGAGGGCGGAAGTGTTGGGTCGTGGAAGCGCCACCACTCCAATCTTTTTTTACTACGGTTTCTTTTAAATAAGTACGATTCCGTTTTTGACATCGAATACATACGATCCTTAATATTTACAAAGAAACGGCCAACCATGGTGTCTCGGCTGGGGTCGGTCCGATCGAATCTATACTGCGCGTCCTGGGCGTTGACCCACAGCTGATCGTTAATCGTATCCAAATGCATCCAAAGGTATTCGGGGCCAACCGTGTCACCGGCGGAATCGACCACTTTGAATCGGTCAAAATGATCCTTGTGTTGGTCATACCGGATGAGACCCATCAGATTTGAAAACCATAAATTACCATCCTTATCTTCTAAAAAACGACTCTGTGAGGCGTGTACATCGAAAAGTGAATGCGGATCGTCAGGGTCCGGTAAGAACTGCTTGACCGTTCTGCCGTCAAAGCGATTCAATCCAGCTATGGAACTAATCCATATAAAACCTTGATGGTCCTGATGAACATAATAGTTGTACTCTGCTGAGGTAAGCCCATTATCTGTTGATAGGTGATTCCAGATCAGTATGTTATCCTGCGCTTGCAGTGTGATGAAATTTCCGGTATAACAGACTAACAGAATTATGATCCGCATTTTCAAACGAACGATGATTTTCATTGAAACAGATCTTTATTTATCCGGATCAATTCGATCTGTGATATAACGATCCAGGTTGCGAAAAAAAGAAAGTGGTGGGGCAAAGAAATATTCTCCGCCCAGAAAGGTAGTCATCTGCCTTAGTCCAATCGCTCTGTATTGAACGATTCCGGCATCTGGACGATCGTATTTTTTAAAGTAGGGGCGGGTAGGGTTCCTATTGCGAGCGCGGTAGGTGATGCTGTCTTTAACTTCAGGATTTTCCACACCCATATTTCTGAACAATGGAAGAAGGTCCTTCTCCAGGCTCCTTTGGTAACTGATAAACCAAAGTCCCTTTTGATTTTCTCCTTCGTTATAGGTCATACTGCGCCGGATAATGGGCACCGGTACTAAGTTGCCTTCTTTATCCCTCTTTTTACGTGGGTTGACGGCTCTGATATGGGCGTGAAAAGGGCATCGCCTACCGTCGTCCTGGTCATAGTCGAAATCCTGGTCTGCCCACTTATACGGGGGTTGGGACTCTGAAAATCGTGTGACGGGAGTACCGTTTGAAAAACGCCCCATCAGCAGAGCTTTTACGAATTCGGAATTTACCGGTTCGTCATTGTTGATATTGAGTTGATTTTTGAGATCCGTCACGATTTGTTCGAACCGGACTAGATCCTGCTCAAGCTTTCGGAAGGCAACATAGCTCCCGACAATCTTTTGTCCCGTGGGTTCTGCTACAAGTCCAATTTTAGACAATATATTTTCATCAGTGGGGGTAGAGATGCCATCAACATATCCGAAGTGTTCTCTAAATCCATTGTTTTCATCTCGCAAAAATGAAGCGTCTTGGCGGAGAACCGTTCGCGACTGAATGACATCCTTAAGATTGTGTTTCAACAAAGACTTGAGGCAATTCTCCATTGCCGCTTTCGATTCATTAGCGACCATCAAAATGCCATGGACACCATCCTCCCTCTTAAAAATATCTTGTACTATGTGATTTCGGTAATCCCCCAACCACAGAACAGCTTGTCGGTCCTTGATCATTCCGGTACGGAAGGCATTATCGAGAGGGATAAATCGGTTGTCTATACCCAGTTGCTTGTAACCAGCATAGCTCAAATACAAACTGATAATGCTGGATTTCATGTGCTTTTCATCGGACATAACCCCAACTTCCACATCATCAATTGATTTATGGAGCCGAGTCTGGTCACATTGAGCGGCGTAAGAAGTGAGTTGGTTTTTGCTCAAACAATTGAGCTGACCCCGCACGTATTTGGCATTTACCTCCTCCAAGAATCGGAAGAATAAAAAAACGGCGTATTTTCGGCCATGCCCCTTCAGGATATTGGCCTGAATATCTTCCTTTAGTTGGGGAGTAAGTGGGATAAAGTCAGCCATTTTATGCTTTTACCTGTTGTTTCTCCAGAGGCACACTACATTTGCCTTAATCAGACTTGCCAACGAATATGGTGAAGGCTGATCGATACCAGGTTAAGGTGTGTAGCCCTTTTATCAACTTTTAAAAAATGAGCCGTAGCAAATTACTTGTCAAAAACATGATTCGCCAGTTCAGCGGGTGTAGCATAAAATTTGGAGGCTTTATTTTTAACGTCTCGTTGCGAGGCGGGACATCCCATAATAACCCATTTGCCAAACATATCCTGATGATTTCCATGTGATTCATCATCAATGGCTGCAAAGACGATGCTGTACTCATATCTATCCTCGTCGAGTTTGACCTGCATAATCTTTACCACCAATCCACCAAAGTCATCCTTATGCATACAACGGAGTGTTTCAATGTCTTCTCGATAGACTTTCACTGCCTCCAGTGCTTCGGGGTTAATTTTCTCCATCCAGCTGGTTTCTTCTCCCTTTTTTATTGTGGTTAAATCTCTAACCTTGATGTAATCACCATCAACTCTTACAAGAGCCATAAGTCTAGTATTTATTGAGTGAACAAAATAATTTATAACCAAGAGGGCGCTAACATCAAATCAATTGTAGCCTCAGCTTCAATTCTTCCTGATGACGTTGACTTACCGGAATAATCTGGCCATTGGTCAGGACCACTTCACCTAGGTTGCGGTAAATGCTGACGTGTTCCAGGTTGACAATAAAGGAACGATGGATCTGCATAAAACCAACGTAGGGAGCAAAGCGGCGGTTGTACTCGATCAGATTGGCTGATACGAATACCCGCTTGCCGTCTATCTGGTGAATTTCGGTGCAGCCTTGATTTACAGTCAGATAGGTGATTTCGCAAACAGGTACATAGTGAACTCCAGAACTATTCGAAACCGCCAGCCGACTGGGTAAGTTTTGTGTCCGAAAATTCTCGATTACTTCCTGCAGGTCTAGGTATTGTTGCTGAAAATTTCTGTAAAGTAAACGCTCTCTCGAACGGTTCAGAGCTTCCGCCAATTTGCCTACGGCCACCGGTTTACCTAAGTAGGCCAGAGCGGCAAAGTCGATTGCCAAACGGGCATACTTGTTATGGCCTGTAATGAAAATGATGGCAAACTGGTGGTGGTCTATTCCTTCTAACAGTTCAAATCCGGTACCATCTGGTAGTTTAATGTCCAGAAAAAGGATTTCCGGTTTCTTATGCTTAATAAGTTCGATGCCGGATTTAACATTATAGGCTGCACCAAGCACATCCACCTCCGGATGGAATTCCGAAAGCAATGAAACAAGATTATCATGACAATTTTGCTCGTCGTCAATAATAACGGCAGTCATACAGAAGAGAGTTTAGGCACCTTTTGCTCTAGCAAGATAGGTATTTATTAGAAAATACAAGTCTTTATACACCAAAGTATGGTGCAGGTTTTAGTTATTTGGATGACAATGGATGAAAAAAAATATGACTTATTTATTTGATTATGATAGTCATATGGTTCTTGAAGTGCCAGCTGTAATGAAAATGTCGATGTCATTCTTCGAAACGTTTGGACATTCCGCGATAAGCAATGAGATATTTTTGGGGCATATATATCGGGTGTTACTTAACAGGTTTTCTTTATCCAAATCCTCCCACTATAGTATGTTTTAGTCTCTGTATTCTAACTGTTTTAATGATTACTCCTAAAATGAATTACCATGAAAAAAGCTTTTGTAAGAATTACATTTCTCGCTTTCTGGCTGGCCTCCATGAGTTGCTTAGAGGGTTGTGAGGAGGGAGGGTTGCTGAACTTAGCGCAAGCATCTGCTACGTGCGCCACTTGGAGCTCTAATTCCTTTGGTGGTTGTCGGCACGAGATCTACGTCGAAAATAATTGCCGGAATGCCGTACAATTTCGCATCACACTTTCGAGCGGCTATTTCTTTGACTATTACGTAAACCCCAGCAGCTGGCTGTCAGTCCCGGTCAGCGATTGTGGGATATATCGCTTCAATTGGTTATGATCATTAATTCTTCTCACAAATTCAAAGTCATGAAAAAATTAATTTCTAAAATCCTTTGCTTGTCGTTGGTGTGTATAGTTTGCTTGTGGCCGACCAAGAGTATTTCGGAGACGAATGACCTGGAAGACATTTCCTTGTCCAAGGAAAACTATTGTGCTGTCTGGCGGTCTAACTCCACCAGTGCTTGTAGGCACAGCGTTCGAGTAGATAACAATTGCAATTCGCGGGTATGGTTCCGAATTACACTCTCCAATGGTACTTTTACCGACTATTATGTAAATCCGGGTGCCTGGTATATCGCACCGATTAATTATTGCGGCCAATATCACTTTATGTGGCTGTAAGGCGGGCGTTCACATCTATATGAAAGGGGTACCATCCCCTTTCTATTTTGACTTTAAACTTACAATAAGCATCAGTCTGGCCCTGCTCTTATTAAGGCAAGATATTGTCCTGACCCGATATTGTATAGGCAGTGGCCTTCGGGCTAAGTCAGTTTATAGTGCCGTTTTGAGGCCTCATCAGCAGTCGATACTTCAGCCAGCAAAAGTCTTCATTGCTGAGGCTGTCTTCGCCGAAAAGACTAGTCACCATACAAAAACCCCACCTCCAAAACCATCCTTGCCACTCTCAGTCTCGCTTCATATCGACCGGGCAGCAATTGCTCCAAATCGATCTCAAAATGATATTCCCGATCATGGACCCTTTTGGGGTAGTAGCCTTTCTCCGTTCTGTCGGCACTATAGACGGCCAACCGATCTACCCAAATTTTAGGCAGTGGAGCAGTGGATGTAAGGATGATGGTAACTCGCGACTTTTCCTGGTCTATGGAAGTCGTCAACTCATACTCGGCAGTGGGAAGCAGTGGGAGCTGATGATCGACGGGCTCAATTGCGATCGTGGAAATGTCTTTTCGGGGAGTGGTCACTTGGCCGATGGGAATGGTGGAAGCCCAGTAGGTGAACGGTTGTCCATTGATTCCAGTAGGTTTGTTGTTGAATTGCAAGCTCAATGCTTCCATATTGAGCGTTTCTCGACTGTGAAGGACCATTTCGTACGGAGAACTTGGAAAGCCAATGCTATCGATGATGACTGCCTTTCCCGCTTCAAAGATCAAAACATCTTCCTTTGTGATTGCCGAAGTTTGGAGTGCGGCAGAAAAAAACAAGTGCAACCTATTGCCATCAACTAGATGTTTCGTAATTCTGGGAAGTTCTTCATAATGAGAACCTTCCGGCGAGGCAACGAACCGAAATGGGGGACCATCCGCAAATTTGTTGCCATCGTAGGCACCGATGTCAGGCCCGGCACCGTCGTACCTCTGTGACCATTCCAAATTGGGAAACGACATGATTTTCCCCTTGTCGATGAGAGGGCTCGATTGCTTCAGGCGTAGATCGCCGTTAGCGGGATCTTTGAAGCCCGGATCGGTATTGGTCAATCCGTTTTGCTCCTGGTCATGGAGTTGGATGTTCGGCGGCCAGTCCTGGTTGATGCAGTCGTAGTCGAATTCGAATCCCGGTTGCCAGGCGGTTAATTTGAAATTTTGACTACCGTCAAAGAAGTGATAGGCATTGTTGAAATGTTTCAATTGATGATTGGTAGATTCACCGTGTCTTAAAACATTCGCTTCCGTATAAAAGCTGTTGTTGAAAACATAGCAGGGATAGGTCAGACTACCACTGTCGTAACTGCTGTATTTATAGATGCCGCTGACTTCTTCGACGGCCCAGGGATCGTCCGTCTGGGTATAGGTATTGCCGAAGATGTAAATGTTGCCGCCTTTGACATTATCGATGGAATGGATTTTATGGATGTTTTGGTGCCGATTGTGGTAATAGAACATGTTCCAGGCCCAGGTTT
>JANQRV010000301.1 GCA_028284395.1 Saprospiraceae bacterium
TTGGCCGGACAGTCTGCCGGGATCCGGCATCAACCTTCGGCATGTTGACTGCGACGGAAACGGCCAGGTGAATGTCGCCGACACCTTCGCCATTCACCAAAACTGGGGCCGAATGACACCATTAACACCTTTTTTGCCGCCGGCAGTCGTGGACCTGCGCAGCAATCAGTTGCAAATATCCATCCAATCCGACACTTTGACCGGGGGACAACCAACTACTCTGGACGTCATACTCACCGGAGATGCGGACCAATTGGCCACTGCTTACGGAGCAGCATTCAGCTTGAAATACGAGGGATTAACCCTATCGGATGTCGAAGTCACCTTTCTTGATAGCTGGCTCGGCACGTTGCATCAGGACCTACTGGCCGTGTCTCGACATCTTCCCGACAGCAACCGCATTGACATCTCACTAACCCGCTTAAACCAACAGGATACAACGGGAAGCGGCCCTATTTGTCGAGTCCACTTCCTGCCTGGGGAAGTTTTTTCAAATACCGGCCAATTCACCTTCGAAGACATCACCTTGATTAATGCCGCCGGTGAACCGCTTCCCATTACCGCGACTACCCATGAGTATGTCCTGGTTGACCAATCAACCAGCACCCAAGCAAATAGGAGCATGGCGGCCATTAAGATCTTTCCCAATCCTGCGACAGATCAGCTCTTTGTAGATCTTTCGCAGCTAAGGTCAACGGCCCGCACCTTCCAGGTAGTTGACGTCCTGGGACGTCTTGCCCATCGGGGGGAATTAACTTTAAACGGTTCGAATACGTTGATTGACGTTCGCCAGCTGGAACCCGGGGTTTATCACCTTAGTTTATTGGACAGATCCGGGGAGGTGGTTGGGTTGGCTAGATTTGTGACGGATCGTTGGTAGAACCAGAATTCCTCACCACTTATTTATGCACTCCGGAGAAAATTGGCATCTTAAATAAACGATGAAGTTTTTCAAACCAAAATCTCCAGATTATGAAACTAAGCTTTTTCTTTTTGGGTTTCTGTTGTTTTTTACAAATGGTCGATGCCCAAACACCAGCCGAAGTAACGGATTTGAAATCAAAAATAACCGCGGTAACGGTATTTAAGCAGGGAGCTCAAGTGACCCGTACCGCTACCATTAATAGAGACAAGGGGACAACGATCTATAAGTTTACGGGAATTTCTTCGAAAATAGACGCGGAATCCATTCAATTGAAGACCAATGAAGGTCTTAATGTACGCTCTATTACCAACCAACTCAACTATTTTGAACCCCCGCAAGTAAAGGCAGTAATTGCCAATCTGGAGTTGCTTAAAGATTCGCTGCTGTTGGCATTGGAGTTGAATAAAAGCGAACTCGTCGTTTTGGCACAGGAAGAAAAAATGATATTAGCCAACCAAACAATTGGGGGGACCCAATCGGGCGTCGACATTGAAAATCTAAAAGCTACTGCTGACTTTTACCAGCAGCGGTTAACCGCAATTAGCAAGAGTAAACTTTTGATTAAACGTGAAAATCGATTGATCAACGAAAAGTTTATGCAGGTAAGTCAGCAGATCATGGAAATGAACGCCAATGAAAAGTCCATTGCCACCACCGAGATATTGGTCAAAGTGGAAGCAGAAGAGCAGGGTATGGCTGAATTTGAGTTGGGTTACTTCGTAGAAGATGCCAAGTGGGTACCCACCTATGACATAAAGGTAGAAGATGTGGCCAGTCCTACCCAATTGATCTACAAAGCCAACATCACCCAGAATACCGAGGAAGACTGGACGGATGTTCAGCTCACTTTATCTACCGGAGAACCTACCCTCAGCGGGCAGCAACCGGAAATCGGCACCTGGCGACTCGGGTATTACAGCCCCGTAGCGAGGTCACAGTGGAGGCCGTCAAACACCGTCACTACACCGGGTACCGTCACGGGAATAATCGTCGACGAATACGGTGAGCCTCTCATTGGCGCCAATATTTTGGTCAAGGGCTCCAGTACCGGAACTGTAACCGATTTGGATGGTCGTTATAGTATTCAGGTTCCAGAAGGGACGACTTCTTTAACGATCAGTTATACGGGTTACGGTCCTCAGGAAGTGGCCATCAATTCTAATGTAGCGAATGCTACACTTGTGGCTCGTGCCGGATTAGACGAAATAGTGATCACCGGCGCCAGAATGGGTTCGCGAAGCGCAGCAAGAGAATCGGAACGTACAGCCAGCAAAAAACTCAAACCTAGTCGCCCGGAGCCGGTGGCCGTCCAGCAAAACAGCAATACCACCACCCACGAATTTATCATAAGTACACCTTTTACCATCCCCGGTGATAATAAGGAGTACATCGTTAATATCAATCAGCACGAAGTGCCGACGGTTTATCACCATGCAGCGGTTCCCAAATTAGATAAAGATGCATTTTTGACCGCCATGCTCAGCGATTGGGAAAAATATCACCTATTAAGCGGGGCAGCGAGTTTATTCTTTGAAAGCACTTTTGTGGGCAATTCCTTCATCAACGTAGAGAATACCGAAGACACGCTTGCCATCTCGTTAGGGAGAGATGCCAATGTGGTCATTCAGCGAACGAAGCTGGAGCAGCTATCGTCCAAGGCATTCGTTGGCAATAGAAAAGTCGAGGTGATCGCCTGGCAAATCGAAATTCGGAATAAAAAAAGTGAATTAGTGACGCTTACGCTGGAAGACCAGATCCCCGTATCCGTCATGAAAGAAATTGATGTAAAACTTTTGGAACAGGGAGGGGCCCAATACAATGAAGCTACGGGCATTCTTACCTGGAAAATGAGCCTGGCCCCAAGCCAGACGAAACGCTTGCGTTTCAAATACCAAGTCCGGTATCCGGGAAAGAGGAGGGTTATTTTGGAGTAAACGATGACACATTTTCCCGTTTAATACGCTCCAATTGTTGTTCGCTCAAGCCTTGCTGATAATGAACCTCAGGGCTGTAACGGATATAGTGTCCTTTCATGCGATCGTCGTGAATGTCCTGACTCAAGTCGCAATCGAAACGAGTGAGGATGGTGTGGTTTTTCGACCAGTCTCCCCCGGCATTGATGAAGTGCGAAAGGCCCCAGGTTATACCTCGACCATCTTTGGTATCGGTAAAAGCATCGGGTATGAAGGGACCGGCGGCAATGGGCAGTAACTCCGTAATGGAAGCGATTTCAAAGTTCACCCAGTCTTCGGCATATTGAATGGTATTGTGTTCCATCCCATCGCGCTGGACGATGGCTGCCACTCCCCCTTTGAACGGGAA
>JANQRV010000340.1 GCA_028284395.1 Saprospiraceae bacterium
TGAAGGGCGGCTAGAGCAGCTACCGGCTTACTCACAGAACCAGCTTGAAAAAGCGTATTGACCTCCACTTTTTGCCCCGTTGAGCTATTGGTAACTCCGTATCCTCTGGCCCAACTCAATTTTCCGTTGGCGACAACCGCGATGCTTAAGCCGGGCACATTGTAATAATCCATTCGTTCCAAAAGAGGGGAGGTACCCGCTACCGATTCATTGGTGGCCGAACCGGTTTCAAATGAGTCGTAACCAATGGTTGCTTCACTGGAGCACGAGGTAAACAATAGGGACATCATGAACGCTGGAAATAATACTGATTTCATTGGCGTCTGTTTTTTGAGTATGGTTGCTACCATGGACCTGTCTGTTTAACCTGGTAAAAACGTTCGCCATCGAATCGGTAGAGTCCTTGTCCGGTACCCCACCACATATTTCCCATCTGGTCTTGATACATGCTCTGAACACAACAATTGAGGCCGTCTTCTACCGTGAAAACAGTAAATGCTTTGGGGCTTGCGACTGGAAGAGAAGGATCGAATCTCGTCGTACTGCCTCTGGACGTAACCCAAATGATGCCGGAACGTTCTATAAATATACCCCAAACTTCGCTTCCGCCGATTCCGTCATTGGTGGTATAGCTTTTAAAGTCTTTACCATCGTATCGGCAAATACCTCCTTGCATGGTAAACCACATATGGCCCATTTTATCCTGTGCGATGCCACCAGCTGCATTAACGCCGATACCTTTTGGCCCGGTAAAACTTTTGATCGCTTTGCCATCATACCGAAAAATCCCGCTATCCCGCGAAGCAAACCAGATGTTTCCAGCGTCGTCTTCCATGATGTCATTGACCTTGATGGCTGGAAGCAAATGAAATGAAGAAAAGCATTGCCCATTGATACTATCGGCGGATGGGATGTATCGGAAGACGCCCTCCTGAGTACCTATCCAGATGTCCCCCGCGGTATCTACAAGGATGCTTCTTCGACCAACTCTGGTACTGCCCAGTCCGCTCTCTTCGGTATAACTTTTGAAGTTTTTTCCGTCGAACTTAATGGCCCCATGGTCCGTTCCAAACCATATGTTGCCATTCCTATCTTCAGTGATGGCATGTACGCTATTGCCATAATCCTGATCTATGCTGCTATTTCCGCGAAAGAACTCTGCTTTACTGTAGTAATTCAGCGTTTTCTCATCATATCTGACCACGCTTTGACCAGCCGGACCAAACCAGAAATTCCCCTTTGAATCCTGAAAGATACTTCTGACGTACTGGCTTACAAGATTCGTGTCATTGTAGGGATTGTGACTTGGAATTAAAGGGGGCGGCGTTCCCATCACTACAGGGATTGGTTTTGCCGGAAGAACCGGCTTTTGTGTCGACTGATTGTCCACCTGGCCATTGCAAGCACTGATCAATACCCCACCCAATAGCAAAACGTGAAATAGGTTGTGATAAATTCCAGTGGTGTGTTTGTTGTGCCTTTTCCAAAAATTCAAGAAGGGCCTCAAGTTTTTCATCAGCTATTTGATTTAAGTGTGTATGAAGTTGTCTAAATGGTCATTTCCACCAATCTTTGGAAATATCTTAATTTGGGTGTATCTTGTTGATCCCACCTTAAAAAGTTTTGACCCAGTTTAAATAATATTGGTCAAATATCATTATTTACCCAACCCATATTTGTGATTTTCCGTAGGAAATTACTGCCAATTACTACTTTTAAACGTATGCAAGTATTAAAGGAGATCATTCATATTGTCAATCGCAACAAGATTAAATCCATGCAGTTGCTGGGAAAGGCGGACCGGAAGCTGGACCGTTTTTATGATGCGGTAGCAGATAAAAAGATCAATACCGACCAGGAGGCCATCGATTTATTGTACGACGGTAACCCAGGAGGTTCTACTTATCGAAAATTAAAGGCCGGCTTGAAGGACCAGTTGATCAACCACCTCTTTTTGATCGACGTCAAACAAGCTTCTTACAACGATCGGCAAAGGGCCTATTACGAATGTTACAAAGATTGGGCGGCTACGAAGATCTTGCTGGGTAAGAATGCCTGGGAAGCGAGCATGTCGATTAGCAAGAAGGTATTGCGATATGCCTTGAAATACGAATTTACCAGTCTGGCATTGGACATTGCCAAAGTTTTTCGGCTTTATCACAGCAGTAAGACCGGAGATGTGAAGGAATATGAACACTATAAAAAGTTGTGCCGGGAATTGAATCACATCGATCAGCAGGAAGAATTGGTGATGGAGCTGTATTCCGATCTGGTGATCAATTATGTCAATAACAAATCCTCCAAAGAAGAAATCTACTCGGCAGCATTGGCTTGCTACAAACAAATACAACCGATTTTAGCGGACTTGACTTCGTATAACATACAGTTGTACGGCGGACTCATCCAATTGAGCATTCACGCCAGCGTCCATGATTATAAAGCAACTTTAAAGACCTGCAACGAGATGATCCGGATCTTCGAAAGCAAACCGTACGAAGCCAAGACGCCACTGCAGATCTGGTACTATCAGCAACTGATCTGTCACCGACAACTGAGGTCGTTCGAACAAGGCAAGGCAAGCGCTTCCAAATGTTTGAAATACCTGGAAAAAGGGACCTTTAATTGGTTCAAATTCTACGAAGAGTATTTTGTGCTTTGCATGCATACCCATCAATTCGAGGAGGCCCGCGATATTTTTCAGGGAGTCGTCAAACACAAGCGCTTCGAGTTCCTGCCTCCCAATATCATCGAATTGTGGAAAATAAATGAGGCCTATCTAAACCTGGTCTCCCTTTCCGATGAAAAATTGGATTACGTAAAACATTCGCTGAGTAAGGAATTTCGAATTGGTAAATTTTTGAATGAGACCAACATCTTCTCCAAAGATAAAAAGGGCATGAACGTTTCCATTCTGATTGCCCAAATACTGTTCCTCATCGTTCAAAAAAGGCATCATCTGCTGATCGATAAAATGGAAGCGATCGACAAATACTGTGTCCGCTACCTCAAAGAGGAAAATACCATGCGGAGTTACTATTTCATTAAGTTGTTGTTGTTGATCCCCCAAAATAGCTTTGTTAAGGAACGGATAGAACGACAGGCGGACAAATATTTACAACGACTTACCGCTTTTCCAATTCACGAAGCCAATCAATCCCACAAACTGGAAATCATTCCCTACGAAGATCTCTGGACATTTACGCTGGGGCAGTTGTAGCCTTGTCTTCCGGCTCTAACGAAAATCCATCCACCTATTGTGCCCCCAAATCTGGGGGTAACACTTTTATTGATTTTGTCTGCTCTTTCCCTTTAGCTGCCAGTTATATTTGTATCAACAAAAAAACCAATACATAGCAAATCGTGGAATGACCGTCAATAGTAACTGATCTATCAATTAACTACGTGTCATGAAACCGTTTAGTTCTCCCAGCAGAGCAATGGCTTTGCTATGCCAGTACAGAAATGAAGTCGTTCAAAGAAGGATTATTGTTGTCGATACCATTGCTCCTATCGTGGACCCCTGAAAACCTTTGGACGAAACCGTTAAGACAACTTTAAAATTGGAGTAAGATGATTTTTGAAACCAACCGGCTTCAATCCAGGGTCCTATCTCATGCTATCATGGATCGCTCCTTCCACTGGATGGGCGTCGATGTAACCTTCGGCGTGTTTAGCAGGCAGTGTTCCGGCAGCGGAATATGTAGCATAAAACTGCCGCAGCAATCCACTTCCGTAGGGGGGTGCAGCAGCATTGGAATACAAATGGCAAAAATGGAAGGAGAGCGAATCGCACTTTGCATTTTGATGGAAAAAATAACTTGTCAAAGACAAATAGATCTCCTGTCCAGGCCGTATTTCCAAATGGAGGAATCTTTCGAGCTACCGCTCGTTATCCGGCATAAACTGAAGATCGAAGGGAAATACATCACATCGGGCATTTATCCCAATCTCACAAAAGGTCCATTTAGATTCTTGTTTCTGAATACCGATGCTAAATAAGCTCTAGATAATGGGGTTTAAAGGCGATTTATGCTTCAGAGTATCCGGTAGTGGAAACTTTTAAAATTCCGAAAGGATGCGCAGGTCGCGTAGGTATGGTTGTTGGCTAACAACTGATACACGGGCGACTGGAACTGCGTTCTTTTCGGCCACAGTAGTATTCGACCAAAAATGTATAATAAATCAATTCACATGAATCAGTTTTACGACCAATTGAACCGATTGGCTGGGTGGAGAACCGTTTCCATCTGGTCTTTTCTCATTTTGGCGGCGCTCAGCTCAATTTTCTCCTGTCAATTTGGAGATCCAGCCGAGAAGCCCATTGTTTTTGAGCCTTCCGGCTCCGATCATTTTTTTGCGGAAGCCGGAAACTACTCCTTAAACTACGGAGCGGAAGCGGTTGTCATCGCGACCCTTGGGGAGGTACGGCTATCCAAGATGGAACTGGAATGTGCTTCGGAAGCGATTCCGAAACTGGAAGGAGCTCAATTGTTTTACCGGGAAGTATATCCCGATATAGATTGGACTTTTTACGATAAAGGATTCGGCGAGGCGGGCTACGACTTTGTTTTGAAACCCGGTGCGGAGCCCGCAGATATAAAGCTGATTCTGGACAATGCCGGAAATGCCTATCTATCGGGTCGTGGCGAATTGGTCATTCCCGTCGAGGGGGGAGAAATCGTACATTCGGCCCCGATTGCCTATCAGGAAATAGGGGAAAAGAAGACGAAGGTAGATTGTCGTTTTGCTCTTTCAGAAGGGAAGATCGGTTTTGAATTGGGCGACTATAATGCGGCCTGGGAAGTTGTGATCGACCCCACCATTTCCTTTCGGGAAAATGCCGCTGCTGCTGCAGTAGGGTCGATGATGATGGACATCACCGGTACGGTATTTCGCGATTACAATGGCGACGGAGTTCAGCAAGGCGGAGAGCCCGGCAGAGAGGGAATCATTGTAAAGGCCTACGCCGATGGCGTCCTGCCGACTACGGATGCCTTTTTGGGCCAGACCGTCACCGATGCCAGTGGAAACTATACTTTAACCCCGGCTTCCTACCCGGTCAGACTGGAGTTTGAAATACCTACCGGACTCTGTAACCTCGACCCGGATCAGGATTTTCCGGCGCAAGCCGGCCTGAATCCCATGTCGCCTTCGCACGGATCGGCGGTTCAGTTTGCGGATGGCCCGGGAGTGTACAATTACAACATCAATTACCCGGCGG
>JANQRV010000371.1 GCA_028284395.1 Saprospiraceae bacterium
GCTTTTTTTATCACCGTAGCGCTGCTATGCAGAGAAAAAAACCAGTTCTGAGAACCATTAATCTAAATTTTTCACTTCGAAACAGAAACCTTAAACAACCTTAAATAAATCAAAAGCCGGTTAGAACATTACTTGTCATGAACCATTCCATTTTTTGCCGAGTTATTGTAGTTGCACTCCTTGCCATTCCCGTATCCGTATGTGGTCAATCAACCGATGAGGCTGTCTATTACAACCAGCTGTTTTACCTATGCAAAGCCTGGGGGCACGCCAAGTATTACCATCCCGAGGTAGCAAAGGGAACCATCAACTGGGACAACGAATTACTCGATGCCATCTCAAGTATAAAACAATCGCCAACCTCCGAAACCTTCAATGTGGCGCTACAAACGATGTTAGATAATGCAGGGTCGACGAGACGGTCGTCGGTGGAGAAAGTGCTTCCACCCGACAGCCTCAATAACAATACGGATCTAACGTGGATTGATGATCCTATTTTTAGCGACACCGTTCACCATCTTCTCACAGATATTTGGGAAAACTTCATTCCTCATTCCAGTGCTTATGTCGTTAAGTCGCAGGGAACCAGTCATCCGCTTTTTGATACCGATGATCAATATCATACGGAGTCGGATTTTCCCACGGAGTCGAAGCGCCTGTTGGCTTTGTTTCGCTACTGGAACATCATCCATTACTTTTTTCCCTATAAGAACCTGATGGACCAGGACTGGGACTCCACTTTAAGGGAGTTTATTCCCCAGATTGCAGCGGCCAACAATAAACTGGATTTTCACCTGGCTTTTAAAGACCTGACCGTCCATATCAATGACTCCCATGGTTTCTACAGTAGTCCGACTTACTGGGAATGGCACGGCAATGCCATCACTCCGTTCACGGTAAGGTTTATTGAAAATGAAACGGTGATTACCAAGGTTATTGAAAGCGTGGATGAAGTGAAGGTAGGGGATGTGATCAAAGCCATTGACGGAAAAAGTGTTTACGAATTAAGAGATGAGCTTAGAAAATATGCACATGGTTCCAACGACGAAATCATTGATCGTACTTTGAATGATTTTGTAATGTGGGGCAACAATGGCGCCTTTGGCTTGACCATTGAGAATGAAAAGGGTCAGCGAACCTTCACCCTCAACCGAAATTTTGATTACAGAGATGAACTTTTTGAGGTAACAGGTCCCATCTTCCGTTTGGCCAAAAACAATTGCAATTATGGTGTCATAGATATGGGAAGACTGGAGAGAGAACAAGTTGCATCCGCATTTTCAACCTTCAGAAAAGCCGATGCCATCATCTTTGACATCAAAAATTATCCGCAGGGTACGCTGTGGACGATCGTGGACTACATTTATCGCGAACCAACGACCATTGCCAAATTTACCGTCCCCGACAATAGCTTTCCCGGTCGGCTGTCCTGGTTGGATGCCACACTTGGAAGGGGAACACCGAATCCCTATAAAGGAAAAATCATTTTGCTTTTTGATGAAAGAACCCAAAGTCAGGCGGAATATACCTGTATGGGCCTGGAGCAGTATCCCGATGTTGTCAAAGTTGGCAGTACGACGTCGGGTGCAGATGGGAATGTGTCAAGAATATACCTGCCTGGAAACATCATTACCGCCGCTTCTTTCCTGGGTGTATTCTATCCGGATTTCAGGCCTACGCAAAGAATTGGAATTTTGCCGGATGTAGAGGTGCGACCCACCATCGAGGGCATTCGCAACGGAGTAGATGAAGTGATGAAATACGCCGTCAAAGAGGTCATACTCTGTGATGAACCGGAGCTGGACATTTCAACGGTCCGTATTTTCCCCAACCCGACCGATGACCTCTTAAACTACGAAGTCCCGGGTACCCGTCCCAATGAAATAATCTCCCTTGAAATATTCGACGGACTCGGGAGAAAGATCGGAGCATATCAAAGTACATCCCCCGCCAATAGCATCAACATCCGTAATCTGGCCGCCGGAACTTACATCCTCAGAATAAATACGGTAGGAGAATCCCATGTGCAGACCTTTGTCAAACATAAGTAAGTGGAAAAACCGGCCGGAGAAAGTTAGAAGTTGAATGGTGCACATACTTGAGTAGGCCATTGGAGAAGGATAGCAATAATCTCCAGGTACGGGCGTTATAATCACCGTAAACCTCTCCCAACAATTCTACCCTACGTTCAAATCAGTTTGATCACTGGCTTTACTTCAGTTAAGGATACGCATTCTTAGTTCTCTTTCTTTTCCTAATCCTTTAAGTTTGAATATCATGCAAAAGGGCTGTAATAGTATTACTTGCTTCTTCCTGCTGCTTTTTTTAAGTCTGGCAGCGGATGGTCAAAACATTAGTAAACTGGTATTGGTCAATGCCACCACGGATCAGGACATTGGCGACTTACAGGAAGCCGATGTCGTCGATTTGAATACCACCGGTACCAGTCTCAACATCAGAGCAGAAATTGAAGGTACGGTGGGCAGTGTTCGGTTTGTGCTGAACGGACAGGACAACTACCACACGGAAAACGCGGCACCCTATGCATTGGCTGGCGACAACAACGGAGATTACAATTCCTGGACACCCTCTCCTGGCCAGCAAACACTGGTGGTAAGAACGTATTCGGGAGCGGGTGGGAGCGGAGACCTACTCAGCACCTTGACCCTGAATTTTTTTGTGGTGGCGGCCACGGGAGAGATCGTTCTACCGGAGGATCCGGGGACCGGAGCAATGACGATGGTCGGAGAGCTTAAAAAATGGCATAAGCTTTCCCTATCTTTCGATGGCCCCAGGTATTCTGAAAGCAGCATCATGCCCAATCCTTTTGTCGATTACCGACTCCAAGTGACGTTTACCCATGGCGATCGATCATTCGTCGTGCCGGGTTATTTTGCTGCTGATGGCAATAGCGCGGAGACCAGTGCTGTAGAGGGGAATACCTGGCGGGTGCACTTTGCTCCGGATGCCGTTGGAGAATGGGAATACCGGGTATCCTTCCGCATCGGTCCTGACATTGCCGTGGACGATTATCCGGAAGCGGGTACCGCTGTGCCGCCGATTGACGGTTTGTCCGGTTCCTTTACGATCGACCCTACGGATAAAAGTGCTCCCGACAATCGTGGCCGGGGCCGACTCCAATACGTCGGCAAACACTATCTGCAATTTGCAGAAACCGGCACTTACTTCGTCAAGGGTGGCGCCGATGCTCCGGAAAATTTTCTGGCGTACGAGGACTTTGACAATACCCCAAACAATGGAGGTCGCCGCAAATCCTGGTCGCCGCACGCTGGCGATTGGAAAGCCGGCGATCCGGCTTGGCAAGACGGCAAAGGCACCGAAATCATCGGTGCCGTAAATTACCTGGCCTCAAAGGGGCTAAATGTTTTTTCCTTTCTGACCATGAATATCGGGGGAGATGATAAAAATGTCTTCCCTTACGTCAGCGATCAAGATTTTCTCCATTTTGACTGTTCCAAGCTGGACCAATGGGAAATAGTCTTCGAACATGCCGATCAAAAGGGAATGTACCTGCACTTCAAAACCCAGGAAACCGAAAACGATCAGCTGTTGGACAACGGAGCATTAGGGCGAGCGCGCAAACTATACTACCGTGAATTAGTGGCCAGGTATGGTCATCACCTCGCTCTGAACTGGAATATGGGAGAAGAAAATACCCAAAATAAAGGCCAACGCATTGCCATGGCAAGCTGGTTTAAGGAGCATGATCCGTATGATCATCACCGGGTCATTCACACCTACCCCGGACAAACAAAATCGGTGTACAATGATCTGATCGGTGATCGGTCCGAATACACCGGCCCTTCCATTCAAACTTCCTGGAACAATGTCCACGACGAGACCGCATTCTGGGTGCGGGAATCCAAAGCACAGGGAAAGCCCTGGGTGGTAGCCAACGACGAACAGGGAAACGCCAATACAGGCGTTCCGCCGGATCCTGGATACCCTGGTTACGAAGGAAGCCATCCCGATCTACACGACATACGCCAAGAAGTTCTTTGGGGCAATTTGATGGCGGGTGGTGCCGGTGTAGAATATTACTTTGGTTATCGACTGCCGGAATCCGACCTTAGCTTACAGGATTTTCGTAGCCGAGACCAAAGCTGGGATTATCTTCGGTTTGCCCTCAACTTTTTCCGCGATTTGCCCCTCACGGAGATGGCCCCTCGCGATGACCTGGTCAACCAGGGGTGGTGTTTGGCACAACCTGGGGAGCAATATACCATTTACTTGAAAAACGGTGGTTCGGTCGCTTTGAACTTACCGGATGCCAAGACTTACCTCGTCCAATGGTACAATCCCCGCGATGGCACCTACCGGGAAAGTTCGGTCCGCATGGTTTCGGGACCCGGTCTTACTGAATTAGGGCCGCCTCCGTCCGAACCACAACAGGACTGGGCCATCGCAGTCGCACCCGCCACCTCTACATCAGCCGAAAGCCCCTTGAATTCGCGGCACTTCAAACTCTATCCCAACCCGGCCAGTGACCAGGTCCAGCTTGAATTATCCGGTTGGCAGAGTGCTCAGTTACGACTATTTGCTTTAGATGGCAGATTGATTAGGGAGCTGCCCGTGGTGGAGGAAAAAAACCGGTTGGATATCCGCGACTTGCCGGCGGGCGCCTATGTGCTTGTATTGATTAACGGTAGAATAGTTGGGCAAACGCTACTACTTGTTGAATGAACCGGGCATCATGACTAAACTCATCCATCAGTCCGAGAAACATCATCAATAAGATTTGTCGAATTCTTATTTTGAAATGTAAAAATAAGCAACCGGACAAATTGAATTAGATGAATGCCATCGAAACCAGCAATCTTACCAAACGATTTGGCGACAGAATTGCGGTCAACAAATTGGACATCGAGATCAAACAAGGAGAGATCTTTTCCTTGCTGGGTACCAATGGAGCCGGGAAAACCACTACCATTAAGATGTTGTGCTGTCTGTTGGCCCCCACAACGGGCCATGCCTCCGTGATGGGCTATGACATCGGCGAAAGTCCAATGAAGATCAAAGAAATCATTGGTGTTTCTCCGCAGGAAACGGCCATTGCCCGGCATCTGACCATTCGCGAAAATCTTCATTTGATGGGGGGCGTCTACGGATTGAAGAAAACGATGGCAAAGGAGAGAGCAGCCCGATTCATGGACCTGATGGGATTAGAGGACCGAAAGGACCAGGCGCAAAAACTCTCGGGCGGACAACAACGTCGACTCAGTATTGCCATGGCCTTAATGTCGGATCCAGAGATCTTATTTCTGGACGAACCAACCTTAGGGCTAGATCCTCACGCGCGAAAATCCGTTTGGGACTACATTGAAAAATTGAAAGTCGAAAAGACCATTCTCCTCACGACCCATTACCTGGAAGAGGCCGATTCTCTGGCCGACAGTATTGCCATTATGGATCGGGGCAGCATCATCGCGGAGGGAACACCAGCCGAATTAAAAAGCAATTTCCATACCAAGCAGACGGTCCGAATTATGGCGGAAAACATTGCAGCAAGTGTCATGGATGATTTGCAACTTCGGGGACTGGAAATTGCCCGGATCAAGAATGGAGTGGAAGTAACGGGGGCTAATCTGGACTTTTACGGCATGATCGACCTATTGCGATCGCACCAAATACAGATCAAGGGGATTCAAATGCAGGAGCCAAGTCTTGAAGAAGTCTTTATTCACCTAACTGAACATAAATCCGGACCATGAAGTTTTGGAGCCTGGCCGAAAGAAATTTAAAGGAAATTTATCGAGACCCAATTTCCGTCTTGTTGGGGCTGTTCTTACCAATTGGGTTATTGATGCTTTTTAGCTCCATCAGCGAAAGATCACAGTTGGAGCTTTTTACACCAGCGGTGCTCACGCCCGGAATCATGATATTCAGCTATTCATTTTTGCTGATGTTTGCGGCCATGTTGCTTGCCCGGGACCGAAAGAGCGCCTTCCTCATTCGGCTTTTCACCACCCCGTTGAAAGCTTCCGACTTCATTCTGGCCTACTCCTTACCTTTTGTGCTACTGGCCGTGCTGCAAACCATTTTATGTTTCGTTGCCGGCGTATTGATGGGCGGCACTTTCAATCATCTGTTGTCCGCTCTTTTGGTCCTGATCCTAGTGGCCATCACTTGCATCGGTTTGGGCATTACGCTGGGCGCACTCTTCTCGGAGAATCAGGTCTCGGGCATTGGGTCCTTACTCATTACCCTGATCGGTTTATTCAGTGGCGTTTGGATGGACTTGAGGATGGTGGGTGGGCTATTCTCCACGGTTGGTTATGCCCTGCCTTTTGCTCATGCAGTGGATGCTGCCGTTGTATTATTGTCCGGTGCTTCCCTTGCGGAAGTGACCGACCACATCCTTTGGGTTCTGGTATATGCGGTCTTGTGCTTTGCATTTTCCGTAGCGGCTTTTAGCCGGGCCATGAAAACCAATTCCTGATCTGATTCTCAGGTATTTTTTGACGGAATCTCCATCCACCTCTGAATGATTTTTTGAAAATTCCGAACGGTGCTTTCCCCATGATTTGCGGTTGCCGCCACTCCAAACAATGGATTATTCAGTGACTTTTGTTGCTGCTCACACACATATACGTCCTCTTCCATGAGGTCATTCCAATCCATTGGATCTTCCGAATTTGCGTCTGGCTTATTGCCATATTTCGTTTTGTTTCCCATGATGCCGTGCCAGGACATGCCTGATTTCCATTGCTGCTTGGTGTATTCCCAATTCGTCATGGGTTCAAATTTAGACCGAACGATTACTTTCGTCATATCCGGTGCCATGGGAATGGCATGAAAGGTACCCCAACTACTTTCCCCTTCCGATAAACCCAGATTGGGGAAAAGCCAAGATGCATAAGCTCCCAAGTGTTCATCGGTCATTTCCTGGATCCGCTTGAAGGGAATAAGTTGACCCAGATTATCTCTGTACTTGGCGGTGAGTGGCTCCCAAAATACATAGTGATCGCCGATAAAACTAAATTGGGCCTTGGCATGGTCGTACATCCGTAAAGTACTGGAATGCAGGTGAGCTAAATGGTAGACATCGATGAAATTTTCCGCAACGATTTTCCAATTGGCCCGGATCGTTTTTTCATAGTAGATATTGGGATATTCCACCAGTCGATTGGGGTCGTGTGGCCCTAGGTGTTCCCAGCAAGCATCAAACCATGCCGTGATCGGTTCTGCATCCGGATTGGGATGTACCCAAAGCATGCCTCGCCAAACATCTACCGAGGCCTTATGCAAACAGATCTTGTCTATTTCCAAGTCCGGAAACTCCTTTTCCTTCTGTGGCACACTAATGAGTTGCCCGCTCAAGTTGTAGGTCCAATCGTGATAGGGACAGGTCAGGGCTTGCTGCTTTTTTCCAACCGCACGTAACAATTGGGTGCCTCGATGACGACAAAGATTGTGGAACGCCCGCAGGTGTTGATCACTTCCTTTGACAACGATCAAGTTTTGATGCCCGCATTGTACCGTGATGTAATCGCCGGGGTCTTGCAGGTCTTCCGCTAATCCGGCAAATTGCCAAGAATGACCGAAAATTACCCTTTGCTCTTGATCAAACCATTCCTGAGAGGTATAGGCTTCGACGGGAAGAATGGGCATCGTGATTGGCTTACTCATTCGAATTCAATTTTTGGTGATCAAAACTTTGTCTAAAGTTATGGTCCCTTTCCGACATAGTTTTTGACCGAAGTCAAAAACATGCTTTTCTTACTTTTTTGACCTAGATCAAAACGACTTTACTCATGAACGATCATCTTTGTGGCATCGAAAGCAAAACCATCTAATAATATGTTGCACTTCAGATGCTTGTTATTCACCTTCACCTGTTTATCGGGATTCACAACGCACGCCCAGCCCCAAGGACTGGCAAAGGCTGCTCGTTTTCTCAATTACGCCTCACTTGGAGCGGATTATGAAACCATCGGTCGGGTGGCAGACCAGGGAATTTCAGATTGGCTGGAGGGCCAATTTGCCTTACCACCCCAAATGAGTTTCAAGGATACGACGTGGATGATTTGGGAACATTTTTATCCGCAGTACATCAATATCTGGGGGAAGGACTACGTCGTAAATCACGGCGATGCAGTCATCCCGTATTGGTTTTACTGGAAAATGGCCTGGTGGAACAATATCCTCAAGTCCAATGACCATGTCCGTCAAAGGGTGACGCAGGCTTTGAGCCAGATTTTTGTCATTTCCGAGAAATCCAACTTGCAGTTGAGTGGTCCGGGTATGGCTGATTATTACGACTTGCTCTACAAACACGCCTTCGGGAACTACCGGGATTTGCTGTACGACGTCTCCCTCCACCCCATGATGGGATTTTATTTGAGTCACATCAATAACCCCAAATCCGACGCCGACCGCAATATTCATCCCGACGAAAACTACGCAAGGGAAATCATGCAACTGTTTTCCATTGGCTTGTTTGAGTTGAACCAGGATGGGACGCGCAAGCTGGACCGGCAGGGCAATCCTGTTCCGACCTACGATAACGATGACATCAAAGCGTTCGCTAAAATATTTACGGGCTTAGCCCCTGCCGGTTATTGGTGGCCATGGGAAGACTACAGTGCGCTTCCATCGGAGTGGGGGAATGAATACAACGAAAGTCCGGCTACGGTCATCACCTGGGAGCCAATGGTTCCATTTGAAGCGTGGCACGAAGCGGGTGCAAAGAAACTATTGAATGGTCAGGTAGTGCCCGCTGGCCAAACAGCCCTAGAGGACATCAGTGATGCGATCGACAATCTTTTCAACCATCCGAATGTCGGCCCGTTTATCGGTCGGTTGCTGATTCAACGATTGGTTAAGTCCAATCCCACTCCCGCTTACGTCAGCCGGGTAGCTGCTGCATTCAATGACAACGGGCAAGGGGTCCGAGGAGAAATGACAGCCGTTATTCGTGCCATTTTAACGGATGCCGAGGCATTGGACTTATCGTGGAGAAACGATCCTCAGGCCGGAAAGCTTAGAGAACCGCTACTTCGATACACGCAGGCTTTAAGAGCATTCAATGTGAACAATGAATCCGGCCGATTATGGAATTGGGGTTATGGTTTCGATGAAGCGGTCAGCCAGGGAATTTTGGCATCGCCCAGTGTCTTCAACTTTTACTTACCGGCCTACCAACCCAACGGTCCCATTGCCGATGCAGATGTATTTGCACCCGAATTTCAAATTCATACTTCGGCAACTTCCATCAACTACATCAACCTTGTCCACGATTGGTTCATCAATGATTATTACGGTGAAATCGCTACCCACGCCGGTACGACCGAACACAATGCACCAAGTTACGATGTACAGGATTTAGACGCGGTCGATTACCTCTATTTGGACCTGGACGATGAATACAATATGGCCTGGGATGCCGCTTCGCTGGTGGAAAGGTTGGATTTGATCTTGACGGGCAGCTCTTTTTCGACGGCTACCAAAACTTCCATCGTAAATGCTGTCGAACAGCTTTCCGATCCGGTCCAAAGAGTTCGGGCCGCCTTGTTTTTATCCTTTATAGCACCTGAATATTGCATACAAAAATAATCTTCAGATGAGTTTACATAAGCATCGTAAAAAAAGCATGAGCCGTCGTAACTTTTTAGGTACGGCTTCCTGTGCCGCCATTGGTTCGACTACCTTTCTGAATGCTATCCTAAATTTGGGCGTCGCCAATGCACTGGCGGGTTTAAGCCGGCCGCCGGCGGCAGACGATGAGGATTACAAAGCCCTGGTTTGCCTCCTGTTGGCGGGGGGCAACGATAGTTTCAACATGCTGGTTCCGCGCAGTGACGATCACTATAGCGAATATGCCAACTCGCGTTCCAACTTGGCATTGCCGCACGGCGATTTATTGCCGATTCATTTCACGGATTGCAATGGCAAACAGTTTGGCCTGCACCCATCCATGCCGGAAGTGCAAACACTATTCAACAACGGAAAACTTTCCTTCATCAGCAATGTCGGTACGTTGGTGGAACCCACTACCAAAGCTCAATACTTAAATGGGCACGTGCGGCTTCCGGTAGGTCTCCTGTCTCATGCCGACCAAATTCAGCAATGGCAGACTTCCATTCCGCAAACTCGCTCTTCCAAAGGGTGGGGTGGGCGGATGGCCGACATCCTGCACGCCGGCAACGAGAATCAGCACATCTCAATGAATATTTCCTTGTCGGGAACGAATATTTTTCAAGTGGGAAATAGATCGGCAGAATACGCCATCAGAGCATCCGTAGGTGGTAGTGTGGGGATCGATGTCTACGAAGGCACTAAAAAATTGGATAGGATTTTGAAAACCGGTACGGAGAGTTTATTGGCACAACAATATCAAGACATTTTCAAGTCGACCTTTACCGATAAAATTAAGGATTCGCAAGCCAATCATAAAGAATTCAGTATGGCCATCGGTCAAGCTCCCAGGCTGAATACTCCATTTTCTCAAAATCCCTTGTCGGCAAATATGGAACTGATTGCCAAAACCATTGCCGTACGGAAAACATTGAATATGAAACGCCAGATATTTTTCGTCAATTTCGGAGGTTGGGACCACCACGATGGCGTATTGGACAATCAAGTGGCCATGTTAAGTGTAGTCAGTAAAGCACTTGCCGAATTTCAGACGGCGATGGAAGAATTGGGCGTAGCAAATCGTGTGACCACTTTTACGGCTTCTGACTTTGGCCGAACGCTGACCTCCAACGGCAATGGAAGTGATCACGCCTGGGGCGGAAATGTCATGGTGATGGGAGATGGCGTTCATGGAGGACGAATTTTTGGCAATTATCCTTCGCTTGCCCTGGGTGGAAACGATGATATTGGCGGAGCGATACTTTTGCCTTCCATTGCTATCGATGAATACTTTGGCGAGTTGTCGAAGTGGTTTGGGGTTGCCGATGGTGATCTTGCCTACGTATTACCAAACATCGGAAACTTCTATACCCCTGGGAGTACTGCATGGCCAATTGGTTTTATGAAGATGGCTTAGTCCTATCTTTTGCGAATCCGACTCAAAGTCTCCTGGGAGATCCCCAAAAAAGAAGCGATGTGCCCCAACTTCACTCGAAGCTCGATATCCGGGACATACGATAGCAGGTGATCGTACTTGTCTTTTGCAGACATGTACAGGTAGCCCTTTGAATAGGAATCGATGAAGGCCAATTGTTCCTCGGCCAGCAGACGCGAAAACCTTTCAAATTTTTGAAAAGTATCGATGAGCTGTTGGTATTTGATGTATTCGATGGAAAATACCGTACAGTCGACTAAGGCCTCAATGTATTCATGGGAAGCCACTTGTCGGTAAAAACCATGCCACGATGTAATGAATTGATTTTCGGAATAAAACCAGGAAGTCACTTCTTTTCCGTCGTGGATATAATAGGTCCTTAGTAACCCTTCGTCGATAAAGTACAATTTCCGTACATGGTCGTATTCTTTTAGGATACAATCCTGTTTGCGGATCTGCTCTTTACGGAAAGCGGCCTCGATAGCCGCTTCCAGTTCCGCAGATACCAAAACGGCCTTACTGATTTGTGCCAACAGGTTTTTCATGCACCAGGAAATACTACTTTGCCTGAATGACAATGACACCACCGCTACCTCTGACTCCGTAGATGCTGGCATCGGACCCCTTCAAAACCGTCAATGATTTGATCTCCATGCCTCTAACCATGCCCGCTACGGTACCGTAGTTTTGACCTACATCCGTACCGTTGAGGATGAACAGCGGCCCCGTGTTACCGACAAAGGAATTAATACCTCGTACGGTCACCGTAGCATTGGTGCCCGTCCCATTAAAATTGACACCACTGGTCCGCAATAGATAAGCTTCAAGCGGATTAATGGGATCCAGAATCTGTGGGTCCATCGGACTATTCTGACTGACAGCAGTGGCAGCACCGGTTCTCTGTGATAGGTAAGTTGTTTTTTGGCTGCAGCTAGTAATCAAAAGACCTAAGAAAAAAAGGGCAGCTAGAAAGGTAAATTTTTTCATGGTAAAAGTAATTAATCGGTTAGCAAACGATCGTTTGTTTTACGAACACCAATAATAACTATTTTTTACCAATCGTTGTTCTTCACAATTTGGTCTCCTACTCCGCAAGGCTTCGGGCGCAGCAGCCCCCGAAGTCCTACGTTAAATTTATATAAGCTTATTCTTCCTTTCGATCCCTTGTTGAATCGGTGTCGGGCTTCCGTTCGGAAGATTTCACCAGATAACCTGCATTCTGCTGCTCAGACTTCATCCACGGCTTCCAATTCTTGGCTCTGGGACCGGTCATTTTTGCTCGGTTGGAAGAAGTGACGGCTACGTATTCTTGGTTGGCCCTTTTTCTTTCCCAAGGCTTTTGGTTTTTGGCCTTAGGGCCCGTGAGTTTCTCCTTGTTCGGATGGAATACTATTGCCGATGGTTCAGCATTGTCTTTCCATACTTTATGATTTTTTGCTTTCGGTCCCTTCAAATCTTTTGCGGTCTGTGCAACGCCGGTTGATACACAAAAAAGGACGGTTAATAATACCAAAGCGAATTTTTCCATAATCCTCGAATTTTAGTTGTTTAATTATTTAATTAACAAGAATTTAGAAGAAAAGTCACTATGGAAAAAATGGTAATTTTTTATCCGTATTTATACGGATCAGTCAATTAATTTCAGTTGGGCAGACCTTTTGATCAACTCGGCGGTATTCTTGACATTTAGCTTTTTCATCATATTCGCCCGGTGCGTTTCTACGGTGCGGGTGCTGATGAACATCTGCTGGGCCACTTCCTTGGTCGTAAGCCCTTCCGAGATCAATTGCAGTACTTCTACCTCCCGTTTGGTCAGTTTTTCCGGGAAAGAAGCTTCTACCGACATATTGTCAAAGATCTTGGCGGATATCTTTGTGTTGAAGTATTTTTCACCGTTGAAGACCTTGTGGATGGAGGTCACCAATTCTTCTTCGTCAGCATTTTTCAAAACATAGCCATGGGCTCCGGCCCGGACACATTTGACGATGTAGTTACCATCGTCGTGCATGGAAATGACAATGGTCCTGATGTCTTGATAAGATTTTTTCAGTCGTTGCAGGACTGTGAAACCATCCATTTCGGGCATGGTCAGGTCGAGCAGTAAAATGTCGGGGGCTTCTTCCCTTTCCAGATAGGCAAGTAAAGTTTTGCCACTATCCACGTCGGCCACTACTTCAAATGATTCGTATTTATTCAATAGGCCGATCAGTCCTTCTCTGAACAATTGATGATCATCTGCGATGGCAATTTTGATCTTAATCATGAGTTGATTGGAATTTCCACTTCTACTTCCGTACCGGTCGGCCCGGAATTAATTGATAAATAGCCGTCGAATACGTTGACGCGTTCTTTGATGTTATTCAGTCCAAACCCCTGCCTTACTTCGTCGAGGTCGAATCCACGACCGTCATCTTGGTAGAACAGGGAGATCTTATGGTCAAATTCTGTTAGTGATATGCCCACATTCTTGGCCTTGGCGTGTTTGAGCGTATTATTGAGCAACTCCTGGGTGATCCTGAACAGGTTGATGTGTACGGTGCTCTCCAGGTTGCTGTCGTCGCGCATCGAATTGATGTAGCGAATATTCAAATCGCTTGTCTTTCCGACCAGGTCGGTGAGGTTCGATAAGGCTTTTCCAACCCCGAAGTCCAGTAGGGCCTGAGGCATGAGGTCATACGTAATCCGGCGTACGTCGGTGATCGTCTGGTCGATCAGTTTCTTCATTTGCTCTTTTTCAGTACTTGGCAATGAAGTGGATGATTGTACCAGGATCTTCAGGCTGGTTAGCAAGGGGCCCAGACCATCGTGTAATTCTTTTGCCAGCCGGTTCCGTTCCTTTTCTTGCCCCATGAGGAAAGACTGCGTAACAGCCCGACTGCTTTGTTTTTTTAATCGATTGAACTCGATGAGTTGATCCCGCATTCGCAAGAGTGATGCTCCCAGTTTGTCGTTGTGCCCTGCGGGTTGAAAGTTGGCGTCTAGGTTCATGTTACCAACTTCCATGGAAAATTGAATGGCTCCGTTGATCGACCGCCTCAATTCCGTCAGGGCCGTAAACATTTCGTTGATTTCCCGCGGACCGGAAAAGGGTTCAATGTCTGTCTGGTAATTGCCTTCCGACATACTCCGCAACAGGTTCCGCATGCGCAGGATTGGCCGGGAAAATAGCCCGGCCAGGGAGTAGGAAAGCCCGATCGCCAGTACGATGGCCAGCAGCGATATCAGGGCTAGTTGACGCCGCATGTCCACCAATGGTGCTTTGGCTTCTTGTACGTCGATCTCCGAGAGGATGACCCAAGTCAAATGTGAAAAATCCAGTCGGTAGTAGGAACTATACACGGGAATGCCCCGGTAATCTTCAAAAATTCCGCTGCCGTCCCTTCCATTCAAAGAGCGTTCTACTCCTTGGGTTTCGGCTGCGATGGCATAGGGAGAACGCTTGGGGAAGAACCGGGAAGCCGATCTCAGTCGCTGATCGGCGCCCACCAAATAGGTCTCACCGCTGTTCCCCATGCCCGTTCTTTCCAATAGGATCTGTTGAATGGTCTCGGGTTGGTGCTTTTTGATTACGAAGAAACCATCACCGGTATTTTTGATGAAGGCCAGCCAAATCCGGCCATCTGCGCCCAGCGGTGTCAGATCGTAAACGCCGTGGTATGGCCCTTCGAGATCGAGTTGACGGATGAAGTCAATGGTGTCGATCCTACCGGTTATCAGGAGTGTCTCCCCATTTATCAGGGCGGTATCCTGTGCAATTTCCCATTCCAGAAATGTTTCCCATTCCCGGTTCAAATAATCCTCAATTTGGACCCCTTTCAAGCGTTTAATGGAAGTCAGTTGTAGCAGTACCCGCTGATCGATTACTCTTTGAAATTCCCGGTAGAAGAAAACAGACAGCATGGCAATGGTCACCACGACCAGCAAGCTAATGAGCAATAGGAAGCGCATTCTGATGCTCCGACCCTTGATGTTCTTTTTTCTGGATGCCATCGCGATCTAGTTGGTGTTGCTGATGATTTCCAACCAGTTGTCGGGCATTTTCAGCTGCAATCCGTCTGCCGATAGTTGCTTTCGCAAGTCGGAGTACTTCAAGTCTTGAACCGCTTGCTTCTGGTCGACCATCAGCGCCGCTGCGGTTCCTGCTGCCTGTCCCAACATCATGAAGGTTGGCAAAATCCGTATGGCTCCATAGGCAATGTAACTGGAAGAAACGCAGGTGGGAGTCAGTATGTTGGTACATTCGGTGGCCTTGGGCATCAGGGATCGCCACGAAATGCCGAAAGGCCGCCAGTCATCACCGCCGAAAACAAATCCCTCATTGTAGGCATAACCATTGCGGACAATGCGTCGGGCGTGGTGAGTATCAGGAGGCCACCAGGCGATGGTGACGGCATCCTCTACCCGTTCCGTATTGTCTCTTCGGGTATGGTGTTCCGTTATGACGTAGTCCGCAATGATCCGGCGTGCACTGCGGATGTAGAGGCGACGGGGCCAGCCATTGTTGTCCGTAAACTCGTCTTTACATAGGCCCCACCCTTCCCAGTCCTGGCGCGTTCGGGTGGGTACAGCGGGGTCGTTTTGCAAAAACCAGATCAGCCCTTGGGTGAATTCCCGGTGGTAACGCACTACCCGCTCTTTTGTCGCATAGTCTCCATGGGGATATTCCCAATTCTCTCCGTACAAATTGGCAGATAGGTCGTGCCAACTTCCCAGGTCGGTTTTGCCGTTGGGACGCGAAGGACTAGGTTTGAACAATTGGCCTCCGGCTTGCAAATACCGCCGGTAAATTTCGTAATGAGCCGCATCGTACTGATCGGGGCGGGCAATGGGGATCCGATTGGATTCGTCTTTGGTTAATACCAACCGAAAGCAAAAACCCTGAATGTGTTTATCCGGTGCACCCGGCGTTCCAAGCCCGCCGGGTTGGATGGTATGGATCAAACCGCTACTCGGATCTCCCGGCGTTTGGTAAGGATCGACCTGGATGCTGAATTGCCGGTAAGTATTCTCCTCCCGAATACCGCTTTTAGTTTCGCCATACCGGGCATTGCCCTCCCGTATGGTCTCGGTACTTACACCCGCAAAATGGAGCAGATCGCCCTCGATCGAAGCATCCATAAAGACGTCGGCTTTGATAGTGGTGCCATCTTCGAGAACTATTTTTTTGATCTTCCTTCCTTTTTTGAAAACGCCACGTATTTCTCTCAGCCGTTTTTTACGGATTACCGTAATGTTCTTTTCCTTGGCCAGCAATTGTTCAATTTTCTTTTCCGCCACGTGTGGTTCGTATCTGGAGTGCCAGCCCCATTCCGCGAATCGGGGCTGTCGACCATATTCTTGTTCAATGTTGGTATACAACTCCCGGCAAATACCACTTATGATGACAGAACTTCCAAATCGGATGTCCTTAGCAATGCCTTCCACCAACATACCACCCGGATGGCCAGTGGGTTCGATCAAGATCACGCGCTTGCCCATTCGCGCTGCCTGGATGGCCGCCGTAAATCCGGCTTCACTTCCACTGTAAATGCAGACTTCGGTTTGGTGTTTTGGGGCCCTGTTGTCGCTTTTTCCAAAGAGTGCAGATGGAAGAATGTAAAAGGTCAATAGCAGGTATAGAAGGCAATTGACTTCCTGGTTAATCGAAGCACGTGGGAAAAGTAAATGTTTCATTTTGTTCAAAATTTTGGGAACATTCCATCGTACGTTGGTCATTCCGCCTGAATAATCAAAACACTGGTCACCTGCTCCCACGGACTGCGGTACGGTTTCCAATTCCGCCATTCGGAAGTGCCCGCATCCCGGTAGACTCCTGTCAAGGGGTTAAACCAGGTGGCGGTTAATTGGCCGTTTTCGGGTTTGGGAATGACTACATTGGTTTGAAAGTTGGTGGCCGGCAGCAGATAAAGATAGAGTCCGTCACCACTACTTAGCGGATAGCCGCTGGAGGACAGGTTTTCCGGTCCCGGCCTGCCGTTGGTCGTCAATTTGGGTTTGTAGGGAAAGAGGCGGTTGAAGTCGTATCGTTGAAAAAGTTCCTGAAGATATTTGTAGTAGGCGAATTGGGGTTCGGGGAAGGGGTGGCCGGGAGCCATTGGGTCATAGACTACAATGTTCCAGGAAGTGTTTTGCCAGTAGTAGGTGGAATATAGGCCCGCAAATAAGCATTCGTAATTTCTGATCAGACAGATAACCGGATCGGTGTAATTGCCCTGGAAAGTTAGATATGGCCCCTTTTCATAACCGCCGTGTTCGATGTTCATGACCGGTTTGTCAGCGTGCAGCAGTAAGGCTTCAAGACTCAAAGAATAAAGATCGTTGCGCCAGTTCTGGATGGAAATGAAATCCACCCGGTCCGGTTGTCGCGAACAGTATTCGTAATCGTGCACGGTGATCAAACGTCCGTAGGCGTCTTGCCGCCTGATCCTCTGAATTCTTTCATTGATGTAAGGAATGTCGCACCGTCCGTAATCCAGTGCTTCTTTGGACACATCCCAAATCACATTGGAAAAAGCCTGGTAACGTTTGATGACGTAATCGAAATAGCGATTGTCGGCTTCCGTATACATAGCCGGCCAATTCACCTTTTTATTCCAAACGTAAATCATCAGATGCGCAACGATGTCGTTTTGCTGGAGATAGTTGATCACCCGGTCGAAATGTCGAAAAAAATCGATGTTCAAGGTGCTAAAGTCGGGGTTGGCATTGGTACCTCCGAATACACTGTAGGGAGGTTGCCCGAATTGATACCGATCCGGAACATCACCGGCCGTTTTCCAACCGACATCGAATGCATATACATTCATGACGATCTGGTTGAATCCATTCGCCTTCACTGCTTCAATGATCTGTTCGGTTTTAGGAATTCCGGCAGCATTGCCATAATCCAGAGCGAAAAGCCAGTCCAACTCAAAAGCTAGAGCAAAATAGGAACTGCCGTCGGCATAAATGAATTTTTGTGGTCGTTCGACATCAATCTCTATCGGGCCGCGACTCGCTGGGCCAGTATTTGCCAGACCCATAATTTCTCCCTTTTTCCCGGAGAGCTCCGGATCGGCAGCATAGGTCGCAAATGACCATGTCCCAACTTTAGTCGGCGAAAAACGAATCCGGTATTCCCGACCGCCGTTGTAAAATCCTTCCACCTTAATGCTGTTGCCATCGGCATGGGTAAAGACGGCCCCAAAGGTCATTTCAAACGGATGTTGTCCCGGATTGCTCGCTTCGAACGACAAATCGACGGGCACAAATATTTCGGTCTGAATTGCCCCGGCATCATGAGAGAATGCTTTTTGCCCCGGAAGTAGGAGCGGGGAGAGGACGACAAGATGTAAAATGATGGCGACTCTGATAATCATGGTGATTGTAGCTATTGTTACCAAAGAAACAAAAGAAACAACAGAAACAAAAGCATCCATAGTAACAAAAGAAATTCCGGCAATTTTTAAATTTACGGTGGTTCCTGGGAACGGGAAGCACTGTTGAAAGAACGGGAAGTAGGCCCGAATCTGAGGGCGACTTTTCAAGAGAAGAGTGTTTTACTGCCATCAAACACCAATATCATGAAACAGCTTAAACGCCGTAGCTTTCTAGAAAAAGCAGCCTTGGGCATCGGGGCGATTGCTACCTTCCCTATCCTGGGAAACGCCAAGGGCATATTGGATCAGGTATCGCTTCCATACCAATCCAAAGTCAGAAATGCTTTGGAGAGCATTAAGATTACGGACATTAGATTTTTCAGTCTGGAATTTCCAAAAGAAACCCCACTCACTTGGAACGCCATCAAAAAATCCGGTGGGAAAAAGCCCCGGGTGTCTTTTTTGGAAATACATACCGATGCCGGAATTAAAGGAACAGTCATCCCGAAAGGACCTTCGAGTACGGTCAGGAAGTTTGCCGCCAAGATCAAGGGACTCAATCTTCTGCATACTGAAAAAGTGTGGCATCATATGTATTACTACGATCGGAAACCGGTGGCCAAAGGAGTCGAATTACACGCCATTGGTTCGGTGGACCTGGCCGTCTGGGATATTGTGGGTAAGGCATTGAACCTGCCGGTTCACCGGGTACTCGGCACTTTTCGTGAAGACATCCCCGCATATGCTGCCGGTGGATACTACGCTAAAGACAAAGGGATCAAAGAATTAGTAGAAGAGATGGAAGGATACGTCCGCGAAGGGTTTCGGTTGGTCAAAATGAAAGTGGGCTTCCTGGAAGCCAGGAAAGATGCCGAACGGGTTCGGGCGGTAGCAAAGGCTTTGGGGACGGATGTCCGGATAATGGTGGATGCCAATAACGGCTATTCCTCTGCTTACGAAGCCATCCGGTTTGGACGGATGGTGGAAGACCTGGACTTGTACTGGTTTGAAGAACCCGTTGCTCCGGACGATTGGAGAGGCAACGCCGAATGCCGTGAGCAACTGGACATTCCCATCGTAGCCGGCGAAAATGAATACACGCGCTGGGGCGCACGCGACCTGGTAGAAAATCACAGTTGCGACATTCTGAATCTGGACACCATCAAATCCGGTGGCATTACCGAATATCGAAAAATCTCCGCCCTGGCTTCGGCTTACCACATCCCAGTGGCGCCACATGGCTACGCCCATATGAACATCCACGTCGTCGCTTCGACTCCCAATGCCCTGGTTTTAGAAACCTATCCGGAAAAGGCGAGGGATTTTAATCCCGCCTTGCCCGCATTCTCGCTGAGAGGTGGTTCGGTAAAAGCCCCATCCGCTCCCGGCCTGGGTATGGAGGTAGACGAAAAAATGATTAAAGAGTACCGGGTCGGGTGATGTTTTGGGGACGCATTATCAATGAATGATGAATTTTGCAGAAACGAATTTTCCATGTTGTTGAATGACTCCAACGTACATTCCTTTGTGGAAATCTTTGTCGATTTGGAAGACCCACTGATTTCCATGGTGCGTCGTTGGAAGGAACCTTTCTAGAAGGACACCTGAAATGGAATAAACAGCCAGGCGAGGAGCTGACCCATGGGCGCCGGGTCGAGAGGAGGTTAGAACGAAGGTAACCGATTCCGAAGCTGGGTTCGGGGTTACCTCCAACTCAAGCCGTCCATCATTCGGAGAACGCTCAACCGAGGTTGTTAAAATTTGAATTTCCGATAGATCTGGTGCCGGGGTAATCGAAGTACCGATCGGAATGGTCGATGCCCAGTCCGTCAAAGGTAATTCGTTTAATCCGATTGGTTTTTCAGTGAATAAAATCGATGTTTTACCGAAGGTCATAGGAGTATTGGTTCTGATGATCAACTCATATGGGTGGCTGGGGAAGTAAAAAGTATCCACCTCCAATCGACGCCCTTTTTCGAAAATCTGGATAAAGCCATTTGACAAGGAATTGGTATCCAGGGGGGCTGAAAAATACAAGGTCAGTTCATTGGAGTCGATCCAATGGCGGGATATCCGGGGCCGTTCCTGATACCACGAACCATCCGGAGAGGGGATGAACCGGAAGGGAGGGCCGTCCACTAAATGCTCGCCTTCGTAAGCGCCAATATCGGGAGCAGTTCCCCCGTGCCGTTGTATCCAATCGAAGGCCGCTAGTTGCATGACCTTTCCAGCATCCAGGGCCGGGCTGCCAGGTTGAAGACGAAAATCGCCACCTTCCCCGTTCACAAAGAGGGGGTCGGTAAAAACCAGGCCATTGGTTTCCTGATTATTGTTGTAGATGTGACCGGGAAAATCCTGATTGATCAAGTCGTAGTCGAATTCAAAACCGGTCTGCCACTCATCCAATCGGAATCGTTGACTCCCCCGAAAAAAGAAATAGGCGTTGTTAAAATGCTTCAGTAGATGATTGGTGGATTCTCCCTCCTTCAACACTTTTGCCTCGGTGTAATAACTGTTGTTAAAGGCGTAGCAAGGATAGGTCAAAGGGCCATTTTTATACTTAAATATTCCACTGACTTCATCCAAGGCCCAGGCATCTTTGGTTTGTGTGTAGGTATTGCCGTAGATGTATATATTGCCGCCTCGGACGTCGTCGATAGAGTAAGCTTTGTGCACATTCAGGTGGCGATTGTAATAATAGTGAATGTTCCAGGCCCATCCTTCGGGTTCAAAGTCATTGTCCCGAATGTTTTCAAAGGTATTGCGGTAAATCTCGATGTTACCGTCCTGCCGGATGTCGGATGGTCTTGTACGAAACCCGTTGAATAAATTTTTTACAACGTTGTGTCGCATCACATGGCCCCCTCCACTTTCCCGGGGATGTAGCAATCCGCCGTTGTAGTATTCCAGTTCGCCGTGGTGCAGTTCTCCCCAGTCCCAGCCTTGCCAGACTTCGTCGGG
>JANQRV010000372.1 GCA_028284395.1 Saprospiraceae bacterium
ATGGCCATTTAGCACTGCATTAGAGAAATTCGGTCTGCGAATCGAATTCCGCCACTATGCCCTGAACGAGGATAAGAGTTGGTTTCGGGATTTTATAAAAAATCCGACTGCCAAGGATTTTGACGACCACTTCGATGATGTTGATGCCGACCTGGTCTTCCACGGGCATGACCACCAATGCCGGGAGTTAGTGGGTAGAAAACGATACATCAATCCTGGCTCAGCTGGCTGCTACGACCGACCAGAGGCAAGGGTAGCCATACTCGACATTGAAAAAGAAAATTACCGCCTGGAGCTACATTCGCTTACCTACGATGATGACGGCCTTATGGAAGCTTTTGACAATCGCCTCGTACCAGCCCGAGATTTCATACGCAAAGCTTTCATTACCAGAAATGGCTAAGGACAGAGAGGCAGAAAAGCCTCCTCTGAGAGGTCAATACCGGTCAATATCCTTAATGACCAGTTTCTTCGGTTCTTTTTCCTGCTTATATTCTGCCACTGCTTGTGCATTCAGGTCGGGAACAGAAGCCGAAAAAATCTTCATGAGTAAGCCGCGATCAGATTGATAAATATCTTGAAGTTTACGAACAAAAAACTCCATGGAAGCGTAATAGGAAAGTTGCTCTTTGTTTTTTTCCAAAGGCATAAATAAGACGTTGGCCCCTTTCAATTCAACATTTTTAGGGGCCATAAAATGGACGAATTGTTCGCCAACGTGCGATACGGTCCAACCCTTCGCACTAAGAAATTCTAGAATACTTCTCGAATTAAAGTTATGCACAATCGAAAATTATAAATGGGAAATTAGGAAGCATGCGCTAAAATGGCCTTGTGAAAGCTCATCTCTTTTCCTATTTCATCAATGGATTTCGTGAAATATTTTACCAGGTCTTTCTGCTTAATGTCATAGATACGGCCAATGGTGTGAATTACGGAATTAATCGATAAGTTATAGAATGGTGTATCTTTTAATTTTTGCAACGGAATGTATAACAATGAAGATTCTTTTGAACTATGCTGTTTTGGTGAACATAAATGAACGTATTTGCTATCCTGCTTTACCTCTTCCCACCCTTTCAGCTTCAAAAATGCTATAACCGTCTCCGAATTAATACGATTACTCATCTAAAATTCTTTAATAAATATTGATTCAAAAAAAGCCTTATCCACAGCATTATTTGCCGGAATATTAATGCGTTTACTGAAAACAACTGTTTTGTCAATTTCGTTCCTTTTGGGATAAAACCAATAGGATAGTGCATTAATTTTCATTCCAGGTCCATTCTCTTTTGAATCCAGGACCTGCAACCAGTCGCTTTGATTTTCCGAATCCAATATAACTAAAATAAATAACAAAGGAAAGGCGCCGTGTTCAATATTACGAACCAGATTTCGGTAATCTTTACCCCTCAGGCCATACTTAATAATTGGATCACCATCGGCATCAAAACCATAAGAAACGGACTTTCTTGTCGTGCATTTCAGCTGTACGGCAATCCAACGACCAGTATCGGATATTTCCGTCTTGCCCGAACTCAGTTGGAACCGTCTGGTCTCTGCAACCAAGAAGTCGACACCGTGGTCGCTATCCGGTTGGAAGAATTTATGGCCACTTACTGCGGCGATCGCACCGACGTAATGAAAAGAAAGTTGTTCTTTAATCTGTTGACTGGTCATGTTGAACTAGGCACATTCGCATTTTGATGATTCCTTAATACATTATACAATTTTTGTATTAAAAAAATTCCAATCAAAACAATTTTGACTGACCACTGCTGGAAACATCGAGGTCAATGCTGTCTCCCGGTTGCAATTTTTCTGATTCCAATTCTTTGATATTGCTAAGCTTGCGATCGCTCAATTTATTACCTATGGCCTTCCATCCTTTGACACCAACGAATTCGTCAACTTTGATCTCGCCTTGCATTTTCTTAGACTTAAATTTGACGGAATACTCGATTCGCGGACGAGCATCGATCGAGGCGTAAAGTAGCTTTGTATCTTTGTGATCCGTGAGGAATGAAAAGCGTTGATCAAAACTGGTCGTTTCAATTTTAAATCTCTTGACCATGGTCCAACCTTTGCCTCCTTCGAAGTATACAGCACTAACAATGGTCTCTTCATCGAATTTCTGGATGGCAATTAATTCATTGGGATCAAATTTACGTGTCATTTCCAGATTTGCTACTTCGTATTCACCATTTTTGTACAATGCAAAAATCGCATCCCCCGTATCGAAGTCTCCCAGAAATTTGCCGCGCCCGTCCGTATTCAGCCGCCCGCTGATCTCATCCATATATACCTGTAAAGCACCAATAGTCGACTTCCCGCTTTCCTTCAAACTAACTTTGCGGATCGGGTAACGAGTCAAGGTATTTCCCTGGGAACCCCGCCCCTTGATTGCCAATTCCTGGAAATCAAAATCGAAAATTTTATTTTTTGCACGACATCCCTGGGTCAGTTGTACAGAGATGACTTCAGCTTCCCCATTAGGATTGGCGGTAAAATAAAGTACCTTAGATTTTTTATGCCCTTTTGTCAGGTCGTATTCTCGATCGCGGGTAATGGCCGTTACCTGAAAACGCTTGATCATCGCTCTACCACTTCCGCCATCTAAGTATACCATATTGTAGGTCGTACGGTCATCCCCCTTTTTCCAAACTCCAACGTGGATGATATCCTTGCCCATAAATACCTTATCGGCAATACGGCTCACCTGCATTTTTCCATCTCTCCGAAAAACGATGATGTTATCAATATCGGAACAATCTGCTACGAATTCATCTTTTTTAAGACTGGTGCCAATGAATCCTTCTTTCCGATTGACGTAAAGCTTGGCATTATTGGCGACTACTTCGGTAGCGCGAATGGTATCGAGTGTTGTAATTTGCGTTCTGCGCTCCCGTCCTTTACTGTACTTCTCCAGAAGTCTCTGGTAATACGCTATGGTATATTCGACAATGTGTGCCAGATCGTGTTTGACTTGCTCTAACTCCTGTTCTAATTTCGCGATGAGTTCATCAGCTTTGAAAGAGTTGAATTTGGAAATACGCTTGATCTTAATCTCCGTCAACCGAATGATGTCTTCTTCTGTAATCTCGCGGAACAAGCGCAATCTCGTGTCATTAGCTTTTGGTGTTTCACTGGGAGAAATGACGTATTTCCGAAGTCCTACGTCAATGGCTTCAAGAACGGCTTCCCAAGTCTCACACTCCTCGATATCTCGATATATTCGATTTTCGATAAATATCTTTTCAAGGCTGGCGAAATGCAATTTTTCCTCCAGCTCGTGCTTCCTGATCTCCAATTCCCATTCCAGCAATTTTTTCGTTTGTTCCGTATTAATCCGAAGTATTTCATCGACCGTCAGAAAATGCGGTTTGTCATCGATGATGATGCAAGCATTGGGAGAAATAGAGATTTCACAGTTGGTGAATGCATATAAAGCATCCATTGTTACGTCTGGCGAAACACCATTGGGAATTGTTATGAGGATCTCAACGTCTTTTGCAGTATTATCAACAACTTTTTTGATTTTTATTTTCCCTTTGTCACTGGCTTTCAGAATACTTTCTATCAAAGAAGTCGTGGTAATGCCGTAGGGTAATTCCCGAACTGCCAAGGTATTCTTATCGATCTGTTCGATCTTGGAACGAACCTTAACCTTTCCGCCGCGCTTGCCTTTGTTATAATCGGTTACATCGACAAAACCTCCAGTTAGGAAATCGGGATAAATCTTGAAGGGTTTTCCTTCGAGGATCTTAATGGAAGCCTTGATTAATTCAATGAAATTATGAGGTAAAATACGAGTCGACAAGCCGACGGCAATTCCTTCCGCCCCCTGGGCAAGCAATAAAGGAAACTTCATCGGCAGCGAAATCGGTTCCTTATTCCGACCGTCGTACGAGAGCTGCCAATGGGTTGTTTGATTATTGAAAGCGACTTCCAGTGCAAATTTTGTCAGCCTTGCTTCAATATAACGAGCAGCGGCTGCTCGATCACCCGTGCGAATGTCACCCCAGTTCCCCTGCGTATCGATCATCAAATCCTTTTGTCCAAGATGGACCAATGCATCGCCGATCGCCGCATCTCCGTGTGGATGGTATTGCATGGTATGCCCAATCACATTGGCCACTTTATGATAACGGCCGTCTTCCTTTTCTCGCAAAGAGTATAATATACGACGCTGCACCGGCTTCAGGCCATCATTCACGCCCGGCACCGCCCGCTCCAGGATTACATAAGAAGCATAGTCCAAAAAGTAATCCTTATACATGCCCTTTAGGCTAATCACTTTTTCCTGGCCATTCATCTCACCGTTGCTTGATACATCGGTCGTTGTTTCACTCATAAGTTCTTAAAAGTTATTTGGTTTGATAACCTATGATCGATCAAAGTAGAGGTCGTCACAGGGTAAACGCGAAAATAGTAAATAATAAATCCGAAACAAACAAATAAAAAACAAAAAATTTATAAAAATAAAACAAAACACAATTTATGAAATACACGCAATTACGCCACTATGGTCGTCAAAACAATGGAAAAATATTTCCGGAGTTGGAGGCAGCAACCCCTTATAGGTATACGTTACAATGTCGAAGAGAAGTCAAAACTCATTAATTCGATTGGCAATGTTGTAAATATTTAGCTTTAAAGCTAAATTTAGGAAATTATTGACCACTTTATGGATATTGCCTTGCCAATAAATTACCAGGAACGCGACCTGATCAAAGCCTGTGTACGTCAGGAAAGATGGGCGCAACAAGTTCTTTATGAAGAGCACTACAGTGCGATGATGGGCGTTTGCTTAAGGTATTCCAATCAGGAAGAAGACGCTTTAGATATTTTGCATGAGGGGTTCATCAAAGTTTTCAAGAATATATCTAAGTACCAACCCGGAACTTCGCTTAATGCCTGGATTCGGCGAATCATGGTAAACACGGCTATTGACTTTTACAGAAAAAACATCAGACGACGGACCGAAGACATTGTCCAGGCATTTGACCTAAGCACAAACGACGCCGATGCCATCAGTCAGTGCTCAGAAAAAGAAATTTTAGACGCAATACAGCAACTGTCTCCTGCTTATAGAACGGTTTTTAACCTCTACGTTATTGAAGGTTATTCGCATAAGGAAGTAGCTGACCTACTCAACATCAGCGAATCTACCTCCAGATCAAACTTGGTAAAGGCCAGAATTAAACTGAAGACAATACTTACATCGAGACATTTTGGTTATGAAGAACAATGAGCTGGATAATATTATCCGAAAAAAGCTGGAGGGGATTGAACCAAGTTACGATCCCAAATCCTGGAAGCTTTTGGAGCAAAAGCTTGATGGCAGCGCTGTAACCGACTCTAAGTCGACTGCAGATGCGCCCTCTGTTTTTGACAGTCTCATTGCAGCCAAGGTAAACTCATTGCATACGCCATACGACGATGCCTCTTGGGCGGCTATGGAAAGAAAATTAGATGGCGAATCCGCGTCAGTACCTTTGTCGGAGCGTGAGGGGACGCAGATATTTGATGATATAATTTTCGAAAAATTATACAATTATCATGCTCCTTACAGCAGTAGGGCATGGCAGACGATAGTGGCACAGTTTGAGCACATTTTACAGGTTGAAAGAAGTTTTTACCGATTAAAATTGTTGGAAGCTGCCGTTCTCGGTATCTTACTTTTGATGGTTAACCATTTGGCACCTTTGAAGCAACAACCATTCCCCACTACTCCTGCTATACCTCAAATAGAAAAACCCCTCTACCAAGGCCCGATTGCACAAACTGGAGAGAGTGTCTTGGAAGAAGAGATTGCTGGTACGCTTGAAGTAACTGCAGAGATCGCGACCGAAATCGAGTCAACAACTAAGTTTAATGTTCCTCAGAAGTCAGCATCTGCCCGGCAGTCCGAGCCCAAAGATGAAATTTCCAATAGCTTGGCAATTCTACTGGAAGGTTCTCAGTCTAACCCATTATCAGACAATAACCTTTTCCCTCAAGATCCGCACCATGGATTGGCTATGGATTTCGAGCCGCTCCCGCAATTGGCAACGATGTTCGTTGAAACTGACCAGGGCGTTCTTCTGGCAGAAAACAATTTTCCAAATCTTTCCCGGGCCGATGACCTTAGTTTGGCATTAGCCGACAATCAGCCATTGCACATTTTTACAGTTGCTGCATTACCGACAGCAAGTTTAGAAATCTTGGAACCCCAAGATCGAGAGCTCGGACTGAAAGGCATTAAACCACTCAAAAAGAAAAAATCAATTCGAGGCAGCATGTTCGGCTCCCTTGATTTCAATCAAATCATTACTCCTCCCAACTATCTCGAACGTCGATTCAAAGAATTTGACCGATATGCAATTGGTTATTCTACGGGTTTTACTTTAAGTTTCGGAAGAGGACGTTGGGAAATGGAGACAGGAATGATTTATTCGGCAAAATATTACAGTCCTCCAACTGTATTATTTATAATTTCAGGAAATATCAGAGACGGGTATCTCGCTGAAGGACTCAAATATTTTGAACTAGATATCTATAATATTCCGTTAAACTTCCGATACAATTACGTAAACAGCGGTAAATGGCGCGCTTATGCAATGTTAGGCGCCTCCTTACAAATTGCCGGACAAACCCACTACTACACTGCTACACAGGACGGGTTTAGCAATGCGAATCACCTTGCCCCTACTCCAACTAATTCGGTGGGATCACCATCCGCCGGGTTCTCGCAAACCAAAGATATTTTTGATGGTTGGCTGGAAGGCGGCCCATTCAAAGAAAACAGTTACATTTCTTTAAATTTTGGCGCCGGAGTTGAAAGGTACATCTCGACAAGATTCAGTGCTTTTGTTCAACCGACTTATCAATACTCGTTTGATTATCTACGAAACGTACTTAGCAGTGAAATTGGACCGGATAGAGATAAAATCAACACCATGTCGATTTATACCGGCATCCGCGTAAGGATTTCCAACTAAGAGAAGATATGATGTGTCAGGGTCTTTAAGACCCCATTTCTAAATCCTAATTTTCTTCATACGTGCCATGTCCCGTTTCACATCTCTGTCTTTGATGGCATTCCTCTTGTCATGAGATTTCTTACCTTGACAAAGAGCAACCTCCAACTTAGCAAGGCCTCTGTCACTTAAATACAATCGATAGGGCACGATTGTAAATCCGCGTTCCTTGACTCTACGCTCCAGTTTTCTTAATTCACTCTTCTTCAACAGAAGCTTGCGCATCCTTCGAGGTTCATGATTATCATAGGTTCCGAAGTCATATTCTTTGATATACATACTCCGAACAAATAACTCCCCATCCCGAAAAGTACAATATGCATCCCGCAAATTCACGTGTCCGCTACGGATCGATTTGATTTCTGTCCCTTGCAGCATAATACCCGCTTCAAAAACAGCTGTAATGAAGTATTCATGTTTAGCCCGTTTATTGATGATTTCTAGTGATTTTGCTTTTTTCTTCTCTGCCATAATTTGTTCGAGTTGTTCGAGTTGTTCGAGTTGTTCGAGTTGTTCGAGTTGTTCGAGTTGTTTGGAGGACTGACTGAGCTTGTCGTTTCCAACCTGGAACCGCTCTAACCATTCGAACCTCAAACAATTCAAACCCTATAAACCATTAACTACTTTAATTTGACCGCAGTTCCATAAGCCAATATTTCCGATGCGCCTTGCAACACTGTCGCAGTTGTAAAACGCACATTAATAATGGCGTCTGCTCCCAAAATTTCGGCATCTGCGATCATTCGATCGATGGCCTGTTCGCGCGCCTGCGCCATTAGTTTTGTATATTCCTCTATCTCTCCCCCAACAATGCTTCTCATCACTGCTGCGATATCGCGACCAATATTTCGAGCTCTGACGGTACTACCCCTAGCAATTTCCAACACCTCCGTAATTTCTCTGCCAGGAATAAAATCTGTTGAGGAAATGATCATGATATTGATTTTTTAGTGATTCAATAAGAGTTTGCCTCTGAACCTACGCTTTTTTCTTCTTAAAAACTTTCTTTTTCTTCAGCTTACCTTCAGTGAGTGGTTTTTCCTTAGGGATCGGGGCATCGATCGGACGTTCTACCTCCTCCGATTCAGGTCCTATGTCCGCTACTGGACCACGCAGATTGCTATGCAAAAACTGCGTCATTTTCGTATACAAATGTAAGCGGGCATTATCCCCGTAGATACCGTGATTCCGATTTGGGTAGAAATAGGTATCGTACTGTTTATTGGCTTTGATCAGAGCGTTGGCCATTTCAGCAGTGTGCTGAAAATGAACATTGTCATCTCCATTGCCATGAACGAGCAAATAGCTACCCTCCAGTCGATCTGCGAAATTTATCGGAGAGTTCTCCCAATATCCATTCGGGTTTTCTTTCTCCGTTCGCATAAAACGTTCCGTATAAATCGTGTCATACCAGCGCCAATTGGTAACGGGGGCAACAGCAATTGCCGCCTTAAATACATCACTTCCTTTCAAAATACAGAGAGAAGACATGTATCCACCGTAACTCCAACCAAAAATACCAACCCGATTAGCATCGGTATACGGCAGACTCCCCAGATACTTGGCAGCCTCTATCTGATCGGTGGTTTCATATTTTCCAAGATTAAGGTAAGTGGATTTCTTAAAAGCCTCTCCTCTTCCGCCCGTTCCCCGATTATCTACGCTTGCAACAATGTATCCTTGCTGAGCCAAGTGTTGAAACCACCAGTAGTTCTGTCCCAGCCACTGATCCTTCGCAGTTTGGCTTCCTGGTCCCCCGTAGACGTACATAAAAACTGGGTACTGTCGATTTTCCTTGAAGTTGGGAGGCTTAATCATCCATCCATTGAGCTCCACGTCTTCGCTTGTCTTAAAAGAAAAAAACTCTCCTTTAGACACATTGTATTGCTTCTGACTTTGTTTGACCCGAACATTGTCCTCAATCACACGGACCTGATTGCCTTTTCGGTCAAAAACGGTATAAGTAGGTGGTGCATTAAAAGAAGAATTGTTAAGCACATAGTAGTCAAAGGTGCTACTGAACTGAGCACTATTAACTCCCTTATCCACTGCGATTCCTTTCTTATTTTTTCCATCTAGTCCAATTGAAAATAATTGGCGTTCCAATGCCGATCTTTCGGCTGCCTGATAAAATAAAGTGCCATTCTTTTCATCTACACCATAAAAATCCGTCACTTCCCATTCACCTTCAGTGATCTGACGTACCAGCTTACCGCCCATATCGTATAGGTAGATGTGGTGCCAGCCATCTTGCTCACTAGTCCAGATAAAGTGCTTGCCATCCTTGAGAAAACGGATGTTATCCAACACCATGTCAGCAATGTAGAAGTCATTCTTTTCATTTAACAATACCTTACTTGTACCGCTTTGAGCGTCAGTTAGCAATAGATCGATGTCATTCTGGTGTCTATTCAGTCGATAGACACATAGCTGTCCGGGGGTTTGAGTCCACTTGATACGAGGTATGTACTGATCGATCTCTTCACCAATATCCGCTGTTACTGTTTTACCAGTCTCCAAATCGTAAATATGAATATTTACGATCGAGTTGTTCTCTCCTACCTTAGGATATTTAAAGGTCTCGTAATCCGGATACAATCCATTGTGGTAATGGGTCATGGTAAATTCCTTGACCTCACTTTCATCAAAATGATAAAATGCAAGATAGCGGCCAGTAGGTGACCATTGAAATCCCTGGGCAAAGCTAAACTCTTCTTCATAAACCCAATCCAACGCACCGTTTATGATTTTATTGGTCTCTCCATCACTCGTAACCTGAGTGATTTCCCCACTGCCCAAATCCTTATAAAAGAGATTATTTTGATAAACGTAGGCTACTTTCTTCGCAGAAGGGTCAAAGGTTGCATACATCTGCTTACCTTCCGGATGTAATAGCATTATAGATTGATTCGATCGGTCGTAAATGTGATAGTTGGATCTACTGGAATGCCGGTAAATAGGCTCGGTCTGCGAATGGATCAAGATCTTTGATTCATCAGCCGAGTAACTGTAGCCTTCCATTGTGCCTGTAAAGCTCTCCTCCTTAATGCTGTTTGCATCTAATATTGTTGCAACAAATTTACCATTCGTCAAATCGTATTGCTGGACCTTATTGCGTTCCAGTCGGGTATAATGTTTACCATCATTAAGGAAATTAAATCCCGGGACTGAGTTGTGATAAAAGGAATAATAACTCCAGATATCTTCCAGGGTAATCTCTTTTTGTGCAATTCCTGGATTCAGAACAGATGAGAGAACAAAGAAAGTGAGCAACAGTCGCTTCATATTTTTCTTTTATTTTAAGAGGCTGAAATGTAAAATGAGGTTGGGTAACATCCTTTTGTCCATTGCGAAAGTAAAAATAAGGAATTAAAGAACTATTTGGGTTAACTTTACATTTCAAAAGAAAAATAAAGGCGTAGATGGCCACACCCAAGACAGTTGCATTCTATACTTTAGGTTGTAAACTCAATTACTCGGAAACTTCCTCAATTGGCCGGCAATTCGAAGAAGCCGGCTACGGAACCGTAAAGTTCGAACAGGGGGCTGATATTTATATAATCAACACTTGTTCGGTAACGGAGTTCGCCGATCGCAAATGTCGTCAGATCGTTCGGCGGGCCTTGCGCTTCTCGCCGAGGGCCTTCATCATCGTCGTGGGATGCTATGCACAGCTGAAGCCAGCAGAAATAGCCGATATTCCGGGAGTAGACCTAGTCTTGGGAGCTGCCGAAAAATTTCGAATCTTGGATTATGTCGACGACCTCTCCAAAGCTCCTGAAAAAGGCTTAGTATTGGCCGGTGAAGTCACTGAAGCAAAGAATTTTGTAAATGCTTTTTCGTTTGGCGACCGTACCCGATCCTTTCTTAAGGTGCAAGATGGCTGCGATTACAAATGTACCTTTTGCACCATTCCTCTGGCGAGGGGGAAGAGTCGCAGCGATACCATAGAAAATGTATTGGCCAACGCTCAAAAAATTGCCGAAATGGGCATCCGGGAAATTGTTCTTACCGGGGTAAACATCGGCGATTTTGGCAATGGCACAGAAGTCATAGAAGGTCTTCGACCGAAAAAAGAGGCAATGTTCATCGATTTGATTCGTGCGTTGGATGAGGTGGATGGTATTCAGCGCTACCGGATCTCTTCCATCGAACCAAACCTGTGTACCAATGAGATTATTGATTTTGTTGCTGGATCAAAACGCTTCGTACCGCATTTCCACATGCCGTTACAGTCAGGTAATAACGAACAGTTGAAATTAATGCGTCGAAGGTATCAGCGAGAATTGTACCTGGAGCGTGTTGAACGCATTAAGACCATCATGCCGCATTGTTGCATTGGTGTTGATGTGATTGTTGGTTTTCCCGGAGAAACAGAAACAGATTTCCTTGAATCTTACCGCTTTATTAATGACTTAGACATTTCCTATTTACACGTATTTACCTATTCAGAACGTCCGGACACACCGGCAATGGATATGAAGGGAGCAGTTCCAATGGAAGATCGCCGGCGCCGTAATAAAATGTTGACCATCCTAAGCGAAAAAAAGAAAAGGTACTTTTACGAGCAGCATATCGGGCAAACCCGCCCCGTTCTTTTTGAAAGACATCGCGACAAAACTCTGCTTTCAGGATTTACTGACAATTACATTAAGGTAGAGACTCCTTTCGACGAACAATTGATCAACAAAAATATTCCTGTCATTTTGAATCATATCAATAACAGGAATAGTGTGGAAATACAGTTGACATCAACGCTGCAATCAAGTCTCTAGCTGAAAGTTGATCGCTAGATTCACCTTAGTCGCTACGTGCTTTCCAAATTTGGTGGCGGGGATCCAGTCTGGCATCGAACGAATGAAAAGAATGGCTGCCTCATTACACGCCGGGTCCAAACCCTCCAGAATTTGTATACGATCGATAGAGCCATCTTCCAAAACAGTAAAGCCAACCTTAATTACTCCTTCAACCGCACCCTCCCGAGCACAGGTTGGGTAAACTAAATGTTCTGCTGTGAATTGTTGAAAAGCGGCGGGACCACCAGGAAAATTGGCGGTAGCAATCGAAGCTTCATTGACACTTGCCGTAGTGATCAGGTTGATACTGGAAAACAGTAAGTAGAAAATAGTTTTCATGTTTATGGTTTTTTGTCTTTTATAATGCCTCAAAGAAAAAGGGTTTAAGCTAAGGCTGCCTCTTATTTGGTGTCAACGTGGAATAACAGAACGCCAAATGGGAAATGCAGAATATTTAATTACTTTTGCCGCCATGATGCGCAGCCCTCATTTAAAGGTCATCCTTGCTACGGTATTCTGGGCCATGTCTGGTCCTTTTATTAAATACATAAAATTGCCGGTAACTACGTTGTCCTTCTTTAGAGGTGCAGTACCAGTATTATTGATTCTACTCCTCTTCTCGATCCAGAAAAATGCAAAGTTGAGATCCGGTAATATTCGCCTGATGATTGGCGCCTCAGTGCTCAACGCACTCCGAATGATTTTTTATTACTCGGCATATGCCCTTACGACGATCGGCAACGCCATTATCGTCCTTTATACCTGGCCGATATTGGTCGCACTTTTTAGTGCTGTATCACTTAAAGAAAAGGTTTCGATAAGACAAGGAATTTTATTTTCAGTGGCCTTCAGCGGCATCGTTTTTCTAACGCTCAACAAAGAGATCTCCTTCCAAGACCAGTCTTTTTTGGGTATGCTTGCTGCCTTGATATCGGCCGCATTATACGCGTCAACCGTGGTTATATTTAAGAAAGAGGCCTCTAACTACGGTTGGAGAGAAACCATTTTCTTTCAAAACCTGGTAGCAGCGATCATTTTCTTGCCTTTCCTTTTGGTAAATGAACCAGCTCCTACCATAACGCAATTGAATCTGACTGTTCTCTATTTTGCCGTTTTGGGGGTAGGGGCTTTTGGCCTATTTTTTTCAGCATTGCAGTCGATCGCTGCATCTCAAGCCTCTTTCCTAGCATACATTGAATTGGTCTTTGCAATGGCATTCGGTGTCTTATTCTTTGGCGAAACGCTCACCTGGAATATCCTTGTTGGTGGTTGTTTAGTTGTCGGGGCCAGCTTAGCAATCAGAAAGGCATAAACCTCCTTTAGTCAGCCGTTTTTTCTACAACCGGAACATCTACTTGGGCATTTGCCATGATTTCCATAACTCCTCCTCCCAGGACGAAATGAACGTACGTGCGCACATTGTCGACCTTAAGCATTTCCTGTAGCGCCATTCTGCAAAGGAGCATCCAGGGCGCCAATTCTTTCGCCTTCTTACGCCAATTCTTCTGTTGGCCGGTATAACCGCTATTTTGAATCAAGATCAATCCTTCTGGAGTTTCCAGAATCAGGTCGACGATCGTATTGAACCATCGGTCACGATATGAGTAACGAATGGGGTATTTCCGAAGAACCTTGGTTGGAGTATAAGTCCGATTTAGCCACTTTTTCCAATGATTAGATTGTTGTACGAATAGATGTGGTGGTGTAAAGTCTCCTAAATCAAATGTTTGGATAAATGACCTTGCCATTTCTTCCCGCTCTTCTTGAGCACTGGCGTCAGCATCAGCAATCAAAAAGGCCTTCAGTGCTTTCGCCAAATCGTATGCCTCTACATTGAAAGTGGGTTCCCAAGCCCCTTGATAAGTGACTGCCAGCCCCGTTGTGATCTTCAGTTTAGGGAATAACTCTTCTGTCCGAAGGTCAATGTCGGAAGTTTCAAATTGTTGCTTTCCGCTCGGCGCTTCCAAGAAAAAAATAGGCGCTTCTTGAATTTCCCGATATTCAAAATCTGGTGCAAACACTTTGGTTTCCGTATGCTTGGGTAACCAAAACCCTTGCCATTCCCAAGGACTTTCATAGGTACTTGCATCCAACGTCGGGTGATCTTCTTCTCCGCGATGCCACACTCTGTTTAACCACCTGGTAGGCACATCCCGACTTGGCAAGACCAGATAATCACGGGCCCTGGTAACACCAACATAAAGCAAGCGAGCATCTTCCATCAATGCTTGTTGCCGAGCGCTGCTGTAGACTTGGTGTTCTTTAATGCGTTCGTCCAGTAGCGTATTTTTGATTTGATCTCCGTAGGGGTTAATCCAATAACGGATCCATCTATTGCCCAATACATTATCTAAATCGATCTCTTGCGACTCGTTAATCAATCGTACCCCCCAGACCCTGGCTTTTAAGGCCCCTTCCAAACTATGGCAAACCACAACAGGCCATTCCAAGCCCTTGCTCTTATGGTAAGTCATTACATTGACGGCATCAATACTCTGTCCGGCTCCCTGGGTATCGTTTCCGGCTTTTTCTACCGCATTCAGCCAAAGTAAAAAACCTCCCAGCGAAGAAGCCAAATGCAGTCGATTACAATTTTCTTCGTATTGAACGGCGAATTTGCGCAGTTCCTCAATGTTATCCAGACGTTTATTTGGGCTCCCCCAACCAGCAATGATCTGTCGAATGTTTAGTTCCTCCAATACGAGATTGAGTATTTCAGCACTCGTCAGATCTTTGGCCTCTTCCCTCAGCGCATTCAATTTGGCGATGAAAGGATCATCACTGGCCCACGCGGGTATTGCCCTTTCAGCTTTTTTGTCTTCTAAATAAGAGCGTCGACCTTCGATGACGCGCTCAATTGGCTGGTGACTGATCAAGACTAATATTTCGGCAACTGAAAGTGTGTCGTATCTATTGAGGATGTATTTGAGACAGGCCAGGACTCCTTTGGCTTCTGCCGTTTCCAGCAAACCGCTTCGGGCAATCGAAACCTTAAGTCCGGCCCGCGCTAGGGCTTCTGCCATCGCCTGACATTCCATATTTGAACGGCATAAAACAGCGATGTCCCCTGGTTTTAGCAGGCGATAGCCGGCCTCTCCTTTCGGTAATATTTTAACGTTCTGTTCCAGCAGCTCTTGAATGCTTCGAGCGATACAGTTTTCCATCCAAGGTTTGCGCGGCGATCGTCTTCCGGGGCCGTCGTATTCAAAATGCCAATGAATCAGTGCATCCCCGATATCGATTGGCTCGTTTTGATTATTAATGCTATCCGGAGTACTGATTTTGGTACGCTTGGGTTTAAGCGCTACCTGATTGGAAGGAATATCTGAAAATGCCTTGGTAAATATCGCGTTGGTGGCGAAAACAATGTCCTCGCGAGATCGCCAGGAGTACTCTTGGATATCCTCAGGTTTCACTCCTCCTGCACTCCGAATGATGGCTTGCATCAATTCTGGTTCAGCTCCACGAAAGCCATAGATGGATTGCTTTGGATCTCCTACCCAGATCGATTTCCCGGCCAAACGGGATAGTTTAAGAAAAATCTCCAATTGGATCGGACTGGTATCCTGAAATTCGTCGACCATCAATAAATCGATTTCTTCGGCCAGAATTCTCTGAATCCGTCCATTCTCCAACAATTGATTGATTTTGACCTCCATATCGGTGTAGTCGATCAACCCTCTACTCTTTTTGTACTGTTCGTATTCGCGCAAGGCGTCGACGGATATTTCGAAAATCTGATCGATGAATGATTTCACATCTCCGTGAAAAGAAGCATTGCTCAGATGCCCCTGCACAAAATCCTTAAGAGGCGACATGGCGTCCTTGCTTTTAGCCCCGACGCTGAGTTTTGAAATCTTGACCCAGTGATGCCAAAACAAGAGGCCCCTAAGGGTCAGTTCCTCTCGCAGTTGTTTCAATTGCGAAAGAGCGTCATTGGTCTTCTTAGTACCGTCTTCATTGGTGGATAGTGCCATAATGGCTTCATCCAGTTTTTGTGCGAGCACTTCATTGATCTCCCGTGGCGCTCGTTGTTCCGGTGGGTCTAGAAATTCGAGAAAGGAATCGAAGGACCGCCGCTTACTCTCTTCCAGCACTTCAAATGAGAAATCATTGATTCTGGATACATCCGTCAACTGCTTTACTTCCTTGCGCCAGTCGTAATGCCCCCTCTTGTTCAATCCCAATTTATCACAGAGGTCCTCAACAACCTGAACCCGCTCATCGTTTAGAACTACCGCTAATGATTGGTTGAACATCATCTGTTGATCTTCCTCGGCCATAATGCTGACATCTGGAGAAACACCAGCCTCAAAAGCAAAGCGTTTCAATAATTTGACGCCAAGACTATGTACGGTCCCGATCAAAGCATTGGTAATAGCCTCTGCCTTATCGGGGAGCCCTTCTTCCAACAATCGGATCCGTACCCTTTCCTGCAATTCTGCCGCCGCTTTATTCGTAAAAGTGGTGGCAATAGTGCCACTGGGTCGCACCCCATTCTTCAGCAGATTGACCAATTCGGAAGTCAGCCGATAAGTTTTCCCACTTCCAGCACCTGCAGATATGATCCTTATGTTCATAACGTCATTGTCGGCTGCCATCATTAAAAGTTATTCTTCCACATCATACTTTCCACCGGTCGCTCCGTCCTGGTGTTGTATTTGGCATTCTTTTTCTTGTTGTAATAATTTTCGATCTCACCATCAACTTTAAAGTAAATAAGTTGGCCAATTGGCATCCCCGCATAGACTCGGACGGGGTGAGTACAAGAGATTTCAAGGGTCCACGTATTGCAAAACCCTACATCGCCCTTACCGGCGGTAGCGTGGATATCGATGCCCAATCGTCCAACACTTGATTTACCCTCTAAAAACGGAACCGCATTGTGGGTTTCCGTGTACTCTGCCGTCACGCCGAGATAAAGTGTATTCGGATGTAAAACAAACCCTGAGTCCGGAATTTCCAGATGCTCGATATCATTGTGCCGTTTGGCGTCTAAAATGTGATCTTTGTATATAGCTAAGTATTTGCCGAGATGAACGTCGTATGAATTGGTCCCCAGACAACTTCTTTCGAATGGTTCAATCACGATCTCTCCATTTTGAATACCCTCCAAGATCTTTTTATCACTTAATATCATCGAATAAATTTAGTTTTTTGTAACCTCCCAAGCAATTATCGATCGGTCGTCACTACAGGAAAGCAGGTAGTTACCAAATGTGGACCAGTATAATCGATTGACTGAATTGAGATGCCCCTTGTCCCGAACTGTCTCTAGAACCTTCAATAACTTAAAGTTGGCAGCGTCCCAAATCTTAATCGTTTTGTCTCTGCTTCCGGTAGCAAACCACCTTCCGGTAGGATCAAACACAATGCTGTTGATGGTAAACCAGTGAGCGGGCTGTGTCGACACTTCTCGAAAATCACTTTTGAGATCCCACACTCTAAGATGGGCATCCCTGCCACCACTTAACAACAACGAGTTATTAGGATGGTATTTGACCGCAAAAACAGAGTTGCTGTGTGCCTTGGGCAAGACTTTTTTTAGAGCAAGACTCCCGGCATCTAACAGAAAAATACTGTGATCACTAGCCCCAATGGCAATTTCGTTTCTAGTGGCAGAATAATCGATACTACGCAAGCTGTAATGAGATAATTGGATGCTTTCCAGACTTCTAATCGGATCGAGCGACCATTTGGTCAGTACACCACTGCCACCAATGGTTAGTACAGCATCATGCACCGGAAGAATATCAAAGACTCCGCGGTGGTGGTGGCTGATGTTCTTGTTTTTCTCGAGATCATCGGTACGGATCCAATGGAGACCCCCATTCATATTACCCGCTATGATTAGATTTTGATCTGGTATCGCACGCAAAGCAAAAATTTGCTGGTCGACTTTAGCTACCAATTTACCTAGATCGGGTTCGTTCAAATCCCAACGAACTATCCATCCATCCCCTCCTCCGGAAAGAAACCGATTGGGTTGTTCGTCTTCTACAATTGAAAAAATTGAGCCGTTATGGCCGGTAAGCTGCGCAATTTTTTTAACATTGAGTTGTTTAGGCATGAAGAAGGCCCGTTTGATTTTTGACAAAAGTAAGAACTTGTTTTGATTCTATTATTATGCCCTTATTATTACATAGACCTTTAACACCAGTTGGAGAAATTGGCATCTGGAAGATTACCGAAGCAGAGTCTTTTTTCCTGGAAGGCCTGGAATTGAGCCAGGCCGAATCCCAACAATTGTCCTTGATAAAGGGCAATCGGCGACTAGAATGGCTAGCCGCCAGAAAACTAGTCCATCTTATGTCTGGCCGAATCAAACGGATGGCCTTCTTAAAAGACCAATTTGGCAAGCCCTACCTTCCGGACTCCAATTACGAAATCTCGATCAGCCATTCACACGGGTTGGCAGCCGCTATTGCAGCTCCGGTATCAGTCGGAATTGACATCCAGCGTATCGTCCCAAAAATTGAGCGCATCGCACATAAATACATGCGTCCTGTCGAAATGAAAAGTATTCTGGAAAGTTCTAGGATTGAGCATCTACACATCTATTGGGGCGCCAAAGAAGCACTATACAAAGCATATGGCCGGAAAAAATTGGATTTCTGCCAACACATTTTAGTAACGCCCTTCGACTTCAATCCCGACGGGGGATCGTTTGCAGGACAGGTAGCCAAGGATGAATATCACGTTCACTTTGACCTGAAATATGAATTTATCCGAGGTTTCGTATTGGTTTATGCTTGGGAAAAATAAAAATCCGGCTGATCAAGTGCTCAAACTCAATCAGCCGGAAGGTCAATTATTTTGATAGAATAATAGTCTTACTGTAGGATCACCTGCTTTTCCTCAACCATCTTTCTGATGTTGATCAACGCATATCTCATACGACCAAGAGCGGTATTAATACTCACTCTAGTTAATTTGGCAATCTCTTTAAAACTCATATCTGCATAATGCCGCAAGATGACAACTTCTCGTTGTTCGGGGGGCAGCATATCTACCAGACTGCGAACTTTGTTGTGGGTTTGACTACGGATAATGCGCTGTTCGGCATTGTCCTCCGTTACTTGTAAAACATCGAAAATATCAAATGTCTCAGTAGGAGATACTTTCGGCCTACGCTTGGTACGACGGAAATAATCTACACACATGTTGTAGGAAATCCGTAAAGCCCACTGAAGGAACTTGCCTTCATGGTTGTACTTACCCTTTCTCAGAGTATCAATAATCTTAATAAAAACTTCTTGGAAAATATCTTCAGCCAAACTTTGATCCTTGACAAAAAGATAAATGGAAGTGTAAATTTTTTGCTGATGACGGTTGAGTAATTCTTCAAAAGCGCGTTCATCACCTTCAAGATAACGTGCGATCAACTGCTGATCATTTAGAAGCGTAACTTGCATAACTAAATAATTGATTTGTATTATTGGGATACTGATTCTTATCTAAGTAATTATTTAGTGTAAAAGTTACTCTCTATAGCAAAAAATTTAATGAATGAATTTAGAAGCGCGAGATTTATATGGACAAATATAATATGCTAATTCGATAATTCCACCATCACCCCGTCGTTTTTTGAAAACATTAACACAATATTAACCAAAATAACATAATTATTTTTTCTATAAGTCCCGCAATATAAGGGTTTTCAGCCCATTTAAAATCCTAACAAAAGGTTAATCCTCTTAACAGAGTTGCAAAAATGCAATTTAGTTGACCAAATTAGCTTTAAATGGAACAACTGTTTCAGGCGCTTTTGGCTCTTTTGGACGTGAATTAACTTTATAATTATTCGGATGAAATATTGGTTTTGGCCTGCTTTGATTATTGTCTCTTTGTTCGGATTGGGAGCCATCCAGTTCTATTTTCTTAGAATTGGCTTACTGTTGGAACAACGAAAGTTTAATCAACAGATCGAAGCTAGTTTGCAACGAACCGTTCAAGAATTGAATACCAACAAAAACTGGACGCCTTTGTATGACGACTTATTCGGTACATCCTCTTCCATTATCCAACGAGAAAATGCTCGCATTTCATTAATTGACAGCATCGACCAATTCATCCGGGCAGATTTATCGAAACGACAGATACGGGTAGATTTTTCCTTTGCCCTGCGTCCGGCAAGAGGAGACACTCCTTTCCTACAGAGTCTTCATTACGATGAGGAGTATTACGCTTATGAAAGATTTGGCATTCCATTTTTCGGCGAGATTGGGCAACGTTGTTTTTGCGAGTCCAAGTTTAATTTACTGGTCGATGACCTGTTCGGTTATTTGCTCAAGAAGCTTTTCCGGCTGATCATACCAACGATCAGTTTTTTAGTGATCATCCTGATTGGCATCGCCTGGTTGATCATGCAAATGCGCCGCCTTAAAGAATTGGATACGATCAAGAACGACTTTATCAACAATCTCACGCACGAGCTGAAAACTCCTGCCTTTTCGATTGGCCTGATCACAAAAATGCTTCAGCAATTCACAAAGGACCGAAACCGGGAAAAAGCAATAGAATACTTGGGTATGCTGGAAAGCGAAAACAACCAAATTAAGACCCATGTCGAAAAAGTTCTGGAACTGGCTTCTCTGGAAAGCGGACAGTATAGATTAAACAAAGAAGAAGTAGATGTCCATTTGCTTCTCAAAGACCTCGAACAAGCTTGTCGTGTGAAAGTCGAACGGGAAAACGGGGATTGGAAAATGAATTTAGATGCAACTAAATCCAAGATACATGGAGATCCGATCCATTTAAAAAATACATTTTTAAACCTCATTGACAATTCATTAAAGTACAATGGCAACCGACCAGTGATTACCGTGCAAACCTCCAGTACCGACAAGTACTTAAATGTCGTCATCATGGACAACGGCATTGGCATTTTACCGAAAGACCAAAAGCGGATCTTTAAGAAGTTTTTCCGGGTAGCAAGTGGAAATTTACAAAAGGCCAAAGGATTTGGCCTTGGCCTCAGTTATGTCTATGAAATTGTGAAGAAACATCGCGGTAAGATCAACGTGGACAGTGAGATCGGAACCGGTTCCTCTTTCACGCTATCCTTCCCTTTGCCCCCAACCAAGGATCATTTATTTACCAACAAAACCAGCTATGAAAAAAGACAAAGTTTTATTACTGGAGGATGACCCAACGCTAGGTTACATTCTGAAAGAGTATCTGGAAATGAAAAACTTTTCAGTGACGTGGTTTAAGACCGGCAAAAAAGTATTGGAAACTTTTGGAAAGGGTAGTTTTGATATTTGTGTATTGGATGTCATGTTGCCCGATTTAGACGGCTTTTCAGTCGCACAAGGGATCCAGCTCAAAGACAGCCAGGTCCCCATCATTTTTCTGACGGCTAAATCCCTCAAAGTAGACAAATTAAAGGGGTTCAATCTTGGTGCCGATGACTACATCTGCAAGCCAGTTGACGAGGAAGAGTTGGTAGCACGTTTAAAGGCCGTCTTGCGGCGACGGCGATTCCCCCTAGCCGACCCGGATTTTGAATTATTTAAACTTGGCACATACCTTTTTGATTTCAATAATCAAAAATTAAAAAACAATGAAGGGGATGAACGAATTTTGACGGAAAAGGAGGCATTGCTGCTAAAACAACTTTGTCAGTTTAAAGGCCGGCTTCTTTCCCGTAAGATGGTTTTAAAGACCATTTGGAATCAAAGTGATTATTTCACACGGCGCAGCATGGATGTTTTTATTTCAAGGTTGAGGAAGTATCTCTCGAAGGACCCCAGGATCCAGATCGAAAATGTTTATGGAAGCGGTTTCATATTGAAGATCGCAGAAGACACTACTGGGATTCAGTAAGAGGCACTTTCAGAGTTTTGTTAAGCTCAAAAAATTGATCAAAGAAGGAACCCTTTGAAATCGTATAATTTTCGCGGTCGCCGCCAATACGACTCCATGTTTTCAGTTTGTAGAGATAGTATTCCTCAGCTAACTCATCATTTGTACGCAAGGCATTCCGGAATACCAGGTGGCGCTGCAAAAGTGAATGGCCTTCCGGGTACATATGGATGTGGAAAAAAGATTTTTCTTCGACATCCCTCTTCACCAAGTATTGTCGTCCTTCGACCCCATGAGGTCCAAGATATTGATAACCGACTCTCTCTAGTCGAGCGACTATGTTTGGCAGGGTAGTCAGATGCTTGAAAGCAATGCCGATATCGATGATCGGTTTGGCCACCATGCCAAATACAGAAGTACTACCAATGTGTTGAATGTCCGCTAAAAGGGGATCGGTCATAATCCGGATCAAATCCCGTTCTGCTTCAAAAACCGGTGCCCAGCGCTCGGAGAAAGGCAACAGATATATCTGATTGCGCTGCAAGCCTAAATGAATTTTCTTTGGAAAAAGCATCGGCAAATACTTGGGTTTCAGGTAGGAGTGATAAACCACGTGCAGCCTTAGCGCATCCTCAGCAGAGACCCATTGATAGTCATAATAGATTCCCGAATCCAGTCCGTTCCCGGTTACTTTATGGGTCCAGGTATCCGGAAGCAGTTTCGAGGTGTGGAAGAGAAAAAAATACCTTTGAAAAATTTGATTCTCTTGTTGTTCAACCCATTGACCAATGAATTTAGAGGGCTTAAGACCGGTCAACCCGCTTTCTTCTTCTATTTCTCGGACAATGGCCTCCTCGGGTATTTCTCCAGGTTCTAATCCACCACCTGGAATGTGAAAAGGTTTGGAAGGTTCTTTTCCGCGTTCCCGGAAAACCAACATTTCACCAATACCATCTTTTTCCCGGAGAATAAAGGCGTATGCCCTTCGGTTAGTGGCCATATAACAAGAAGTTGTTGATTGATTTACCCATCCATTGTTAAACATCTACCAAGGCAATTGGTTCCTGATCAGTCCCATTTTTATTGAATATTCGATTCAGCATCCGAAACCCCAATAAACAGGTTGCTGCACTTATTGCCAACAATCCTAAAAAACACTATCCGCCATTGCCAAAAAATTGGCGGCTCATGATTCCCGTTTTACACAGCGACCATAAAAAGGGTAAGGAAATCGTCATTCTCCAACTCAAACATTTCCAAAACCGACTCCGGCGTCGGAATAAGTCCAATTAATGGTTCAAGAATTAGGACCAGGCCAATAATAATTGGAAAAAAGCAAGTAGGCTGCCACCAGGACAGGCTTGAGATAACATTTCTTATACCTTCGTAAACGTTGGGCAGTTTCACCAAACCAAGGAGAAAAGAATCACGTATGCAAGGAAAGTATCCCAGAGACCAAGGCATCTCCCCAAATTTGGCTGGAAGCCCCAAACACTAATGCAGCAACGACGATAGTCAGGAGCATCAAAAGTCCCAATAAACCGAAAGATTGGCCAAGAGAAGGATAAGCTTTTTTCAGCCGATCTTCGGTTTGTTGGTTCATTCATCTAGTACACTTTCCTGAAAGGAATTTGATGGCTGATAAGCCAATTTTTATTTCTCGGGAGAAAAGTTATGCACTTTTTGAGCCGTAGGAGGTGCAATGACGGGCTTGTTTTCCAGGTTGATTTCCAGATCAGAGATCTGAAGTCCTTTTTCCGCCATATCTTTTGAAACTGAAGACAGACCCTCTGGATTCATATTTCGACGAATTCCTTCTTTTTGTGCGGTCCTTTTAAAAATGCTGACCATAAAGGATTTCTCTTCTGTTTCGATGGACTCAAAATCAATAATACCGTAACCACTCTTAATGCGCTCCAATCGATCGGTCAGATAGGCCTTTGCGTCGGTATGAACAATCAAATGCGTTCTTTGCTGAGAGATGTCGGCTTGGTATACCAGCAAAAAGTTCAATTTCCCAGCACTGTCCTTAATGATCTCGATATCTTGCAGGAAAATATTCTTCTTACCCATGTCAGCCGTTAGTTTCTTTACACCAAGCCAGGAATTTAGCTTCCACAACTGTTGATTTGCGGTTCCTTTCTGCCATAATCCAACAAACTGGACGTTTCCACTTTTATCACCGTAGCCTTCGATATCAGACAGGACCCAGCCTTCAGATACCTTCGAACGATGACGTTCCAACATCGATTTCCAATTACTTTCTTTGTGAATAGACTGAGCAACGTCACCCTTGGTTACTACGGACCAATAAGTTTTTTGCTCGCTTTCACCCGCAAATTCTATATCCGTTAAATGGAAACCCTGGGCGGTGAGGTTTTGCTGCTGCTGGAGCAAGTCTTCCCAGGAACTGGCTTGAACAATCTGATTATCAACTTTTTGCTCCTGGTAAATACCAGTGAAGACAAATTGTGCAGACAAGGGAGATATGCACAGGACTATTGCAATTGCCTGTGCAATTAGATTTTTTAAGCCTCTCATAAAGGGTGTTTTATTGTAAAATCGGTTTAAGTTGGTATTACTTAATACGATTTTACAGATAAAAAATTGTATGTGATTCTTTTTTTAGCGCGTACCCGATATAGTTCAAGTATTGTGCCAAACAGAAAAAATCCCCTACTTTTTTAAAAATCTGGCATGATTTCAATCTTTTGAAACCAACAAAGAACTCGCTCTGAAATAGACATTTCCTGCCAGATAATTAGTGCTCCCAAATATCAAGTTAGAATATGTTTAAATTTTGTTTTCGCAGCCGAAAATGTTCAGTTTGGGGTTCTCATAAAGCCAAATTTTCGGTGCATAGCAGCGCTATGGTCTAAAAATTTGGTGAAATGAGGTTCCAAAAATGGGCATTTGCAGGCCGAAGGATAAAGTTTAAACATATTCTTATTGAAGTTGTCTAATAGTTGGGGGCACTGGTATAATGTGTATTTAAAACCGAAGATGTCCCCGGTCTATCAAACCTGGCTCAACGCACGGATAAAATCTTCAACGATATCGTCAATGTGTTCTAAGCCTACAGAGACCCTGACCATACCTGGCGAGATGCCGACTGCCATTCTCTCTTCCTCTGACAACTTTGAATGAGTGGTTGAAGCTGGGTGTGTAACAATCGTTCTAGTGTCACCAAGATTAGAAGATAGAGAGCACATCTTAATTCCGTTTAGAAATCGCAATCCTGCTTCAATACCCCCCCTAATCTCAAAAGCAACGATCCCACCGCCATACTTCATCTGTTTTTTAGCCAGATTAAATTGTGGGTGGCTGGCCAAAAACGGATAGGCAACGCGACTGATCTTGGGATGTTCCTCCAAAAACTCGGCCAGTTGGTGCGCATTTTGGCAATGCCGCTCCATTCGGACCGCAAGTGTTTCGAGGCTTTTTGACAGAATCCAAGCGTTGAAAGGAGATAAAGCAGGCCCCGTATGGCGGCAAAAAAACCTGATTTTTTCAATCAGGTGAGCATCTCCCACAATAATTCCGCCAAGGACCCTGCCCTGCCCATCCATCCATTTGGTGCCGGAATGGACGACTATATGTGCTCCGTGCTCCATCGGTCTCTGCAAGTAGGGCGTGGTAAAGCAATTATCTACATTCAATATCAAGTTGTGATCAGCTGCAAATTTTCCGGCCTTCGCTAAATTGACCAACGCCAGTCCAGGGTTGGAGGGTGATTCGAGAATCATCATTTTAGTATTGGCCAGCACCGCCGCTTCCCAGGTAGATTCGTCGTCCGGCTCAACATAAGTGTATGAGATCCCATAATTGGGCAAAATCCCGGTTAGTATCTGATGGGTGGATCCGAAGACAGCTCGTGAAGCAATGATGTGGTCTCCCGTCTTCAAAAGGGAAGCAATACTAGCATATACCGCAGCCATTCCAGGTGCAGTTGCAAAACCATCTTCTGCCCCTTCCATTCGGCAAACTTTCCGGATGAACTCTTCCGTATTGGGATTGCTGTAACGAGAATAAATGATGCCCTCCTCTTCTCCGGCGAAAGTGTCCCGCATGATTTCCGCCGAGGGAAACGTAAAACTTGAAGTTAAAAAAAGCGGATTGCTGTGTTCCCGGTATTGTGTTCTTTCCAATTGTCCCCGGATGGCTTCAGTTTCAAAATTGGATTGATCTGACATATCAATTTCTTCTAATAAAAGTTGCGCCACACCATGGTCATGAATACAACCTGGGTGATCTACTGGTTTGAAAATGGCCCAAATTTAGACATTTGTCAGTTCCGGCGTACAATCATTTTACTGGCATTTCCGATTTCAAGGATGCAAAAAAGGGTTCCGTCTCATACGGAACCCTCTTCGAATCTTTTCGAATGATTTCGAAAACCTTTAAATAAGTAATTATTTTTTACCTGGACCCTAGCGATTCAAAGCGAACTTCACACCGATCAATATTTTGGTGGGAATAGATTCCTCCGCGCTTTTTGCGGGGGTCCAATTCGGCATATTTCTTATCGCTCTAAGCGCTTCCTGATCACAAACAGGAAAAAGACCTTCTACGATGTCCACATCCAAAATTTCCCCGGTTTTTGACAGACTTGCTCTCACCAGTACTTTGCCCTCAATTCCGTATTGTTCAGCTAATGCGGGATAATTGATGCTTCGTTTCAGATAATTCGCCATTTCCAATTCTCCGCCGGGAAACTGAGCATTAGTGGTCAAAACGGGACGATCGCTTTTATCAATACGAACCATTTCCTTGTAATCCGTGGCATCGTTGATATCAGCCACTGCCAATACATAGTTTTGAGCAAAAACACTTGAAAAAGTTAGCAATGAGGCAACAAGTAATAGAGCCGGGATAATTCCTTTCGTAATCATAATACAGATTTATGGTGGTGTAATTTTTTATCGATTGAGTGCAAATTAGCCGGCTGCAAAGCCGTTGTCAATCGAATTCCTTCCAACCGTAATTTTTACGGTGCGAATCGCAGAAATTCATCCATCAATCGCACGACCTGCAAAAGTGGGACCTCTAACGGATCAAGGGAGTTAGAGGTTATGAGAAGAATTATTTTGAACAGGGAACTAAAAACAATGAGAATTGGTAATTGGAATATCAATAAGACCCTATGCAAGAGATATTACACTTACTAAAAGCTGCGATCCGAGGAGAAGAGAAGGAATTTACAAAGGGAAGTATCAATCGGGCTTTAATTCTTCTCGCTGTTCCAATGATCCTGGAAATGTTGATGGAATCACTTTTCGCAGTGGTCGACGTATTTTTTGTTTCCCGAGTTGGCATTAATGCGGTTGCCACGGTTGGCCTAACGGAGTCGGTAATTACATTGGTCTATTCCCTGGGGATCGGATTGAGTATGGCTGCTACAGCAATGATTGCTAGGAGAATTGGAGAAAACAATCCGGAAGCTGCTGCAAAAGCTGGTGCTCAAGCCATTATGTTAAGTTTAGCAGTGGGTGTCATTATTGGAATAGTGGGCGTAATATACGCTCCAAACATCCTGCGATTAATGGGTGGCACCCCAGAATTAATTCAGGAAGGAGTCGGATATACGAGGATCATGTTGGGCGGTAATGTCGTCATTATTCTCTTGTTTTTGCTTAATGGTGTTTTTCGTGGTGCAGGAGATGCTTCTCTTGCGATGCGGTCACTTTGGGTGGCTAATGGTATCAATATAATCCTCGACCCTTTGTTCATCTTTGGGATCGGTCCATTTCCCGAACTAGGTGTCCAGGGGGCTGCCGTAGCTACTACCATCGGACGGAGTATTGGCGTCGGCTATCAGCTATACATCCTTTTCGGCAAGGCCAGTATCGTTAAGCTTAAATCAGAGCATTTCAATTTCGACTGGAAAATAATGACCCGTTTGGCGGACATAGCGGCAACCGGCGCTGGCCAGTTTCTGATCGCTTCTGCAAGCTGGATCTTCCTGATGCGGATCATTGCAATCTTCGGCAGCAATGCTGTAGCAGGTTACACAATTGGCATCCGGCTCATCGTATTTACAATTCTCCCTTCCATGGGCATTGCCAATGCTGCTGCAACGTTGGTAGGGCAAAACCTTGGGGCGCAACAACCGGAACGAGCGGAGAAGTCTGTCTGGAATGCCGCCTTGGCTAATATGATCTTTCTCCTTTCCGTCTCGGTGATCTACATCCTATTTGCGAAACCGATTATTTGGATGTTCAGTACGGAGCCGGAGGTAGTTAGAGCTGCAGTTAGCACATTGCAAATTATTTGTGCCGGATACATTGTATATGCGTATGCCATGGTTCTAGGGGCTGCATTTAACGGTGCAGGAGACACTCGGACACCGACCATTATCAACTTTATTTGCTTTTGGTTAATTGAGATACCTCTAGGATATTTTCTGGCAGTCACTATGGACTTCCGTCTGCCTGGAGTATGCTGGTCAGTGGTGATTAGTGAGACCATCATGCTTTTAATGCTGATATACCTGTTTAAGAAGGGAAAGTGGAAAAAGGTAGAAATATAACGGTTCAGAATAGTTCATCCACAATTTTGAAGCGATACCGGAATATTTCTTCAATTTTATTTTCTACAAAAATGGCATTAACAATGTCTCCAATAAATCCGTACGGAACCTTATAATGGAGGATATCTTTCATCAATACACCGTCGGCGACTTCTTCAAAATGGTGCTGGTGGTGCCAAAAGGCATAGGGTCCAAAACGTTGTTCATCAATAAAAAATTTTCTTTCCTTGATCTGAGTAATTTCCGTCACCCAATTCAGTTTCACTCCTTTGAATGGACTGACATTATACTGTACAATCATGCCCTCATACATTCTCACTCCCTTAATGGGAGTCAAAATTTCAAATTGCATGTCTTCCGGAGTGATGACATTCAGGTTTTCCGGTCGTGAAAAAAATTCCCAGACTTCGTCGATCGGTTTCTTGATCAGCTGCTCCCAATATTTTCTTTTGACCTTCATTTATGTTACTTTTTCGGCACCATTTTTCATTCACTTCCCAACAAAAAATTGAGTTGAATTAGCATCAGAATTTGAACATGAAGTGAAAATTCGACCATTTTTGAAAAATAATTTTCGGATTAAAAAAATTTCAAAAATCTTCTGTACTACTGATAAATGGCTGGTTTCACAAAAGGTTCATCATTTATTCTGAAGAATTTTTGTCTTAAAATTCGGGCTCGGTATTGCGTCAAAAAAAATCATGCCTTATATTTGTACCCGAAGAAAGGTATGTTAATACTTTTCGACCGATAAAAATTGAACAAATTATTTTCCCACAAACCGTGTAATCCCATGACATGCAAAAGAATTTATCTGCCACCTCTGTGTGCCTATACTTTAGGTCGCGCTTCGAAGAGTCCTCAACGAAGCTTTATCAATCTTTCAAGTCTGAGTTCTGATTAAAATAGTCTGGTTTTTCCTATTTGGTTGATCCGTTTAACCAATAGCGAACCAAATTTGTTTTATCTGAATTTACTGTTCTCTTTGAAACAGAATTTTCAGGCAAAGTATAGTCCCATGATCCGTTCAAGAACATATAAGAGGTATTTTCTATTGTTAGCTGTTATAGCAGCGGCAAGTTCAGTGACGACAACAGTGGTTGGCCAATCAACTCAACAATACACCTCCGAAGATAAACACTGTGAAATCATTTTAACCGGTCAGCACTATTCATTGAATGCAAATGAAGCCAGTAACCCCTCCACTTTGACGCGGCCTCTTATTCAAAACAAATGCAGTGCAAACACGAGTTTACATTATACCGACTATACTTATACGCTGGCAGGTGATCACCTGACCAAGCCCGATCATTACTTTAATTGGAAAAATTGGAACATCAGAAAGAAAAAAGGTGACGGTGGGGTAGATGTCACCGGAGCTCCCAATACCATATTAGTTGAAGGGGCTAATAGTACTCTCTTCAATGTCACCCCCGGCGGCCTTTTGAGGCTTAGCATAGCTATTCCAGCCGAGGGATTTGTGAATTTTGATTTGAGTAACATTGGGGGCTCCAATATTTTACCCCAGGTATTCCACAACGGAAAAGCAGTAAAGGTCCGGAATAATAGCATTATGACCTCTCTGCTTTTAGCAGGCGACACCTTAACAATTAATTTGCACCCATCTAGCAATGATTCCGAGGGTGTGATTAAACTTAGCAACTTCGAATTTCACACTAACGCTATAAGCATCATTCATCGAAACTGGGTAGCCACGGATGAGAATGGAAACATCACTAAATTTTCACAACTTATCTCCTTGCATCAGCCATCCTTGGCAGATGTCGTATTTCCCGAAAACTTGGATGGACTTCAAAATCCCGTCCTATTCTATGGCGCTGTGTCAGACCCATCCACGACTGGCTACCCCGTTTTCGATCAGGACAAAGATCTTTCTACTACGGACGACCAGTTGTTACTGACAGAGTTTCCAGAAGGATTTGAAATAACTTGGAAAGATGAAAAAACAACCATAAACGGCACAACTACAATCATTAGACATTGGAGCATTAAGGACTCCCAGTTAAACAATAAGATGGAAAATTCACAAATAATTAAATTTTCGGACCCCAGTTCTTTTTCAAACTTTCCAATGTCACTAAACATTTTCGACCAAAACTATTTTAAACACTCCACCACCACCTGCATGCATATGCAAGTGCTAAATCTGTATTCACAAATTCTTTGAACAACAATCTCGATTGATCTGATGCTACAGCGATCGAGTCAAGAATAAGAGTAGGTTTGTAAAGGGTTTCTCATACAGGACTGAAGGCAGAGGAAAGTTACCTCTGCCCTTTTTTTGTTTAGGCCCCAATGCATTGTCAATAATCCTTAAATTCAGGGACGCCACTTGAATGATCTATCATTTATAGCACGCATCGTACAAAGGATCCCTTCCAAATGATCGTATTCATGTTGTAGTAATTCCGCTAAATCATCGCTCATCGACCACATCTTAGGATCCCAATTTTCATCCACATACCTGATGGTCAGGTGACGGTGTCGTTTGACTCGAACCAACAGCTTTGGAAAGCTCATACAATCATCCCAAAGCTCAAACATTTCCTCACTCAAGTCCTCTAGTACAGGATTAATGAATACCACCGGCTTATCAATATTCATGTAGATTAATCGCTTCATAATTCCCAGTTGTGGTGCTGCTATGGCCCGGCCAAAATTGTATTTGGCCCTGATCTCCTCCATGACGTTATGAAGGTCTGCCACCCAACCTTTGATCAAGTGCTGTTCTGATTCCGTGACTGGATCGCATTTCTGATACAGCAATGGATCACCAAGCAATAGAAGGTCTTCTAACTTTTTCATAAATATTAGTCTTGTTCAAAAATAACAATCTGCGCTATGAAAATATCTTTTTGCGCTAGGCACCCCGTCCGCAAGCGGTTCACTCGCTTGAATGTCTGCCGGACATTCACTAGAAAGATCGCTCGCTCATGTCTCGTCCTCGCCTTAATAGCTCCGGCTATTAGGCTCCGGGCGATCCTTCCTGCCCGACTGATCGGTCA
>JANQRV010000408.1 GCA_028284395.1 Saprospiraceae bacterium
CTTGAAGCAGGAACATAGTAGGTGCCGTTGTAGTAAAAATAGGAGCGTCCTGAAAGTCTCACCCTGACCGGGTTGGGTGGCAATACCGACACCCGTATGCCTACTGGCGGTGCTACCACTACGAAAGTGCCCCCTAACGGTCGATAAAAGATGCCATTGTGATAATGGTAATGATACTTTCCACGACGAATAATCACCGTATTTTGGGGCAGAACGGCGACGCGTACCCCACGGCGCGGTAAATTCTTGTATTGTTGGACAGATCCTGTCACTACCACCTTTTTGGCCGGGACTTTCCGCACCCGTCGCTGAGCATAAGTCTCGGTCAACCCCAGGCCCAACATAAAGAAGCCGAGGGTAGACAGAAGCATCATTAATTTTAAGCGATTCTTTTTCATTGCATTCAATTTGAGGTTAGATAAAATGATATATTCATGGTGAAAGATTTTCTTTCTGGAGCAAAAATGCGGTGATTTGGCAGATGGTAAAAATAAATTCAACGGAGGAGTTGATTTTATGTAAAACGGAGGTTATTTGCTCAATAACCAGGGGCGGAGTAGGAAAAAACCGGTAATTGAGAAGATCGGCAGGTTGATTGGCAAAAAAACGGTCCAGATTGATAAAGCTTTTGTGATGGTGAAAAAGTATTCATCTTTGCAGCATGGCTAGATTTGATCAACATAGGATACTTTGGCAGATATTACTGTGGACGGGTGCCTGGCTTTTGGTCTCCTTTTTCCTGACGGATGGTTTCGAAAACCCCGGGCGGTTTGCCTGGAGAAACGTGCCCAGTTTAATAGGCATGATCCTCGTCATTCAAATCAATACGCGATTATTATTACCTAAGCTGTATTTCCAAAAAAAACAAGTCGGATTTGGAATCGCCGGAGTAGCGCTCTTGGTTACCGTTGTCCTGTTGTTGTACAGTGAGGTTCTGCCGTGGTCAGATTGGTTCAATCCGCCTCGCAATCCACCAAAAAACAGCATGGTACGGAGAGGCTTTAAAGGCAGTGGCGTTCGATCCGGAATTAGGTGGATGTCCAGGTTAACACCATTCGTGATCGCATTTTTGGGCAGTACCATGATGGAAATTGCCCGCTTTGCCAATAAAAAAGAAAAAGAAGTTATTCGTTCCGAAAAAGAAAAACTGGAAACCGAACTCAAATTCCTGAAGTCGCAGGTCAATCCTCATTTCCTTTTTAATGCACTCAATAACATCTACAGTCTTGCCGTCATTCAAGCGCCTCAAACCCCGGAAAGCGTGATGCAACTTTCCGAAATCCTGCGCTACATGGTCTACGATTCAAGTGAAGAACAAGTGCCGTTGCACAAAGAAATCAATTACATTGAAAACTTTGTGCATTTGAAAATGCTCAAAGACAGTCGTGGCATGGATGTACAACTCGATTTGGATAAATCCACTTCCAATTTAATGATCGCACCACTGTTATTCATTCCTTTTGTAGAGAACGCTTTCAAACACAGCAAGATTGAAAATTTACGAAGTGGTTACATTAAGATCAGTTTAAAAACCACCGGTTCAGTCATAAATTTCGCAGTAGTCAACAGCATACCGGAACACTCATTTACCAAGGATAAAGTTGGAGGGGTGGGCTTGGAGAATATTAAAAAACGCCTGGAGTTGCTCTATCCGCAAGACCGGCATGATCTAAAAATCATTCGCAAGCAAGACCGTTTTGAAGTCTTTTTAAAACTTTCTGTCCAATGAATAAAATAAACTGTCTAATTGTGGACGATGAAGAGCCGGCGAGAATACTGGTGGAAAGTTACATCCAACGTCTGCCACATTTAGCGGTGGTGGGTAAATGCGCCCATCCCCTGGAAGCGGTGCATGTGCTGCAACAAGTACCGGTAGACCTCATGTTCTTAGACATCCAGATGCCGGAACTTACCGGGGTGGAGTTTTTGGAAACGCTTTCGCAAAAACCAGTGGTGATTTTCACCACGGCCTACAAAGAATATGCCCTCCAGAGCTATGAACTCGACGTAGTTGACTACTTGCTTAAACCATTCCGTTTCGAACGATTCCTGCAAGCAGTCCATAAGGCGAGCAATTTACTAAAGCCAAGGCAAACTCAACACCCGCCACAGGAAACCCTACCCTCCGCTTCAGCACAACCTAAGGATTACCTTTTGGTAAAATCCGATTTTAAAGTCTTCCGTATTTTCTATAAAGACATCTACTACATCGAAAGTATGAAGGAGTATGTAGGTTACCATACTCCCCTGGGTCGAACCTTATCATTGGGATCTTTGAAAAACCTGGAAAAAGAATTGCCCCCCGATCAATTCATGAGGGTCCATAAATCATTTATCGTGAATAAAAGTATGGTATCTACCCTGGAAGGCAACCAATTACACGTGGGGTCCATTAAAATACCAATCGGTTCAAGTTATCGGGAACGGGTATTGAAAGAACTATTTTAGATCGCACAGAGCGGTTTATACTTGATTTATTTTCAATGCCTTAAACAGCTCATCTAAATTTTCGTACGCCATTGAGAGTCCTTCCTTCATTCCCATCTGAATCACCTGTTGCAAGTGCGCTTCAGAAGCGTATTCAGTGACAACCGTAACCTCCGTTTTGCCGCCGTTGGCCACAAATTGATTTTTGAATACGGCAACGGGTAAGTCCATCTTGACATTTCCATCAGCATCGCAAAATGCATCTTCACCGGAGAAACTTTCATGAACATCGATCGACAAGTAATTCGTACGCCCCATATGCCGTTCTCCTTCCGGCCCAACCATCGCATAAAGTCGATAACCACCAGTCCTAAAATCCATGTAGGAGGTCTCCGATTTCCAAGGTTTGGGAGCCCACCATTGATCCAATAGCTCTGCCTCTGTCCACGCTCTCCACACCAAATCGATTTCGGCATCAAAGGTTCTGGTCACCGTCAGCATACTGCCTTTACTTTCGAAATTTGTCTTGTTCATAACCGTCTATTTTTTAGATTTCAATTGATCCAATACTTGATCCAGCTGGGCATATCGCTGTTCCCAAATTTGCTTAAAGGGCAACAACCAATCCGCCACTTCCGTCAACTTGTTAGCTTCCAAGTTGCAAATGCGCTCTCGACCTTCTTTTTGAATGGTGATCACACCGCATTCCTGCAGATATTTAACGTGTAGCGAAACCGCTTGACGGGTCATGTCGAATCTTTCGGCCAAGCTGTTGACATTTTGCTTCCGGGCAGTCAGCGAAAGGAGAATCTCCCTTCTCGTCGGGTCGGCAATTGCATTAAATACATCTCTTCTCATGATACTTAAAATTTTACGCAAGCAATTACTTGCAAATATACATGCAAGTTTTTGCTTGCGCAATTTTTAGCGTATTTGTTTTCCATGAAATTTTTTCCAGTGACCGGCAAAAGCACCATCATGGCTCCATGGCAACAATTCCGCAGATCACTTCTCCATCTGCTCGTATACTTTCCGCCAGTTAGTGGCATCGTAGATCAAGCGAGATTCCTGAATGGTACCGTTTTTCAGGCGGAACCATTCTGATGCCTCATTGTTCTCCAGCCCGGGAAGAGCAGATTTAAAAGTGTAGGACGCTGCTACCCAGTCTCCGGCCTGGGCAATGTGATGGATCTCCAATCCCGTCAGGACACCGGCAATTTCCTGAGCCAATTGGATAAAAGCCGCTTTGGAATCCAGTTGTACCATGGGATTACTGAATCGATAATCTTCGGCTAAAAGGTCCAGGGATGCCTGAATTTTGGTCGGGTCGTTGAATCCTTCTAGAAATTGCTGGACGATTTCTTGATTAGTCATGGTGTAGTGGTTGTTTTGTTGTGCATGAATTTCCGTGACAAGCATAGCAAAGGCTGCGAGAAACAGACATTTCATCGTCTTCATAATCAAAGTATTAAATGATAAATGCTTTTTACGGGAATAAAGGTCGGTGCAATGTGCTGGATAAATCTTGGTGAAGACCAAGATCTGGTAAATCTCGAAGAATAGATCTGGTAAATCTTCGAGATTTACCAGATCTCAGCAACGAGAAGCGGCATTTGTACATTAAAGGAATGCCGGACATTGTTTTCATCCAAGGTATCGGCAGCACACATCAAGGCCACGGCCTTACCATCCTCCACCAAAACCTGAGGCCGTTCCAGGTGGGTGAGTTGCTGGCTTCGTCCATCTCCCCAGGTCACGGTCCGATCGGATATCAGAAAATGTTTTGCTTTTGTCCAGTGGATGCCGTCGTCAGATTCGTAATGCACCAGGTAGAAGACCCGTTTTTGCGCTTGGTGTTCAATGCTTTTTACAATGGCCCGATACTTTCCCCCTTGATACCAAATGTAGGGGTCTTCAGCGGGAAAGCGTTCGCCTTCTACCGTAAAAACGGGATCGGGGTATTTTTTAAACGGGCCGGTTGGATGCTCGGCAATCGCTACACCATGTACGACGGGACCGCCGTTCGGTGGTGGGAATTTCTTGCCGACCGCCTTGTAAACCATCAGTATCTTTCCATCGGTCATTTGACAAACGGACGGATTCGAAGTCATGAGCGCATCGAAAGCCAAGCTGTCGTCGTGCGTGATGTCTAATACGGGCTCATCGAATCGTTTCCAGGGGCCATAAGGACTGTCTGCAACTGCCACGCCGATGCGCTGGTTGTTTCGATGAAGCCAGTTCAATTGATGCCTGCCCGGTTTGCCGACTACTTTCTTATCGCCGGTATTCCCCATGTAGTACAAGTAGTATTTCCCATCAAATTTGTGAATGGTGGGATTATGGGTACAAAGGCCATCCCAGTAGGTGGTTCCGCGATCGGGCAATGCGAGGTCATTAAATCGGTATGGGCCAAGGGGTGAGTCCGAGACGGCATGGGCGATTTCAGAATGTGTTACCCAGACCCAACCCAGTTCTTTTGGCCATTGCGCATAAAACATATGATATAAGCCGTCTTCTCCTTTTACGACCGAACCACCCCAAATGCTCATCGTATCATTGACAAATACCGATTCGGAGGCGATCGCCCCCAGTTCAATTTTGAAACTGGGAGATTCTTCCGGCTGGTCACACCCCATCAAAAGTAGCAATGCCAACAGTCTCAGGGGTAGGATACACCAATGGTGTTGTGGTCGGTTGTTCATTTGTCGGATGATTTTTGCAGTCGTTCCCGCTGCTGCGCACTCAATCCCTGTGAAAAGTAGACGTCCGGTTTCAACCAAAGCTGTGTGTTCTTCATTTCGGCATCATCGACGTCCAGGCTGAGGTCGCAATCGAAGCGGGCCAAAACGCTGTACCTTTTGGCCGGGTCGTCCGAGGCGTTTGTGAAATGACACAATCCCCAGCTAATACCCCGGCCATTCCCATTACTGTTGAAGGCATCGGGAATGTAAGAACCGGCAGCAGTAGGCATCAATGACGTAACGGCAGCGATGTTGAAATTTATGCCATCCGGAGCATACTGGATGGTATTGCTTTCATTGCCGTTTCGAATTACCAGGGCAGCGATCCCTTCCCTAAAGGGAAACAAGGCTGTTTCGTGCCCCGAGTTAAACAGGGGATTTAGCGGATGTTTCTCGAATGGCCCTAACGGATCGTCGGCCATGGCCAAGCCGTTTCCCACCAGGTAATCCGGTCGGTCTCCGTAGGCCGCTTTGAAATAAACGTAGATCTTGTCTTTGTACACCAGGGGATACGGATCGTGAATCGAGTATTGATCCCAAGTGCCCGGTTCGCCGTTGGGGATGATGATCCTATTGGCCGGAGTCCATGGGCCGTCCGGCGAATCGGCGAAAGAAGCAGCCACCGGACAATGATCCCCTTTCTTACCGCTGGCTTCCAAAAAACCTTGATAGTACAGGTAGTACTTACCCTTCCATTTCAAGATATCGGTAGTCGTAACGGCACGCCACCCCACCGTTGGTTTTGGCGGTCGGGGAACGGCAACACCTTGTTCCTCCCAAGTGAACCCATCCTCACTAGTCGCGTACCAAATTTCGGCCAGATCCCAGTCTGTGGAAGGGATTTCATCTGTGCTTTCGTGAGCACGCTTCGCACCAATGGGCGGGACTTTAGTATGTCTCTTGGTGTAATAAACATAGTATTTCCCATTCTCGAATATGATCTTGGACGCGTCTCGCCGCGAAATAGTGCCGTCGCCGCCATTGTAATCGAATCCTTTGAGTCGCGTATACTTGAAGCTGGAAAAGAGCTCATTGTCTTCTGGGCGCGGCGTCAGGTAATTGTCGTATAGCCTTTCCATGGCCATGCTCAGCGGTCGATCCGGTTTGGTCGGGGGAATGTCCCAGGGGTAACCTCCCACGACCGTCTCTCCGGTATCCGATACTTCGCAGGCCGAAAAAAGTAGAAGACATAAAAGGGCTGGCAATATTTTTTTCATATGCTTTCTTTTACATTTTGAAGCAACTTCATGGTAAAGATCTAGTTTCGAAAATCAATCCCCTGTTGTTTTTCAATCAACTCCATGTATTCCTCTAAGTGGTCTTCGTAGATGGCTCGGGGATTGACGCCGTATTCCTTACACAGAGAAGCGGCATAACCGACGGCGGCCCCCATTTGGCCAGTTGTTCGCATCACGCGAGGTCCGCCGAGGCCGGCGTGGGAACAGCTGAAGCAACGGCCAGCCATGAACAGATTATTGATGTTGCGAGAATAGAGACTCCGGTAAGGAATGTAATAGCGCTCGGTTTTGTAGAAGAGAGCTTTGGACAGGAAATCCGGTTTGTTCTCATCTTCCAGATTCTGTTGAAAATGCAAGTCAATATCCCGCTTTTCGACGACGACCGAGTCTCGTGGGCGGGCATCATCCAATACATCCCTGAAGGTAAAAATGTGATCACCTACCAGTCGGCGCGATTCTCTTTTGCCAAGGAGATAGGACACCCATTGTAATCGGTAGTTGGCATTTTCGGGCTTCTGCTTGGCATTGTAAAAAGATCCGTAGATGGCTTTCAATACGTGGTCACGGATTTCTTCTCCGTCGTGGATCTGGTGAAGGTCGTTGCGGGAAAACTCCCAATACCACTCCCCAGCGGTGGCTTCGTGATCTTCGGCCACGTCCATGGCCCAGGGCACTGCTGGGAAATCCTGGGTAGCATCGCTGATCTCGGTTTGCCAGAGGATAGACGACCCCATGACGGCATCGTCGGCTTCTTCGGGACTCCATAATTCACCCCATTTGTCCCAGGCTTCGCCGTATTTGTAGACACTTTCCCGGCCGTAAGAATATTCGGCACCGGCCCAGTACCCGATCCAACCGTCGCCAGTAGAGTCTACAAAGAGTGGAGCTTTAAAACGAATGCGTTTTCCGGTCGAAGTATGACGGGCATCGACGTGGACGATGGTGTTGTCCTGAGCGACGGCATCGTAGGCGCGCCAATTGTAATGAATGTCGATGTTTTCGTACTTCTGCATATTTCGATCCCGCTTCTCCTGATCTTTGATAGCTTCCGACGAGCCGTTCGGGTAGTGTTCCGTATCGATCAATTTGAGTATGCGTTCGAATTTTCCATAGATGCCGAGGGTATGGACCCTGATTTCGCTACTGGCATTTCCACCTAACACCGGCCGATCGTGGATCAACGCTACTTTCAGGCCCTGTTCAGCCGCCGCAATGGAAGCGGCACACCCAGCCAGCCCACCACCGGTGATGACCAGGTCATAGGTCTTTGTCACCTCCGGCGCCACGGGTTCTTTTAGTTTTTGCACTCGCCATTCCTTCAGTTCCTTTCCCGACTTAGGAGGCGGCTGATTGGTTTGACTGAGGTAAATGGCGTCGCACCGCCCTTCGAAGCCCGTTAGATCTTCCAACTCTAACCGGATCTCTCCCTTGGGTAAGGCCATCTCTCCTGCATATTCCCAGCCCCAGGCCGGTTCTAACCCAAGGGTATTGGGCAATGCTTTACCGTTGATGTGGACCCGAAATCGTCCGGGTGCCTCCCAATTACCGGGCGCCCAATCTCGCGTCCGTGCCCAAACGTGGTAAGCCCCGGCTTCGTCCAGTTCCACCCGGGTCGAAGCATTTCTGACGGGTTTTCCCATTCCATGGGCGAGTAGATAAGTGGAACCCATTTGTTGAATGAATTGTGGATCAGTCATCCAACCCCCTTTGTCCAAAAAGCTTTCCGCTTCGATCAAGACGTCGTTTTGAGCATTCAACGAAAAATAGAAGCTGCAAAGCAGTCCTGTGACAAGCATTATTTTCTTTAGCATTTCGAATTATTTTATGTTCTACCTCTAAAAATAGCCTTTATTGGTTTAGTGATTTTCGTTCGCAGACTACCAATTGCAAATAATCGTGGTTTTTTGCCAATAGGAACGTACGCCCGCCTCCAACCCTTGATATCGGTTTCGCGTCTGCCACTTCTCCCTTGACAAACAGGCCACTTTCATAGGGCATGACGGAATTAAAACCTCCCTTTCCATCGCCTTTGAGTAGTAGTCCGTAACCGGCGTCCTGCCGGGGAGTTTCCACTTCAAATCCATATTTATTGCCAAACAGTAGCAGGTCCAATTCACCGTTACCGTCAACATCCTCTGCCAGGATCTTCCTGACGGTAGTCAGTTGAGCGGCATTTGGCAATTGCCTGATCTTGAATTGTCCGTTTCCCGTATTTTCCAAATAAGCGCTGGCAAAGGTCGTTGCGCTAAATTGCAGGGCCTTCTCCAGGTTCTCCGCCCCGTATACTGCTTCTATATCCGCCGAAGCAAAGGTGTGATAATTTGGAAATTTCTCCTTAATGAATGGCATTTGATCGGAACTGCACTGGCGGCCGCGCAAAGGATAGCGGTTGCCGTTCTGATGATAACCCAAAACGATGTCAAGCGTGCCGCTACGGTCGAAATCATCGGCAAAGATTTGAAATGGCCCGGTCGGT
>JANQRV010000432.1 GCA_028284395.1 Saprospiraceae bacterium
GGCCACGTGGAATCAAATTTATGAGGCCATTAGGAATTGTAATGCACTGCTGGATCATATTGATAATGTAACATCGTTACCTGCAGATAAGGTAGCGGCTTTTAAAGCAGAGGCTACATTTCTACGGGCGTGGAACTATTCAGAACTGTATGATCTTTGGGGGCCAGTACCGCTGGTAACAAGTACCCTTGATTTGAGTTTTGAATATTCAAGGGCTTCAGATGCTGAAATCCGCGCTTTCATTGAATCCGAGTATCGATCAGCCATTGAATCCTTGCCGGTTACTCAAGATGCTAAAGGTAAAGCTACTAAAGGGGCGGCCCAAGCTATGTTAGGTCGTTTCCTAATGAACACGAGACAATGGCAGGATGCGGCCGATGTTTTGAAAAGTGTTATAGATGCAAATACCTATAGCTTGCTATCAGATGTAACCGTAATGTTTTCGCATGAAAATGAGGGCAATAGGGAAATGATTTTTGTTTTTGAAAACAGTGCCATACTTTCTCAGAATGGAATACCTGCACATAATTTCCCCCCAGGATACCAAACAAGCTTCAGGAACTGGGGAGCACAATTGCAGTTACAAAGAGATTTTGTAGCCACATACCATCCTGATGATCAACGAGCCCTACCGTGGGATCCAAGAGGTGAGTTCGGCCCCGTTTCTTTTGGTTGGATTTGTTATGAATACATGGACAAAAGTGGCAATCACATTGATTTGGTAAATGGAGACAATCCTGGAAACAGGTTTCACCCAAGGGCATTTAAATACACACCTACTGAAGATCCCACTCAAATAAGCGGCAATGGTAATAATTGGCCGAATGACGTTTGTTATATGAGATATGCCGATGTGTTATTGTTGCGTTCGGAAGCGCTTGCTATGATTGCAGGGGCAGCTACTCAGGAGGCCGTGGATTTGCTGAATGAAATCAGAACAAGAGCAGGTGTACCAACCTATACTTTAGAAGATTTTCCAGATCTAGAATCCTTCATCGACGCCATGTTAGATGAACGAGGATGGGAGTTTGTTACGGAAGGTCATAGACGAAGAGACTTAATTCGTCAAGGAAGGTTGATTTCTGATGCTCAAGCCCGAGGAAAAACAAATGCTCAACCGCACCATGTAGTGTTCCCAATTCCTTTATCCGAGATTGATTCAAATCCTTTGGTAGAACAAAATCCGGGATACTAAAGTATACTCCTCCTAAAATTCAAAAGGAGATAACCCTCATCTTTTTTTAAGGACGATCATTGTTGTTTTCTTGTTTATAACAAGAAAACAACAATAGTCCTAACAATCCATTTACGATTCTGACAAAATCACAACCAAGTATTGACTTTCAAAACAGCTTGAAGGAGATTGTTTTAGAAAGCATAGCAATCATGGTTGGTTATGACCTACAAAGCAAATATTTTGAATAGTATTTACATCTCATTTTCCTGAGAAGCTGTTAAAATTTAGTTTTTTGAATAATATGAGCTGCATTCCTGCCTGGTCAGTCAGACAAGTTTGTGTTAGGCAAGGCCCCAAAACCGGAGTTATGCCTAAGTATAATGAGGATTTTGGTAACGCAGCATGGCAGAAAAAGGTGCTCATATTAACAATAGTATTAAATTTTGACAGCTTCTTAGACCAGGAACAAAGCCTCTGCCAAGTGGATACCGCAATAATTGTTATTTTCGGTAGGTGGTCTGGTTTTCAAATTTCATTCTAGCCGAGATAAACAATTTATTATGCAAAAACAAATAAGCGCGATCCTACTGTGTTTCATTGTACTGGGATTTAAGTTCGTAGATCCCAACCCATTATTGCATTTCATTGCTGACGATCTTACTTACTTGATCGAATTTTACAAACAACGACACCAAAATCCCGAGGTTTCATTGCGGGAAAAGGAAACTTCTAAAGCACTGGCCCAGGAATTGAGGAAAGTGGGTTTTGAAGTAACTGAGAATTTTGGAGGCTATGGCGTTGTTGGTATTTTGAAGAATGGAGAAGGACCCACGATCCTCTACCGGACCGATATGGATGCGCTGCCCATGTATGAAAAAACGAAGTTACCTTATACCAGTCAACGCACAACGGAGTATAACGGACAAGAAGTCGGTACCATGCATTCTTGCGGCCATGATATGCACATGACGGTTTGGTTGGGTACCGCCAGGGCAATGGCGGCTGCTAAAGATCGTTGGCGAGGAACATTGATGTTGATCGGACAACCTGCGGAAGAAATTGGTGAAGGTGCTAAATTAATGTTGGAAGCCGGCCTTTACCAGAGATTTGGTGTGCCGGATTACGGGATTGGCCTTCATTGTAATCCAGTCATTCCGGCCGGCAAGGTCGGTTATGGAAAAGGATATACGATGGCTCGTGCCGAGAGCATCGATATTAAGATTTTTGGAGTAGGGGCCCACGGTGCTTCCCCGCATATGTCCATTGATCCGGTAGTGACCGCCAGCATGATGGTCATGGAATTGCAAACCATCGTCAGTCGCAACATCAACCCGGTTGAGGATGCGGTTGTCACCGTCGGAGCCATCAAGGGAGGTACAAAACACAACATTATTCCGGACGAAGTTACCTTGCAACTGACCGTTCGAACTTTCAGTGACGAAGTACAGGCAATGATTCACCGCAGAATTAGAGAAATTGCAAGGGGTGTGGCCATTGCGGCCGGTCTGCCGGAAGATAAAATGCCGCAAGTTACGATACCCGAAACGACCAGCCTAGCTAATTATAACGACGAGAAATTAGTGGATTTACTGACGGCTTCAGCCATCAAGGTAATCGGTGAGGAGAATATTCTGCCGACTCAGCCACAGATGGTTGCAGAAGACTTTTCCTTGTACGGTAACACAAAAGAAAATGTGCCCACGGTCCTGTTTTGGCTTGGTACGGTACCAGAGGAAAGAGTTCAGTCGGGTGAAATGCCAGGATTGCATTCACCATTCTATTATCCGGATCCACAAAAGACGATTGAAACTGGTGTACAAGTCATGTCTCAGTCATTATTAGACCTTTTGAACAAGTAGCAGCAGGGAGTGTTAAAAAGACCAATGTTTTGTCTGATTTCGAAGATTTAATCTGGCGAACCGCTTCTCCTCTCCATCACTTAATTGAATAACGTTGGATTGTGTAGGAAACAATTCCTGAAAAATGTCGGTTTGCACGTTTACTTCTTTCCAGACCGGAGCGCATTTCGATTCAAAAGAGAGTTGAGCGATGTCGTTCTGGATGAGACATTGGACCAACTGAAGCGCTTGCTTCTTTCCATTGATCTTGATTGCTAAGTGTTGTTCAAAATAGTTTTGAATCCATTGTTCGCTGCTTTCACAGACCAGTTCCGGCCCAACAGCTTCAAAGCCGGAGAAAGTGTTTTTTAAGGCGTTTTCCAGATCGTCATTGAAAACCCGGATGCGTATTTGTGCAACCCTTGCGGCAGGAGAGTGGTCTATGTTAATTAGACCGATGTATAATGCGTGGTCGGAAGCAGACAGCAAGCAACCCGTCAGTATCGGAAGCAGAAGAGGGGAAAGACAGAATATTATCTTTGGTGTATATAGTTTCAGTATCACTTTCTTTTGGATTGAAAAAGTCTTATTTTTGTTAAGGTCCCCTGGTTGCCTAAAGTTATTGCGGCTAGCGTCTTCTTTATAACAACTTGAACTTTTTTTCGTATAATAAGTATTTAAATAAACTGATTTTTCGTTAAGAACCTGTTCTTAAGAAGTATATAATGTCCAAAAATATTCACGTATGAAAGTTAGAGGTCCGATTTTCTTTTCCATCCTTCTAGTGGGGCTGCTTGTAGCGGCTTACTACCCCAAAGTAAAAAACGCAGAAAAAGAAGCGATCCTGATGCAGACCATTATTGATGGCCTCAACCAGTTTCATTACCAACCACAAAAAATAAACGACGATTTTTCGGGAAAGGTCTACGATATTTATATGGATAAATTGGATGGTTCCCGCCGTTTTCTAACCCAGGAACAAGTAGACCAGTTACAACTGTACCGCAACAAGATTGATGACGAAATCAGTAGTGGTACATTTGATTTCTTCAATCTCTCCTTGGAGATGATCAACCAGAGTTTAGAACGGACGGAAGCTTATTGCCGGGAGTTTCTTTCGAAACCCTTTGATTTTACGGTTGAAGAAGACGTCGAACTATCGGGCGAGAAACGTCAATATGCCAAAAACGATGAAGAACAGAAGGAATACTGGCGCAAGTTTATGAAGTACGAGACCATGGTCCGTCTGGCTCAGAAATTGGAAGCCCAGGAAAAGGAGGAGGAAAAGAAATCAAAAGAAGAATTGGAAGCAGATGCTCGTGCCAAGGTGTTGGAAATTTACGACGGCATCTTCAGTCGTCTGAATCGGTTGAAGAGGAGTGATCGCTTCAGCGATTATTTGGACGCCTTTGCCAATGTTTATGACCCTCATACGGGCTATTTCAAACCGTTGGACAAGGAAAATTTCGATATGCGGTTATCCGGCCAATACGAGGGCATCGGAGCTCGGTTACTGGAAAGTGGGGATCACACCAAGGTGACGGAAGTCATGGTTGGCGGCCCGGCCTGGAAAGGCAAATTGCTTTCTGAGAATGATGTTATCTTGAAAGTTGCTCAAGGAGACGGAGAACCTAAGGACATCACTGGCATGTTGACCAACGATGTGGTCAAATTGATTCGTGGTAAGAAGGGCACGGAAGTGAGATTGACCGTTCGGAAACTGGATGGAACAATCGAAGTCATTCCCATCGTCCGTGATGTCGTTATCATGGAAGAGCAATATGCCAAGTCCCTAATTTTGGATGGGGCCAAAGAAGGAGAAAAGATTGGATACATTCAATTGCCCAGTTTCTACGCAAACTTCAATAACCGCAAAGAAGGAAGATCTTGTGCGGAAGACATTGAAAAAGAACTTTCGAAGTTGAAAGGAGAAGGCGTTTCCGGTATCATCCTGGATCTGCGATTCAATGGTGGTGGTTCGCTCTACGATGTGGTCAAAATGTCTGGTT
>JANQRV010000433.1 GCA_028284395.1 Saprospiraceae bacterium
AAACCGGAGTTATGCCTAAGTATAATGAGGATTTTGGTAACGCAGCATGGCAGAAAAAGGTGCTCATATTAACAATAGTATTAAATTTTAACAGCTTCTCAGGGAGAAGATAACAGAGGTTTCGGCAATGAAGGGGACGAATATTGCTCCATTTTTATAGACTTCGAAGTCCGCAATATTTTCACCGCAATCCACTGGACAACAGAGTAGGTTTGTGGCAAAAACTCCTATGCAAACAAAATACCTAATCTTAATATTGGGCTTCATGCCTCTGGCCTTGATGACGCAAACGGACTTGCCGATCGGAAGGAAATACTACAATGTCGACGAAGATGGTCTGGCTTTGAAAGGGTATGACCCGGTTAGTTATTTCACAAACGGACCTGAGCTGGGCAAGGCCACTCTATCCTATCGTCATGAAGGCTTACTCTATCGTTTTCACTCGGAAGATAATAGGATCAAATTTCAAGAAACCCCCGAAGATTATCTACCTCAATACGGCGGATATTGTGCTTTTGGCTTAGGTGCTCCGGCTGGTAAGTACGGTTCTAACCCCGAGCCCTTTGATGTGGATCCGACGTCCTTTGAGATTTTGAACGGGCGTCTGTATTTGTTCTTCAAGAATGAGCTATTCCGGTCGAAGACTTATTGGGATAGTGAAAACAAGTCGGCCTTAATTCGGCAAGCGGATAGTCTCTGGCAGGCAATGGAAGAGAAGTACCATGCCCTGAAAATACCTCCTGGTATGAGCTGCAAAGCTCCACCGGAAACACTAGATATGGCCTTTTTGGTAGGGAAGTGGCAAATCAACTATAAGCAAAGGTTCAAAGGAGGTGATTATCGGGAAACCCAGGGGATATGGTACGGACATTTTTCTCCGGACGGCCGTTCTATAATCGACTATTGGGGAGAAGGCATGCCGGTAAGCGGGATTAATGTGAGAACTTTTGACGCTTATACCGGCAAATGGAGTATGACCTGGAATCAGAACAATTCAATTGGTAACAAGGCCCTCCTGGAAGGGGAGCGAAGGGGAGATCGGATCATCTTTATGACCAAATACTGGGAATTGGATCCGTCCGGTCAATATCTAAATCGCATTACTTTCCACAACATTCAAAAGGAGCGTTTTTTCTACTATATAGATACGTCTACCGATGGAGGTAAAACCTGGATTGAAAAGACGACGATCATTGAGGCACATCGATTATCAGAAACTACCGATAATGACTAGGGCGCAGTAATGTACCTGGCATCGTAAGGTAAATTGAAGTGGTGATGGTAAGCAGAAAAGGGAAGTTTGCGTGGTTGAATGCTCTTTTGACCGGTGCCCATGTGATCGGGAAAAGAGGAAAAGATTATTTGTAGTTTTGCGGGCATTGGCTTGGACAATGCAAACAATATGAAAACTTTCTCGAATCAAGAAGTAACGGAATACTATGATCGCACTGCAATACACTACGAAAGGGCCTGGGATCTGAATCGCAGTTTTGCACTGCATTACGGATTTTGGAATGATCATACCCAAAGTTTTCGCCAATCGCTGAAACAAATGAACGAGGAATTAGCCAATTTTGCGGCTCTGCATTCCGGTGAATCGGTACTCGACGCCGGTTGTGGAATTGGTGGCTCGTGCCTCTATCTCGCTACTGCCTATGAATGTCAGGTGAAGGGGATTACGTTGAGTGAACAGCAGATGAGTCGCGCTACAGCGTTGGCACAGGAAACCGGGATGTCCGATCGGGTCAGTTATCAAACGGCCGATTACTGTGAGATGCCCTTTTCCGACAATACCTTTGATCTCGTTTGGACCATGGAAAGCATTGTGCACACACCCGACAAAGATCGTTTTTTGCGCGAGGCCTATCGCGTTTTGAAACCGGGGGGGCGGTTGGTGATGGCAGAATACGTAAAGGTGGATCGTCTTCTTTCGGCAAAAGAAGAAGACTTTCTATGTAAATGGTTGAATGCCTGGGCTATTTCAGACCTCGATCCGATGTCGATCTACGAAGCTGGAGCACGAGCTGCCGGTTTTGCCGATATCTGTTTTCGGGACATTACCGATCACATTCGCCGATCCTCCTGGCGGATGTACTACGGCTCTTTTTTTCTGCGATTTTTATCGGCCGGTTACCGACTTTATAATCCCAAGGTTAGTTACTTTGCCGATAATCATTACAAGGGACTATATTATCAATACCCTTCACTTAGAAGGGGGCTTTGGCGATATTACTTCATCAAATGTTCGAAGTAAGAACCAAACTACTCCACCAACATGATATCTCCCGTAACCAATTCCGTTTCACCGTCAATGAATTCAATTTCGGCAACGTAAGCGTAAATGCCCGTTCCTGTCTTCCGAGTGTTGGACGAACCATTCCAACCAATGGTCGGATCATTGGGCGCAAAATTCTGCCGTCCGTAAACCTGATTGCCCCATCGGTCGAATATACGCAATGACCTGATCTGTTGAATGTGCGCATTGGACCGAATGAAGAAAACATCATTTTGTCCATCTGAGTTGGGACTAAAGGCATTTGGGATAAAGAATTCGCGAGGTTTTGCGGTGTGTATCGTAATTTGATCTGATTGGATGCAGCCATTCCGGTCGATGGCCGTAAATGTGAAATTGGTGGTCTGATTAAGGATGATTTCTTGTATCCAACAATCCGCACAGGCCAACTCGGTATTCGCCTCCCACCACCATTTCTGAATGTCTGAGGAGTGGAGGTTGATTTCCGGAATCAATTCAATTGATTCCCCGAAATTGAGTTTGCGGTTCTCACCCAGTGACAATTCCAGTTTACTGCCCTCCTCCAATTGGATGGCCTGTGTCAATTCGCACTGATCGGCATCTTTAATGAGGAGCGTGTGTTGGCCTGCTTGCAGGTTTTCAAAGTAGGCGTGATCGGCATAATCGCCTTGATTGAGGCGGTATTGAAAAGGGGCAGCCCCTCCGGATATCTCCACGATTTCAATGAAGCCATCCGTAAAATCATAACAAGTCGGGGCATTTACGATTAATTCCACGTCCGATGGCGGAAGCCTTTCGATGACGCTGATGGAGTCCAGGTTGGAACACCCGCTTATTTGGTCGACAATTCTCAGGAAATATTGACCGGGTTGGTCGATTTCGATCGTACTCTCTGTGGAAAAAGGGATATCGATTTTCTCGAAATACCATTCCTTTGTCATAGTATTTCCACTGAAACTTTGTGCGTTGGCAAGTTGGATCATGGGCTGATGACAATTCAGGGCCTGGTCCTCGCCCAGGTCAACCAAGGGAGGTTCCCGATCTTCTTCTACCGACACCGTGGCAATGCTTTGACAACCGTTGGTAAGATCCGTTACCACAAACTCATATTCACCTTTTTGATCCACTACGATTTCGAAGTTTTGCGGCTCCGTGGTGATGCGTCCATTTTCGGTTCTCCATAAATATTCGAAAGAGGGCTGAATATTGGCAATTGTTCCAACAATACTCACTACCGGAAGATCACAGGTAATGGCGGATGGTGTGGAGACTTCCAACACTGGTAAGTCAAGACTGGCAACAACTTCGATGCTGTCCTTTATACTGCAGCCGCTCAAACGATCGGTAACTTCCAGGATGTACCATCCCGGTTGATGAACTGCCAGACTTTGCGCATTATTCGGTTGACTGATTGGATGGTCGCGACTGGTCCACTGAAACGCGTAGGAGTCAGCCGAAAGTTCGTTGGCCAGATTTAAGAAGGTAGTACTTTGGTGACAAGTTAACACTTCGGGAAGGTCGAATGCCAGATTGGGCGGAGCCCGTTCGATTACTTCTGAAACGACCGTCCCTTCACAACCAAATTCATCTTGTACGGTCAAAATGATTGTGCCCGGTTGGTCAACTACGATGCTGGGATTAGTAGAATTTGTCGACCAGTAATAGGAATGAAATGCCGTATCGGTCGACAACTCTGCACCGCTTCCCGGACAAAGGTAAACGGCTGCCGGAAGCGAAGGAGTGGGTAATTTGTTTTCAAACACCGTAACGGTCGTGGAACCCTGACAGCCATTTTGTTGTGATACCGTAATACCGTATTCTCCTGGCGTATCCACGGTTAAATACCTTGAATCACTTCCATCATCCCAACTGTACGCATCGAAACCAGCTCCCGCATCCAGCAAAGTGGAGCCTCCCTGACAGAAGTACGGATTTCCAGTAATCGCCAGAGGTGGCAGTGGATCGGCGTCTACCGTGATCTGGCCTTCGCCAATACAACCATTTGAAGTAGTCACTGTCACCGAATGAATGCCGGGCTCACTGATTTTGAGGAGCTGGCCGGAATCTCCAGTCGACCAAAGGTAGCTGGCATATCCCTCTCCAGCATCCAAGGTCGTCTCTTGTCCGGTGCAGATCGAAGTAGATCCTTGGATGTCTATCTCAAATGTCTCTTGTATGGATACCGTGTGATTGGCCACCCCCATACACCCTTTGTCATTGGTGACGGTCACGGAGTAGTTTCCGGATTCCCGGGCACTGATGAGGGAAGTGGTATCGCCGTTGGACCACTGATACGTTTCAAATGCACCGATTACCTCCAGTTGCGTTTGCACGCCATTGCAAACAATGGCATCTCCTTCTATGGTGGGGACTGGGTTTTCAGCTTCTTCCACTATGATCACTGCCTTATCTGAACAACCATTGCCATTGGTGGCCTCTACCACAAAAGTGCCTGGCATGGACACCACAATGGATGCCGTGGTGTCGCCGGTCGACCAGGAATATTGAAAGCCCTCTTCGCCCGCTACCAGTTCGATGGCTTCGCCTCCGCAGAGGTAATTTTCGCCGGCAATTGCTATTTTAGGTACTTCGAATTCTTCGAGGTCGATGCTTTCGGTGAATTGACAACCGTTGGCGTCTTCTACGGTAAGGGAATAAGTTCCCGGTGCTGCCACCCGCAGCTCTTCCTCCTCTGAGCCGGTCGACCACAGATAATTTCTAAAGCCTGTAGTAGGCTTTAGGTTGACGAAGTCGCCTTCGCAAAAGCTTCCCTGTCCCTCAATTTCCAGTTTTTCGGTGGAAAACTCTTCAATGGTCATCCCGGTCGTACCTTCACAACCTAAGCTATCTTGAACGATCACCGAAATTGTGGCCCCGCCAATGGTTGCAAAACAACTGTCCGTAGAACCGTCTGACCAAAGATAGGAACTGAAGGTACCTTCCAATTTGAAGGTAGTGGTATCCTGCGGACAGACTACTTCCGGACCGATGATGATGGGGGTTGGCTTGCTTTTTTCAGCAATGGTAAAAACGTGTTGTCCTGGACAGCCCTCCGGGCCGATGACGTCTAGTTTGTACTGCCCGGGCATGTTAAGCGTGATATTCCTTCCGGTTTCTCCCGTTGACCACTGATAGGATTGATAACCTTCTTCTGCAACTAAGTTGGCGGGTTCGCCGGAGCAAATAGACCTGGGGCCCTCTATTTCAGGAGGTTGAGCTAGTCCCTTTACGACCGAAACTTCGGCAGTATCTCGACAGCCATTGTCGCTTACGGTGACGGAATAGAGCCCGGGGCGATCGACGAAGATATCTTGGTTGGTACTTCCATTAGACCATTCATAGGATTCAAACTCCTCGCTAACTCCAATCGTTGTTCCCGTCTCGCAAAATCCCGGATAGCCCTCAATTTTAAGTCGAGGTGTCTCTACTTCTGAAATGACCACGCAATCTTTGGATTTGCATCCGTTTCTATCCCAGGCTGTAATACAGTACAAACCAGGTTCATCTACGCCTAAAGTCTGATCGGTAGATCGATCAGACCACTCATACGCTACAAATTGATCTCCCGGGTCCAAAGCAAGGACCTCATTGTAACAAATATCCTGGTTGTCGCCAAGATCCACCTGAATCGCATCGGCATTAATTTTCTTTACCTCTACATCATCGTAGGCGGGACATCCAAATTCATTCGTCACCGTTACTGAGTACTTGCCGGACTCCGTGATGAGAGTGCCGGGATCTCTGGTGCCATGCGACCACTGGTAGGTTTCGTAGTAAGCCAAAACTCGAATGGCGCCCGAGGCTTCATTGCAAAGGACTGTGTCGCCAAAAATAACCGGTGGCACCGGACTTGGAAGAGGGTCTTTTAATTCAATTTCATCAATACTGACGCAACCGCCGGCGCTGGTAACCGTCACTCCGTATACGCCGGGATCCTGTACTTTTATCGAAGCAGTAGTTTCTCCCGTAGTCCACCGGTAGGATTCAAAACCCACTCCTGCGGACAGCGTTGAAAATACATTTTGACAGAAGATTTCCGGGCCGATTATTTCCGGGGCAAATTGATTGGATACATCAATAATTATCTTGTTCGAAGCAAAGCATTTGGAGTCGGCCACCGTCAGGTGATATTCTAAAACCCCAATAAAATTATTCGGAACGTTCAGGACCGGATTGGCAATCTGTGTATTGCTCAAGTATGGAATGTGATCCGGATCTGAAGCAGTCCAATTATAAACCACATCGCCTACTGCACTATCAATTCGAGCAGAAAGTTGAATGGGATCCGGGTTGACGCAAGTAGTGATATCCGGTCCGAGGTCTACTACGATGGGGCAATTGGGGTCAGCATTACAATTCAGATACGCTGCGGCTGAGCCGCCCCATTCCAGGTTAAAGGAAATAGATGATTCCAGCCAGTTGTCAATCAATAAATAATAGCCCGCCCCTGGAACCACCGTTAGCGGAGCCAGAAAACCATCGCCATTAGCACCTTCCGACAAATCCTGAGCACCATTTCCCAGTCCTGTCGCCGGGCAAAACGCACAACTGGAAAAAGCAAAACTGCATCGCAGTGGACTTCCCAATGAATCGCATTCGACATTCGCACCGTAAATAGCGAAGTCGAAGTCGACTACATTGCCCTGGGTTGGAGCAATCGACAATTCAATCTGACTTAAGCTGGGCATATTGGGCATGAATTCGAAGTAATACCATGCACTTTGACGTTCTCCTTCTTGCAGACAGCCACTGCTGTTATTGGGCGAAGCAAAATCATCGATGCCCGCTCCTGCCGATGTGAATGAAACCACACCGTCATCACAGATAACCCCCGCCGAAATACAGTCATTGACTTGCGCGACGGCCGTCTGTACAATGAAAAGAAGTGAAATAGCAACACCATAAGACCAATGAAAAATTTTCATGCCTTTTACAGATTTCTATTGATTTGAAAATTCAAAACTTCTAGTGGGAATTAGAAAAGTGTTGCTCCAGTGAAAGCTAAATGGAAAAAGGCATGAAATATCGGCTTCTAATCTTAAACGAACTCATAGAGGCTCTTATAGGAAAGATTTGTGAAGTGTCTTGCAAATATAAGAATTGAATATAAAATTTTATTATGGTTTTTATTTTTATGTGACGGTGTTTTGTTTGGCATTGACTGAATGTCCCTGCTTTGAACAACGCCAATACCTAACTAACTACTCGGAGCCCTCTAATTGATATGCTGGATTAAACAAAATTGGGTCTCAATCTTCTTATTGAAATTTTTGGCATAGATATTGTTTGTATATGAATGTTTTTGATTTGATTCTCGCCATTATTATTTTCCACCATACATTCTTATTCTTCCACATTTAACGTTTACGTTCTGCGTGAGAAATGCAGAAATGTTACCAAACACAGTGAATAACCTACCAAAAAAAGAACTTATCAGATTAAGATTGTCAAAACGAGCACTTTTGTAACGACCAAGAAATAAGACCTCACATCGGTCTTTGAATCTATCAACATTCTTTAATTAAGTCAAAACCCTTTTTGCTCTGTCGAGGGGCTGTGATACAGTCCTTCAATTGCCCTTGAGTGTGAAATGTCATTGCTCATCCTGGCGGAGCTATAGAAGACAGAAACATTGTACAATCCAAAAAGAAGAGCGATGAAAGTAACGCTACTAACTGTTTGTTACAACAGTGCCAAGACTATCGAGCATACCATTAGAAGTGTTGTTAACCAGACCTACAAAAACATTGAATACATAGTGATTGACGGCCAATCCAGCGACAACACACTCGAAATAGTTCAAAAATACAGTCAATACATAAGCCGAATCGTGTCGGAGAAGGATAAGGGAATGTACGATGCCTGTAACAAGGGGATCGGCATGGCCTCCGGCGAAATCATCGGCATCCTGAATTCGGATGATGTACTGGCACATAGGGATGTTATTAAAAATGTAGTAGAGAAGATGTGTCAAAGTGGTGCAGATGCGCTTTACGGCGACTTGAAATATGTAGCGCAGGACGATTTGACAAAGACCATGCGTTACTGGAAATCAGGAGGTTTTAAAAAGAGAAAATTTCTCTATGGCTGGATGCCGCCTCACCCCACTTTCTACATCAAGAAAGATGCTTATGAAAGGTTCGGCAGCTTCAATTTGAACTTGAAGAGCGCCGCCGACTACGAATTGATGCTGCGCATGCTCTTTAAACATCGATTGAAGACTTGTTATTTGCCGGAAGTTATGGTGCTGATGCGCGAAGGGGGGATGAGTAACGTAACGGTAAGCAATCGATTGAGAGCCAATCGGGAAGATCAGACAGCGTGGAAAATGAATGACCTGAAAGCTTATTTCTTTACGATGTGGTTAAAACCCATCAGGAAGATACCCCAATTCTTGTTTAAGGGAGCTCAGCATACTACACTACCCTTAATGGGCGTCGAACGCCAACAACGGACTACGGTTGCGGCATAGCATTCTACGATTTGGCTTATCCAACTACATGCATTATTCACTTAATAGCTAAAGTAGCCAAAGCAACAATAGCAGCCATAGCAACCACAGCAACAACAGCAACCAAAGAATCAACCGAAGTATTCATTAATTGACAAAATTATTTTAACCGGGTACAGGTCGTTACGGGGCCCTTAGATCAGAACGTCGGAAGCTTATCCGACCTGGATCGTAATCACCAATGGCGGACTGCTGACGGGCCTGTACCCTAAACTTTTAGTTGTAAAAAGCTTCGAGTCCAATTCACGAAAGAGATGAATGGCGGCCGACTCGATCAACATAGACCGGAGCCCTGGGAGGAGGCAAAGAGGTGTAGAAGGTTTGGCAGGGGGGATCCGCTCCGACACGGTATTAGGTAAGTTGTTTAAATAATCCTTGGGTGGAGGCGATGGTTTCCACTCAAGTTTTTTGGTTTTCTGTGATTTGATGGATGTAGAATGCAACCAGATCCACGCAAAGACGTTAAAGAGGCTATCACAATCCGCAATTCATACCTTTCCGAGCGACACTTCCTAAAATTAATTTCCTTTTTAAAAAAGTTAAGCACCTCTTTTAAATTATTGCACATCAAACAGTTACTGATATGTACATTCTAGGTATTAATGCTTACCATGCAGATGCTTCTGCCTGCATTTTAAAAAACGGGAAACTAATGGCGGCTTCAGAAGAGGAGCGCTTTACAAGAGTGAAACATTGGATCGGATTCCCGGTACAGGCCATTCATTTTTGTCTGAAAGAGGCGGGGATCACCATCGACCAGGTTGATCACATTACCATTGGCCGGAACCCCAAAGCTAAATTTGGAAAAAAAGTACTGTACCAAATTGGAAGTCTCCAATCATTGCGGACTGCTGGAGTTAGATTGAAAAACAATTTTAAAGTAGCCAACCTCAAAAAACAATTGGCAGATGGGCTTGGCGTCGACACAAAAAACCTCAAAGCTAAATTCCATAATATTGAACATCACCGAAGTCATTTGGCTTCTGCTTTTTTTGCTTCTCCCTTTGAAGAAGCAGCAGTACTTTCGATTGATGGGTCGGGCGACTTTACCACAACGATGCTGGCGGTCGGAACCCGCAATAAGATCAAAGTTCTGGATTCCGTCGATTTTCCCGTCTCTATCGGACAGTTTTATACCGCAATGACGCAATACCTTGGTTTTCCCTATTACGGGGATGAATACAAGGTGATGGGACTATCGCCTTACGGAGAGCCGAAATACATGGACCTATTGAAGGACGTGATCTTCCCAAAAGACAACGGCCTATTCGGCTGGAAAGATGAATTCTTTCTTGGGCCCAAAAACGGAGCAGTCATTACTTATAAGAATAATATGCCGGTAGTGCCGAC
>JANQRV010000434.1 GCA_028284395.1 Saprospiraceae bacterium
AAAATCTTTTTCCGGATGCCAATGGTAATTACCCAGCCGGGGGTGCTGGCTCTAATGCCCTGGAAACCATTGCTCTGACAACCAATGAGGAACGAGTCAATCGCTTTTTTGGCAGCATCAATGCCACTTACAACATCGTTCAGAAAGACAATCAAACCCTGAAGGCCGGGATCGAATTGGGGCTCGACCAGTATTCCTTGAGAACAAGAGGACTGTTCCCTCAGTCGTTATCCTTCTACCGTGACCCAGGTTCCCTGCGTGGCGTTTCCATTGCCGGTTCCGGGTACAGCAACCGTACCAGTATGACGGCTTTCCTGGTGCACAATTATTATACATCTGGAGGCTTGAATTTCAGAACGCAGGCGGGCGTCATTCAACTGGATGCCAACCAGGATGTGATCACCACCATTGCTTCCGGACTCAACGGGTCGCAAACCAATGTAGATCAGGCAGAAAATCTATCGGTAGGACAAACCCGACTGGAGCAACAGGAAAAGGGGTTCTTCCTCCAGGAAGAACTCAACTGGGATGACAAGATCATTATGACTGTTGGTATTCGAGGTGATAAGTCTTCCAACAATGGGGACCCCAATGAGATTTTTTGGAATCCTAAGGCCAACCTTGCTGTCAACATTCACAATTTGACGGATATGAGTGGCTTCATTTCCCAACTAAAACCAAGAGTGGCTTTCGGTCAGTCTGCGAGATTTGCTGGATTCGGAGATCGTTTCAACGCCCTGGATCCAACCTTGATCAGCGGAAACGCAGGTCTCTTTACCAATCCACTTAGAGGAAATCCGAATGTGGCTCCGGAAACGCAAACGGAGATTGAGTTTGGAGCAGACCTCGGATTTTTGAATAATCGCATCTTATTCACAGCCACCTATTACATCAAGACCATCGACGACCTATTACTGAGAGCCCAGGTACCGGCTTCTTCTGGGTTTACCAATCAGGTTGTCAATGCTGGAGAATTGAGAAATAACGGGATCGAATTGGGAATTGAAGCGGAAGTTGTTAAAAGTAAAGACCTTTCATGGGCCGTAGGTCTGAATTGGTGGAAAAACAATTCGGAAATTACCCGTTTGGATATTCCGGCCTTCAACACCGGTGGTTTCGCAGCCTTCCTCGGAGCTGGTCGCATTGAAGAAGGATCCAGTGCCACCCAATTGATCGGTACCATCGATCCGGCTCGATGCAACGGAGATGACTGTTCCAATGTGGACCCGGAAGGTGATGGTTTTATGGCGTTCGGTGATATGGAGGCCGACTTCAACATGTCTTGGGTCAATAGCATTGCCTGGAAAAACCTGGAGTTGAACTGGCTTTTCCATTGGAAGCAAGGCGGTGATGGTATCAATCTAAGTACCTTGCTGTATGACTTTGGACAAACTACCTGGGATTTTGACGATCTGACACTGGACCCAGAAGGGAAAATCCCGAATGGTGACTACCGTCTGGCCGCATTCCCCGTTCATCCCGGGCCATTTATCGAAGATGCCGGATATCTAAGACTCAGAGAAATTGGCTTCTATTACACCATCCCTAAGGAAACGCTGGGATTTGCCGCCATGCGATTGGGTGTGTCTGGCCGTAACTTGTTTAACTCGTTCGATTACAACAGCTACGACCCTGAGGTTTCCAACTTCGGTAATAATGTATTGATCAACTCCGTGGAAGTAACGCCTTATCCCGCCAATAAGACTTATAATTTCCACTTAAATGTCACTTTCTAAATCCGAACAACAATGAAAAAATTATATATCGTTTTATCAGTTGGTGCATTTTTGGCCTTCACTTCTTGCGAAGTGGATGAAGTACTTAATCCCAACTCGCCTACTGTCGAAAGTTTTGAGAGTGGCGCTACTCTCGCCGACCTTAAATTACTGGCCCATGGCCTCCAATCGGTCATTCGTCAGGATGTCAATTTCCATTTCTGGACTTTAAGTGGAGTCGGTCGCGAATATTTTGATATGCGTGGTACAGATCCCCGATATACCAGTGAATTATTGGGACGCAACGGTGGGGAATTAGACAATAACGGATTTCTGACGACCAGAACTTTTTTTGGAAGATACCGGTCGATCAGAAATGCTACCCTCCTGAAAACTGCAGTCCAAAATACGGTTGCTTCTCTGAGTCCGTCTGAGTCCAGTGCTTTGTTGGGTTTTGCCAACACCATCATCGGCTATGAATTGCTATTGGAGGCCAACCGACAATTCAACAACGGCATGCGTATTGATGTTGCTGACCCCAATAATCTAGGTCCTTTTGCCGGCGATTACCAAGCGACTTTGGCAGGCATTAAGCCGATTCTAGACGAAGGTTTCAATCAACTAAATGGCATTTCCGAAGATGTAGTTTTCAATTTGGTCGGATTTGAATCCATTCCGGTCTCGCAAACTGAAGCACTGGCACAATTCAACCGTGCAATAGCGGCTCGACTTGCGTTGTACCAAGGTGATAAATCCGGTGCCTTGTCTGCTTTGAATCAATCATTCATGGACATCGCTGGTGATATGGGAATCGGCGCCTATTACGTATTTGGTGGCGCCACCGGTAACGATAGCCCCAATCCCTTTTTCTATGTCCCTGGAGTAGATTTCTACATGGCTCATACTTCTTTTGTAGACGATGCAGAGATAGGCGATCAGCGTCTTTCTAAGATAAATGACACTGGTTCGCCCATTAGCATTGACGACCTAAGCAGTCCTTATTTGGTTACTTTATATGAATCGAATACTTCTCCTGCGGGGATGATCCGCAATGAGGAATTGATTCTAATCTACGCTGAAGCAAATATCGGGAGCAATAATGCCGAAGCAGTCACAGCCATCAATGCCGTTCGTGCTGCAGCCGGACTGACAGACTATGCCGGAGCGACCGATGAAACTTCCTTGATGGACCAACTACTTTACGAAAGAAGGTATTCCCTGTTTGGAGAAGGCCATCGCTGGATCGATATGAGAAGATGGAATCGCTTGGAAGAGCTGCCGCTGGACCGCCCCGGAGACAAGGTTCATTCTCAGTTTCCGCGACCTGCTTCTGAGCTTTAAGCCATCGCGCACAAACCAGGTCTTAAGAACTGGCAAATCTGAAGATTTGCCAGTTCTCTTCTCACGCTACTTTATCATGACCTCCCAATAGCGGGTTCGCTTCGACGCTCCATCCGGTCCTTCTATTTCTAAGGTAATAACCTTATGAACGCCCTTCTCTTTAAATTGATAAACCGGATGCTGTTCGTTCGAGGTAGTGCCTTCACCAAAGTCCCAAGTCCATTTTTTGATCTCTCCAATTGATTCATCCTTAAATGCCACTAAGCGTCGATCACCGTCAATGATGTTGAATGACCATTCTGCTTTGAGTTTAGGCTGCAACTCCTCTTCGATGGGCATCAAGCGGAAAGCACAGAGGTAGGACGCATCTTTCACCATGCGAACATCATGTGCCAAATTGACGTGTCCTTCCCTTTTGTCTCCGTCAAAATCCAGAATGGACCAGGCAAGACCTATTATCTTGTTTTCTGTCAACTCAGATGCGACGGCATGTTCCGGACCTTCGTGAGGCGCATAGTCAAATGGGGTGATCCAACCTTCCAAAACCAAATGACCACCCTCTCCATGTTTAAAATTGTAATCGTATGCGTAATGAGCGTACGGAAATTCTCCAATCCAGGGTTGGCTTCCCCAGATCAAAACCCAAGCATTGTTGACGGGAGGAGTGTAGATGTGATAATTTTGGGCGTGAACACCACTGAAATTCAAGTGGTTTTCCAAGTAAGCTTTGTTCTTACCATCCCATTTGAGTTGGTCCTTTTCATACATCTCATTAAAAATAAAGGGGCCGCCGGAGAGATCACCATCTACGACTAATTCGAAGATATCATTCAAATATCCCTTGGGGTTGAAGCGTTCGAAATCCCAAAAGTCATCATTGGCTTGATAGAGGAAATAAATGCGATTCAGCCCTTTTACCCATCCAATCGTCACCTGAACCTCCAAGTCATTTGGGTCAATATTCGTACCCATCCCGTCTTCCGTATCATTCAACTGATCAGTGCCGTAGGTGTAACTTTCAGGTATCATTTTCCAATCAGAGGCATCGCCATCAATGTGGGGCATTCGTTCTTTGGGGAACTGAAAGACTTTGAAAATCTTTCCATCTCTGGCGGTTCGATATCCCTGACCCGATTGACCAATCACAAACCCGGAAAGCAAAAAAACGAAAGCAAAGAGCAGGGTTTTCGCAGTAAATGTTAATGCTCTGGTTCTTGAAATGACTTTTCCATTCCCGCCACCAAACGGTGTGGTTATCCCGATGCCAGCATTATCCAGAACACGATTTTTAGTACTGGTCATAATTAGTTGATTTTGTAGTGTTTTGTTTCATCTTCAATCTGTATAGTCCCAATTACCCGGTGCGGCAATACGCTAACTCAAGGGCGTTTGGATCTTGCTGGTTGCCGCAAACCTTAATCAGCTAAATGGCCTATCCAACAATGACCTATATAGCCCGCCCATTCTCCTCCAGAATCATATCCGCTCCCTTCTCCGCAATCATGTACACCGGGGCATTGGTATTGCCCGAAACGATGGTAGGCATAATGGAAGCGTCGACCACCCGCAACCCTCCAATTCCTCTGACTCTCAAACGCTCATCTACCACTGCCATGTCATCAGACCCCATTTTACAGGTTCCTACCGGATGGTAGACGGTTTCCAGTTGACGCTGAATGTGTAAGTAGATCTGCTCATCGCTACTTCGATCAGGAGGTGTAATCACTCGCTTGAGGTGAGGTGCAAAAATATCACTTTCAAAAATCTCGACGGCTTTTTTGACTCCTTCCAACAAAACCTGCCGGTCGGCCTCTGCTTCCAGAAAATTCGGTTGAATCAATGGATATGCCATGGGATTATTGTTCTTAAGTGCCACGAAACCGCGGCTTTGCGGCCGCAAAAGAGTCGGTAGAATCGTTACGCCATCTTCAAAAGGGAAAGTTTTCAATTCATAGAGATTTACCTTATAGTCGGCTCCCATTTGAAAAGATGCAAAATGGTATTGAATATCTACCCGATTAGGGCTGGCCGAAGTTCTATCAAAAGCAACAGCTTCCAGGGGACTAATGGTCAGTGCGCCCTTTTTAAACAAAGTATAATACACCAAATCCAATAACTGATGCAGAGGTTTGATGTGATGGTTTTGTCCCTTCTGTTCTGAGGTCAAAGCTCCTACCGGAACAAAAAGATGGTCTTGTAGATTCTTACCGACACCGGGCAGAGCAAGTAAGCAATCAATTCCGTGTGTCTTCAATTCGTCAGAAGCTCCAATACCAGACAACATCAACAGTTGGGGGGAAGCGAATGCTCCAGCAGAGAGGATCACTTCTTTGGCTGCTTTCAACACCGTCTTTTGCCCGTTCCGATCGCTCACTTCAACACCAACCGCGCGATCTTTTTCAATCAATACTTTCCGACAGTGGGTATGGGTCAGGATTGAGAGGTTTTTGCGCTTCATAGCGGGTCTTAGGAAAGCGGGTACCGCACTGAAACGTCTACCGTTTTTGATGGTAAACTGAAAGAGACCTGCACCCTCCTGCCTAGCGCCATTGTAATCGTCATTTCTTGCAAAACCACAGGACAGGCAGGCATCGATAAAAATCTGGGCATAAGGAGTCTGGAATATTTTTGGGAAGGTTACATTCAGTTCCCCCGACTGACTGTGAAAATCATTCGAAATGTCTTCATTTTGCTCCGACTTTTTGAAATAAGATAACACATCCTGGTAAGACCAGCCACTGTTTCCCAGTGCAGCCCAATCATCATAATCTTTCGAATTGCCACGCACATAAGCCATAGCATTTGTGGAGCTACAACCTCCCAATGTCTTTCCCCGCGGAAGATAAATGCGGCGATTTAGTACATGTTGCTGAGGTTCAGTTGAGTACCCCCAATCTACTTCGCTCTTATGCAGTTGGCTGTAGGCCGCAGGAATATGAATCTGCATTTTAGTATCTGGCCCTCCTGCTTCGACCAAGAGCACTTTATTTGCCGGGTCCGCCGAAAGGCGATTGGCTAAAAGGCATCCGGCACTCCCCGCACCGATGATAATGTAATCGTAGTCCATCTTACTTTTGTCCATTTGTGGTTAAAACTGGTGCTTCCTAAAAATGGCTAGGCCCTTCATTTACTATGAGCTTTCCAGGCAGCAAGGATGGATTTTTCTCTTGCCATTAGCGAATCCGATCCTCGGAGCATTTTGACTCTGCGTTCTTCCGTTACAGCTTCCGAATGCCACCATTCGAAAATATCCCGGACACTCGCCGCCAAGGGTGTAAATGTTAATCCATTGGCCACTGCAACGGCATTATTGACCCTGGCAGAACCGAAGTTATCGCCCATTGGCAAAATCCAAGGTATGGCGTAGGGAATCTTATGGTCGGTTAGGAAGTCGTAGTCTTCCACCATGATGAAAGAGGCCGCGGAACTGAAGGCTGCATGAGCACCGTAGATAAAGGCATGCATTCCAGTGGCAGAAGCAGGTCCTACTGCGTTAAAAGTACCCACATTCTTCTGCTCCAACAAGCGAATCATCCATCCCGCAACATCTCTGACATCAATGTATTGCACCGGATCCGATGCACGTCCCGGAACCAACGTATCTCCTCCCCTACTCAGTCTAACCGGCCAGTAGGTAAAACGGTCGGTCCGATCGGCCGGCCCCATCATGTAAGTAGGACGGACCAGTATGCTGCGATCCTCGCCAAAAGCATGCTTGACCGCGATTTCGGAATTTGATTTCATCACACCATAATCGTATTCGATCTGCTGGATCTCATCGATACCTTCCGGAACTTTCAAGACCAGCTCTGTATCTTCGCCGATGTCCTCACCGAGATAGGGATAATAGACCCCGGTAGAAGAAGTAAAAAGATACAGCTCAACCTGATCCTTTAGTAATTCGGCCGTATCTCGAGCCCAGGAGACCCTCATGCCCGAATTATCGATGACGGCGTCCCATTTCCGGCCTTTCAGTGCTTCCAGATTATCTTTCCGGTCCCCAATTAGCTGTTCCACATCTTTAAACAGTTTTTTATGGATCGTGGGCTTTGTTCGGCCGCGTGTGAAGGTGGTAATAGTGTGTCCTCTTTGCATCGCATAAGCAATTTGGTGAGGCCCGAGAAAACTCGTGCCCCCCAATATTAGAATTTTCAACGGATGCCTGGATAATCGGGGGGCTTCGGATGCATTCGCAGTCCATGGTTGACTGGCAAAGGTGGTAGCAAGGCCTGCTTTCACCCCAAAATGGAGAAATTCCCGCCTGGTTTTCACAGTTTTTATTACTTCTTTCATTGTAGCGTTGGTTGAGTTTGCAATTGATGAAGTTAAACAAGAAGCCTTGTAATTTAAAATTTCACTAATTTCAGGCTGTTCATTTACCCGACCAATCATTTGACAAAGATGAAAAGCCTGCAAAACAAGACCGTTTGGATTACCGGTGCTTCCGAAGGCATCGGCAAGGAATTGGCCATTCAACTAGCGCAGTTAGGCGCCAGGACCATCTTGACCGCTCGCACGATCTCAAAACTAGAGATGGTAAGAGAGCTACTCCCCGGTGAAGGGCACCTGATCTATCCCATGGATTTGAGCCAAACGGAAGAAATCCCGGCTAAAGTGTCACAACTACTACAAGAAGTGGGTCAGATCGATGTTCTCATCAACAATGCCGGTATTTCACAACGTTCGTTGGTAAGAGATACCCAATTTGAAGTGGATCGCAGGATCATGGAATTGGATTACTTCGCCGTTATCTATCTGACCAAAGCACTATTACCACACCTGACTGCAAGAAAATCCGGTTGCATCGTCACCATTAGTAGCGTCGCTGGTAAATTGGGGACTCCCATGCGCAGCGCCTATTGTGCGGCTAAGCATGCCGTCATTGGTTTTATGGATAGCCTTCGAGCAGAAGTGCATTCGGATGGCGTAGAAGTTTTGGTGGTAACGCCAGGATCGATCAAGACCAATATTTCGATCAATGCCTTGGAAGGAGACGGGGCCAGTCACGGGATAACGGACCCTGCCATTGCCAATGGAATTGCCGTCGAGGAATGTGCCAGCAGAATCATCAAAGGAATTCAACGTGGCCGTCCAGAGCTACTGATTGCAAAGGGAAAAGAAAAATTTGCCGCTTACATTCGTCGCTTCTTTCCAAATCTCCTTTTTAAAATGGTCCGGGTGGTAAAGTCTACCTAGACTGCTCTATTGTTGCGCATCGATTAATTGCTGATTAAATCGTACATAGTCGGGGTTTCCCGCTTTCTCGGCTAAGCCCATCGCTTTTTTAGCTACTTCGATCGTTTTGGATTTTTCCCCCAACCGTGCCAACAATTTGGCTTTTAAATGAAATACCCAATATTGTTCTTTTTCACTCATTTCAATGGCCTTATTGATCCAAGATAAAGCCATTTTGCTGTCTCTTTCGGTATCGAAATAATAAGACGCAGCCTGATAGTAGATGCCAGGTTTTGAGGCTTTCTGATCAATGACCTGTGCCTGAATATCTGCCATCACTTTGGAATCTACCTCGGACTCGATCTTGAACATGGCTTTGGTATGGCCCCATTTACAGTTAAGATTGGCAGAATTGCGAGTAAAATCGGAAAAACTGATGGTAAATGTTTCGTAATGGCTGCTCGGATGTTTGACCGGAACCTCAAAACGGACCTGGTCTTCGGTTGGGTCGTAGCCAATAGATCCCCACAACTTTAAATTTTTGTTCAAGATCACAGTGGCAATTTCTTCGGTGAATTGAAGATAAAGGGCATACTCGCCGGCGGGAACATCATGGCCATTTACTTTGACGTCTTCGCCGAAAGTAATTTTGGTAGAAGCATTGGCACCGGTTCTCCACACTTCATTATAGGGAATAAGATTGCCCGCTACTGTGCGGCCCCGGGCACTTGGCCTGGAGTAAACCACCTTGACTTCGGCCAGGCCCACCGTCCCTTTCAACTCAAATTTTGGGCTCAGAGCCGGCATCTTGATTTGTGCAAAAACGGTCAGGCAACAAAAAACTGCAACGACCAAAAAGATATACTTCTTCATAATTGAATGTGATTAATACTCGATGAGAAAACTTTAGACAACTTCATTTATAGCGTATGATGAAGACTGACCTGCAACTGCTTTTTTTTCCAATTGTCGGTGGTCTGTTGCATCAGTCCCAATTGAGCTCTTAAAGCATTGGAGATGCTATATCCAACCGCACCGTAGGTTCGATTTCGGTCGAACACTTCTACCGAACGTCCATCTCCAATATCTCGCTCACCATTGATAAATAATTCGTTGTAAAAAGCCAGGTATATAGCCCCCTTTTGCAGATCCGGCTGGTTCAAAGGTACGTTCAGAAAAATATTGTACCGCCAACGCGTCCTAAAATCCTGACTTTCTACCCATCGCTGCTCGAACCGGTATCGGTGGGTAAAGAAAAACCTGGATCCTATTTTGTGTGAGAGAAGCATTTCCTGGTAAATGCGTGCCTCATGAACCTTATTGGTGCCATCTCCAAATTCTCCAGTATTCACATTGCAGTATCCGAAAGTAAATTTTGCGGAAGTGTTCTTTGGTTGATAGGTCAAACCTCCCCGGATCAAGAGTTGTTCGAGGTCACCGATTAAATCCCAATTTCGATGTTGGATATCACCTTGCAACCCCCAGGGGCCATCATTAAAGGTCGTATTCCAGAAGTACATATACCACGCACCGGCCTGGCTTTCGTCAATTTGACTCCACGCTCTTTCCGGGGGAACTAGAAATGTCATTAATAAGCTCAAAATCAGACATTGTTGCTTAAAGCTTTTCATAAAGTTCGATGCTATTTAGAAGCTGTTAAAATTTAATACTATTGTTAATATGAGCACCTTTTTCTGCCATGCTGCGTTACCAAAATCCTCATTATACTTAGGCATAACTCCGGTTT
>JANQRV010000472.1 GCA_028284395.1 Saprospiraceae bacterium
CGACGGCGCCTGGACGGATGTAGACGGAGATGAAGATGCAGACCTGATCGTCGTCGGAGAGTGGATGCCCGTTACCATTCTAAGACAGGATAAGGGCCAATTCAGCAAGGAGGAAATACCGCGTAGTTCTGGTTGGTGGAATACCATTGAAATGGCAGATCTGGACGGCGACGGCGACGAAGATTGGATCGCGGGCAACTTCGGTATGAACTCCAATCTACAACCGAATCCGGAAGAACCACTACGCCTTTATGTACAGGATTTTGACGGCAACCTTAGCAAAGATCCCATATTGACATATTATCGACAGGGTAAAGAATACCCCTTTTCCACTTTCGATGAGGTGGCCAAACAACTGGTGATACTCAAAAAGAAATATTTCGACTACCGGTCTTTTGCCGACCAATCCGTACAGGATGTCTTTGGAGATGAGATACTTGAAAGGTCTTTTCAATCGGAGGTCAACAACTTCTTTTCTTCGGTAGGTTTCAATGATGGGGGAAGGTTTCGCCTGGAGCAATTGCCAAGTGCGGCCCAATGGGCTCCGATTCAAGCAATTTTGATCGAAGACCTGGACAATGACCAACAATTGGATGTACTGCTGGGTGGTAATTTCTATGAAATTCAACCGGCCATTGGACGGCAAGACGCCCTTTACGGTGTATTGTTGAAAGGCGATGGAAAAGGCGGCTTCCGATCGGTGAAAAATGAAACCAGTGGTCTGCTGTTGGAAGGCCAGGTTCGGGACCTCGAACTGATCCGAACTTCCCGACGGCCGCTACTCATCACCGCTCGTAACAATGATTCTCTACTGGTGCACCAGCTAAATCTGATACAATGAGAAAATTAATGGTTTTTGTGGGATTGTTTTTGGTGCTGTGGTCTTGTCAAAAGGAAGAGGCCCCTACCCCACTGTTTACCCTAATGCAAAAGGAGGAAACCGGTATTACCTTTCAGAATGACCTGAATTACACGCCGGAGTTTAATATGTATACCTACCGAAACTTTTACAATGGAGGTGGAGTTGGCATCGGCGACATCAATAATGACGGCCTGGTCGATCTGTTTTTTTGTGGGAACCTGGTCGACAACAAATTGTATCTCAACAAGGGTAATTTTGAGTTTGAAGACATTACGACCAAGGCAGGCGTAGCCTCCGAAAATGTATGGTCGACCGGCGTAAGTTTTGTCGATATCGATGGCGACGGTTGGCTGGATATTTACGTCTGCAAATCCGGTAAACCCGGAGGTGAAAAACGCTACAATGAATTATTTATCAACAATGGAGACGGTACCTTCTCGGAGCAAGCAAAGCAGTATGGCATCGCCGACGAAGGGTTTTCTTCCCATGCCGCTTTCTTTGACTACGACAAAGACGGCGACATCGACATGTATCTCCTAAACAACTCTTTCCGGAATGTCGGAGGCTACGACATGCGCCCCGGACTGCGGGACATTCGCGATGAATTGGGAGGTAACAAGCTCTACCGAAACGAATTGATCGCTACCGGGGAAAGCGGACCTTTTTTTACGGATGTCAGCGAAGAGGCCGGCATTTATGGCAGCGAGATTGGTTTTGGACTGGGGGTGACGATTGGAGATGTGGACCGCGATGGTTGGCAAGATATTTTTGTGTCCAATGATTTCTTCGAAAAAGACTACCTCTACATCAACCAACAAAATGGAACTTTCAAGGAAGACCTGGAAAATCAGATCACCGAGATCAGCATGGGGTCGATGGGAGCCGATATGGCAGACATCAACAACGATGGGTATCCGGAGATCTTTGTAACCGAAATGCTTCCCAGGGACGAAGCACGCTACAAGACCAAAATGACCTTCGAGAATTGGGACAAATATCAGTTGGCGGTTCGAAGCGGTTATCACCACCAGTTCACCAGAAATGTGCTGCAGTTGAATAATGGTGACCAGACTTTTAGTGAAATTGGCAGGCTTAGCAACGTACACGCTACCGATTGGAGTTGGAGTGCATTGATTGCCGATCTCGACAACGATGGGTTGAAAGACCTCTATGTATCCAATGGTATTTACAAAGATTTGCTGGATCAGGACTACATCAATTTTCACTCCAACGATCCGACCATCGTGCAGTCGATCAAAAACCGCGAACCCGAAGGCATTCTTCGGCTCATAGACATCATTCCCTCCCAGCGCATCCCGAATTTGGTCTTTAAAAGTGAAGGGGATCTGAATTTCCAGCCCTACAGCCGGGAATGGGGGCTCGATATCCCCAGTCATTCCAATGGTTCGGCCTACGGTGATCTCGACAACGATGGAGACCTTGACCTTGTAGTGAATAATGTAAATATGCCGCCTTTTGTCTTCCGAAATGAAGCTTCCCAGCGGTCTGTCGGCAATTACCTTCAGTTTGTGCTCGAGGGCAGCGGAAAAAATACCATGGCTCTTGGTACACAAATTACCCTTCGTCAGGGAGATCTGGAATTGTACCAGGAACTGGCGCCCATGCGCGGCTTTCAAAGTTGTGTGGACTATAAGCTAAACTTCGGATTGGGGCCCATTGAAACGGTAGAAGAAGTGGTGGTAAAATGGCCGGATGGGCGCATTTCCCAACTTCAGCAGGTAAGAGCCAACCAGCAAATAACGTTACGGCAGGAGGAAGCCGGCCCATTGGCTCTGATGGAAGAAGCCGGCAACCGAGTACCATGGGTGCAGCCATACACTATACCGGCGGGATTGGAATTCGAACACCGCGAGAATGATTTCATAGACTTCGACCGGGACCGCTTGCTGTTCCACATGCTTTCGGCCGACGGCCCTAAGATTTGTAAAGGTGATGTCAATGGTGACGGCCTCGAAGATGTATTCATTGGTGGTGCTTCCCGGCAAGCCGGTGCTCTCTTTCAACAATCTGCAGACGGCAGTTTTCTACGCAGCAACCTTGATCTCTTTGAAAAAGACAAGATCATGGAAGATACGGATGCCGTTTTTTTCGATGTCGATGCTGATGGCGACGCTGACCTATATGTGACGAGCGGTGGTAATGAATTTCGCAGTCCTTCGCGCAACCTCGCCGACCGTCTTTACCTCAACGACGGAGTGGGCAATTTTCAAAAATCACCGGTAGTCTTCCCCACCGAGAAACTGGAAAGTACCTCTTGCGTCAAGGCCGGCGATTTCGACCAAGACGGTGATGAGGACCTATTCGTTGGCGTACGTTTAAAACCTTCGGTTTACGGCGTGCCGGTCAACGGATACCTATTGATCAACGAGGGCAATGGCACACTAAGGGACCAGACGGTGCAACTGGCGCCGGAATTTGACCAGATGGGACTGATCACCGACGCCAATTGGAGTGATTATGATCTCGACGGTGACCTCGATCTGATCGTAGTGGGCGAATGGATGCCGATCACGGTCTTCGAAAACGACCGCGGCCGACTGAGAAAAATGAAGCAAACCGGCCTGGAAAAAACCAACGGCTTCTGGAATTGCATCGAGTCAGCTGACCTGGATGGAGATGGAGATCCCGACTACGTCATCGGCAATCTCGGTCTGAACTCCCGTCTAAAGGCTTCGCCGGACGCCCCCATCTCCATGTTGGTGAATGACTTCGATGGAAATCGAACCGCTGAGCAGATCATTTCACAATTCAATGACGGCCAATCATATCCGCTGATTCTGCGGCATGACCTCATTGCTCAGCTGCCCGAGCTCAAAAAGAAGTACTTGTTTTATGAAGACTACAAGGAAGAAACCGTTGAGGATATTTTTAGTCCCAAACAGATCCGCACCTCCGCCAAATCCTATGTTTACCAAACGACCTCCGGTATTGCCTGGAACAATGGCGATGGCAGTTTCGACATCGAGCCGCTGCCCACTTCCGCACAATTCTCTCCCGTATATGCCATACTGATTAAAGATCTGAACAATGATGGTCGGCTCGACATTCTTGCCGGCGGCAATTTTTCGCGTTCGAAACCGGAAATCGGAATTTATGCGGCGAGTTACGGCACTACGTTGCTGGGTAGTGGGGAACGGACATTCACACCGGTGGCGGCCCATGACTCTGGTTTCAAATTGAAAGGAGAGGTACGGGACCTGCTCGAAGTGAAAGCAGGATCGGAAACACTGCTACTGGCAGCTCGCAACAACAGTAGTCTGGTGGCATTTAAAATTTACTAAACGGCTCAGAAAAAATCGGGCCTTTCATGGGTACTGTTGCGTACACTTAGGCAGTCCAGACACCGCATGGGATACTCACTTCTCCGCTTATTCGGCGTATACTCGCATTCTAGGACGAATTGAAGAGGTATGTCGCTGCGGAAAGTTCGAAACCTTTCGAGCGTCGTTGAGGCGGCCCCAAAATAACCCAACACTTCTTCTTCAGGATCGTCCACATTGTAGATGTTGCCGGGAATCGGGGCCGGAGGGATGTCGAATATAGTCCCGGCATTTGACAGCAATTGATCGACTTTTTTCCAGTATTCGTGAGCTTCCCGGGTAATGCTGCGTTGAAACACGGTAAAATAATGCTTTTCGAGGAAGGTGATGTCCACTTCTTGCCTTGCCACCTGCAAGCCCTCTAGTCTGACCCGGGGCCGGTCTCCACCGTCGAAGAGATTGATGCTGCCGGCGCTCGTATAGACATAGACAAAACAGGGAGGAGGAATATTTCCAAAAGGGTCCGGAAAGTCGGTAGGTGTTAGCAAGTACACTTCCTCTACATCCCACCTTACGAAGTAGGGTTCTTTGTGTTCTCCCGAAAAATCGGCATCCAGTGTTACATTGATAAAGGTTTCTTCAGAGACGATGATGGCATCGCTCACCACTTCTTCTACCGAAAAATTGTAGTCCAGGTTTTGGATGTTTCCTGGCTGTTCGGGCATTTTTTCCGGGATCGATCGGTAGGTACGACCATCGGCCATAACTATTTCGAGAAAGTAAGTGCGACCGATCTCTCCTGTAACCACCTCTCCTGCCAGTATATAGATACCGGGCCTGGAACGACCGACCTCGAAGTACTGTTCGGAGTTCCCCTGGTCGTCAAAAATGGTTACGGTAGCCCCCATGACCGGCTCGGGTATACGGGCCGAAAAGGCGGTAAAGCCCAATTGTAGTTCTTGTTCACCCACTTCATCGGTAATGCTTCCATTGATGATCAGTTGGCCGCCACCACGGATGATATCGAAATTGATCCGCTGCACGCATGAGGTGGTAAAAAGCGTGAGCAGCATTAAAATTCCTCCAATCCTTGTACTCATAATTAGGTTGCTCTTCATTTTCAAAAGCTAAAATTGTAGGTAATAGATGGAAATGCAGACCCCAACACGGCTAGTTGATAAGCTACCGGAATCAAAATGCGTTCATCGGGCCGGCGATAGAAAACGGAAAAAGCATTTCGTCTGGATAACAGATTGTAGATAGAAAGCGACAGATTGCTTTCAACTTTAGGGTTTGCCTTCTTGTTCAGCGAAAATAAAAACGAAATATCCAGCCGGTAGTAATCTGGAATTCGATACTGGTTGCGTTCGGAAAAATGTGGAATTGGGCTGTTATTCTGTTCATAATTGGAGATCAGTCCAGAAATTGGACGACCGGTACGATACGTAAAGTTAAGCGAGAAAAAACTCTTCTTACCCAGCTGTCTCTTCGTCACAAAAGTAAAATTGTGTGGCGAGTCGTAATTGGTAGGGTACCAATCGCCGTTGTTGATCGGACGGTCCAGGTTCTCGCTTTCGATGCGAATTTCACTCCGGGAATAGGTATACGACAACCAACCGGTCCACCGGCCCGCTTTACGCCGAATGTACAATTCGCCTCCATAGGCCCTACCCTGCCCAAGAACCAGGTCGGTCTCGATGTTTTCATTCAACAATAAGGTCGGGAAATCCGCAAAATCAATGAGATTCTCCAAATCTTTGTAATAAAATTCCAGGGAGGTCTCCCATACGTTGCGGTTGAAATTCTTAAAGTAGCCAATGGAGAAGTTATCGGCTATTTGCGGAGGAATGTAGGTATTGCTCACCTGCCAGATATCGACGGGCGTAGGAGCGGTGGTATTGGTGACGAGATGGATGTATTGTCGGATCCGGTTGTAGCTCATTTTAACTGAAGCATTCTCCCCCACTTCATAGCGCATGGAGAGACGGGGTTCGAAACCGCCGTAGCTTTTCACCGTTTGTCCGCGGTTGAAAGTCGTCGTGTCGATAATGGTAAAATCGGCCCGGGGTTGTTCCTGATTGTAGGTAAATAATCGGTCGGGGCCGGTTTGTTGGAAAAAAGAATACCTCAATCCCAAATTGATGGAAAATTTGTCGGAAATCCGGAATTCATCATTGAAGTAGAAAGCGACATCGCGACTTCTGTCTTTTTCAACGGTCTCGGGTAATACGACGGAATTCAAATTTCGCGGCGTCAATACATCGGGCTTCATCTGGTGAATATTGGCCTCGAGGCCGAAGTGAATGGTATGCTTTCCGGGCGCGTAGAAAAAATCTTGTTTGTATTGATAATACCGGATGCCATTATCCAGGTCAAAGCTTTCAGGGCCTTCGGGCAAAAAGGAATTGCTCTTGTAATCCCCAATGGCTAGGAAGCCGGTAGTGGAAAAATTGGAACCAAAAATTCCATTCCATTTTAGTGAGGCCAGCTGGGTGCTGTATCTGTACCCAAATTCCTGGGCGTATCGAAATAAGTCGCTGCTGCCGTAGTAAGAAAGGGTCAGTTGATGGTTGTTGTTGATCCGGTGCGTAATGATGGCATTGGCATCATAGAACGAGGCCGCACTCTGCCGAATTTCGGGTTGCTGTACCAAACCCAGTAGCCAGTCGGAATAAGATGCTCGTGCCCCCACCAGAAAAGAAGTTTTATCCTGGACGATGGGGCCTTCTGCTGTCAAGCGACTCGAAATAAGCCCAACTCCTCCTTTTAGTTTGAAACGCTCGAAATCACCACTTTTCGCAAAGACATCGAGATAGGAAGAAGCCCGGCCGCCGTACTGCGCCGGCACACTCCCCTTGTAAAGGGTAAATTTGTCGACAATGTCCGGATTAAAGGCCGAGAAAAACCCCAGTACATGAGAGGTATTAAAGAGAGATGCTCCATTCAATTGGACTAAATTCTGATCGATGCGCCCCCCTCTGACGTTAAATCCCGCTGCTCCTTCACCAATGGTACTGACACCAGGTAAGAGCAGGAGACTCTTCACCACATCCACTTCTCCAAGAAAGGTAGGCAACGCCCGAATTTCTTTTACTTTTAGCTCCGCAATACCAGCACTGGCCGTTCGAACATTTTTGTCGTCAATGGTCGCTTCCACCACCACTTCCCGGAGGCTGTAGGACTGTGCGTTCAATCCGAAATCCAATACGCCGTCATCGTAAATCTCGATCTTTTGCGAAGCGGGTTCGTGGCCGATGAATCTCACTTGAACGGTATATTCACCAATGGGAATAATCAAGGCGTAGTTTCCATTTTCGTTGGAGGTCGTGCCAACATCGATCTCTTCGATGAATACTTCCGCTCCGGCCATGACATCACCGGTGGAAGGATTGGTGATTTGCCCCTTCAGTACGGCATTTCCTCCTGCCTTCTTAGCAAAAAAACGACCGAATTTGATGACTTCTTCTTCCTGTGCAGACGCACAGAGACTACAAAATAACAACAGAATGGTTATTGAGACGCCGGGTAGTTTCATTTCTAGTTCTTTTGTCGCAGTTCGCCTTTTAAAGCTGTGCTGGCGATGACTCGATTACGTTGGCTAAAGCTAGCCAAATTTGTTCGCTTCTCCCAGTCCATTGAAGAGCAAAATTCTCCTTTAACAAATACCTTACAAAATTTTAAAAGACAATGCCAGCGACATGTAATAATTGCGCAAAAACTCGACTTCATCCACCAGGAATGAAAAAGGGTCTTGCCGTTCAAAATCCTCATTAATATAGAATCTGGAAACTGCAAAATTATAGCGAAAAGCCAGTTCCAGTCGTTCGTCCAGGTGGTAGCCGGCGCCCAATACTGCATTGAAATCAAAACGTCGAAATTCTTGCTCTATGTCCCGATACACCGTTCCATTAATTTGAAAAGCTGGTTTTTCCTCGATGTTGACGTTTAATAGCCGGGAAAATGAGCCGCCAAACTCTATGAAGGGACTAGTGGTGGCAGGCGATAGATCCAGTTTTAGCAGTAGGGGTACCTCCATGTAATTGAGCGATATCAGGCGATCATTCTCTGTATTATTTCCCGTAATCACCGTGCCATGAGGAATTTTACTACCCTTTTGACTGTACAGCAACTCCATATTAAAGCTCAGGTCGTGGGTAAAATTAATGATGCCGCGTAGTCCGGCATATAAGCCGGCCTTATCGAAACCTGTGAAGTAATCTCCGTCTATTTGGGAAAGACTTCCTCCCAGGACGAGGCCGCCCGCAAATACTTGCGGCCTTTTCTTTCTGCGCTGTCCGTGCACAGAGGTAGCGATGAGGACGCAGACAATGAAGAGGTAAAGTATTCTTTTCACAGGGTTGATTTTTGTTATGTCAGTAATCGGTCTGTTGGCTTTTAGCATTTTGACCGGTTTTGCTGTTGTTGCTGTTGCTACTGTGGTTGCTGTGGTTGCTGTGGTTGCTTTAGATGCTGGTTGTTGCCAGGGTCTCTGCAGTGTTCACTCTCCATAGAGTTGCACAGCCGGGTAAAAGGCAGTCCAGGAGAACCAGTAGCCGATGAAGGCGGTCGGAGCATCTAATTTTGTACCGGTGTCTGGTCCAGCGATGATACGACCGGCCAGATCATAACTGTTGCCACGCTCATCTTTCATAACTACGGGCAGACCATTTTGTTCAGGTTTGAATTGCCGTTGTTCCGGATTGTAGAAAACCGTGTTGTAATTATCCTTGCCGGAAACGACCACCACGATGGGGTTGCCATCCATCTCATCGTGCATCACTTTTGTACCTTCTGATGCATCGTTAAACCGAAAAGCTTTGACAACTTCTTTTCCAATGACACCCAGCACCCTCTCCTTTGCCGGAAGGCGACCATCGGATTGGGAAAGAGGAAAGAAGAGCAATTCGTGATTTTCCCGGTAGTCTCCATAGGGATAGAGTGAATAGCGACGATCGAAACCAGTGTTGGCATTCATCACTTGAAAATCTGGGAATGCCTTTTTCCAGGTTGCAAAGGTAGTTTCGATCAGATTGTATGTTTTGGGTTTGCGACCAACCATCGAGCCATTGACACATTCCAAGCGCTGCTGCGACCAAGTGCTATTGGTTCGTCGATCATAAGGCATAAGATTGTTGTTGTACAGTAAGCCGGACACGCCGAAAGTCGTCACCACCTCTCCGATCTTTCGTTCCCAACCGACGGCAGTCCCGGTCAATGGACAATAAGTAACGGCCAAATACAATCCATTGATCTCATCGTTGACGATTTCGTGCCAATCCAGAATGGGCATCGGATAAGCTTTTAGTGCGCCATTGTGTTCGATGCCGAGCACCAGTTGATCATCGAAAAAACCTCCAATCTCCTGGGGAGTGCTAAACTGCGGATTATCCAAAGCGGGAATCCCATCTTTACCCAGGCCGGCATCGATGACCTCATCTTTGGGCACCAACCAGGCGGAAGGATCGAAGGTACTCCTGCCAATATCGGCCGGATCATCCTTACTACAACCCAGCAATATGGCAAAGAATACATAGATCAAAGGGCGTATCAATTTCATCATGCAATGTCTATTAGATCAGTTGAATTTTCAAATTTATTGATTGAGCGGCGAAAACCAGATATCCTGTTTTCAAAACAAAAGGTAAAGGGAAGGGCCGCGACATTCTCACCATCTCCAGATCCTTTATTGTCTAACCAAAATATTTGTACATTTAAGGTAAACAAAACGAATCGACTTAATCCAAACAAGTATGGAAGCTTTCAAACTGAGTACTCTTGATATCAGCATCATGCTGCTTTATGCGCTTTTCATCATTGGCTACGGTTTATACCACGCCAAGCGCAACAGTTCGGAAGAATACTTTTTGGCGGGTCGAAATATGATTTGGCCGATTGTCGGAATTTCGCTTTTTGCCGCAAATATCTCCAGTTCGACTCTTGTCGGTCTGGCGGGAGATGCCTTCAAAACCAATACCCACGTCTATAACTACGAGTGGTTAGCCTCGGTCATTCTCGTATTTTTTGCCATCTTTTTTCTGCCGTTCTATCTGCGTTCGAAAGTTTATACCATGCCGGAATTTTTGGAACGGCGCTACGATAGCAGATCCCGGTACTACTTCTCCTTCATTACCATTGTGGGCAATGTTCTGATAGATACTGCAGCCGGTCTCTACGTCGGCAATATCGTCTTGAAATTGATGTTCCCGGATCTGGAAAGTTGGGTGATCATCGTCATTTTGGCATTTGCGGCAGCAGCCTATACCATCCCCGGAGGTCTGAATTCCGTGATTCAGACCGAAGTCATCCAAGCCATCCTGCTCATCTTTGGCTCGATCTTATTGACCTATTACGCCTTTTCCCAAGTTGGAGGCTGGGGAGGCATGATTGCCGGACTGAATGAGATGGCCGCCAATAAACAGTTGATGAACCCCAAACTTGAAAACGCACGGGAAGTCTTGAGCATGTTCCGACCGCTCGACGATGAATTCATGTCGTGGCGCGGTCTATTGCTGGGAGCACCAATACTGGGTTTTTACTTTTGGGCCAACAATCAGTTTATGGTACAGCGGGTCCTAGGGGCAAAAGACTTGAATCATGGGCGCTGGGGAGCACTTTTCGCCGGTTTTCTCAAATTACCGGTAGTTTTCATTATGGTACTTCCGGGTACTTGCGCTATTTTGATGTTTTCCGACCTGGACTTGACGGCGATCAACTACGCACTCCCTGGTGGGGGGATTTGTACCAATCTGAAAGATTGTCCCAATGCTACCTATCCGGTATTGCTTTTCCAGTTGCTCCCTCCCGGTGTGTTGGGATTGGTTTTGGCCGGTTTATTAGCAGCTATGATGTCCAGTGTATCCGCAACCTTTAACTCTGCTTCCACCTTGATTACCATGGATTTTGTGACGAAGTTGCGGCCGGATCTTACCAGCAAACAATTGGTAAGAGTGGGGCAGATCGCCACATTGGTACTCGTTGTATTGGCTTCGGCATGGGCACCTCAAATTGAAAGAGCTGCTTCTCTATGGGAATACCTTCAGGTTGTGTTGGGATACATAGCACCACCCGTTGCGGCTACCTTTATTTTAGGGCTTTTTTGGAAAAGAGCCAATAGTTCCGGCTCTATCGTAAGTCTTCTCTTCGGATTGGTGTTTGCTATTTTCGCACTCATTTCGGGGCAGTATGGTCTGCTTCCGTTCATCGATGACATGCACTTCCTGGACCGCACATTCTTACTTTTCGTACTGTGTATTATTGTAAATGTTGGCGCCAGTTTGGCTACCGCTCCTCCACCGGCCGAACAGGTACGGGATTATACCTGGTCCCGCCAAATGTTAAAGGACGAAACGGTAGAACTGAAGGGACTACCCTGGTATCAAAATTACCGGATTCTTTCCGTCATTCTGATCATTGTGACCATTTTGGTTGTGGGAATGTTTGCCTAAATCAAGAGTAGTCAGAACCGGCTACTGCATCTATTCTGCACACTACCACGAAAAACGGTCCACTTACCCGAGCACCTTTTCATTTCAGCGTGTTCTAGGTTAGTTTTGGATCAGCAAAACCGCTGATTGCAAAGTAGTTACACCTAAAACACGAACTAATGAAAAGAAATGATCACATTGAAGTATCGATTAACTCGAACGAGTTTTCCCCGGAAATAAAGGAGGAAATGTGGGCCATTTACAGAAACTACTACAACTATCACAAGGCAGATTTCATGGCCCGCATTGCTTCCAACAACTACTATGCACTCTTTAAGTTGCACGGGCGGATCATTGGCTTTGCCGGACTTCGGATCAACAAAGTCAAAATCGCCCGAAGAAGCCGTTTGCTCATTTACTTTGGACAGGTGGTCATCCACGAAAACTACCGGGGAAAATCGATCATTCCCATCGTTGGAGCTAAATTATGCATGAAGTATTGGCGGGAATTGATTTTTTCGAAGGCCTACTTTTGGGCGGATTCTCTGACTTACAAAGCCTACCTGGTTTTTGCGAAAACGCTGGATGAATGCTACCCCAGCTATAAACGTCAGACTCCCAGGGTTACCAGAAGACTATTACACTACATTGGCAGAACGTACTACCGAAAGACTTACAATCATCAAACCGGTACGGTAACTAAAAAGCAGATGCTGATCAATGACCCATCCATCAGAATCACTGCCAAATACCGTCAAGATTCGGATATCAATTTTTATATTACAGCAAATCCAAATTATAAAATCGGCCATGGCTTATTGACGATAGCACCGATCAATGGACGAAACATCCTTTTGTTACTACGGCGGTACCTGCAAAGAATAGCGCAGCGCAGAAAAACATTTGCGAACCGAGAGCAGCCGGTAATCTATCGACAACCCAGCGAGGTAATCAAACCCTGAGATCATGAGAATTAAAAGGATCATTGCCAGACACATTCGCATACCGTTAAAGGTAAAATTCTCGCAGTCCAACAACAGCACTCGTTTTTCCAGCTCCGTTGTATTGGAGCTGGAAACGGAAAACGGCCACAAAGGTTTTGGTGAATGCTGCCCTCGAAGATACGTAACGAACGAAGACATTCATACGGTCGTCTATGAAATCCAGGCACTGCAAGACCTCTTTCTCAACGTCGAAATTAACGACCTAAACCATATCCGCGATCTATTCTGTAACCGATTGCCCAGACATACCGGCCAGGCTACCATGTGCGCATTGGAGCTAGCCATTTTGGATGCCTTTTGTAAAGAAAACAACAACACCGTTGCAGCACTACTCGGTGGAGACCTGCCGGCAAAAATCGCCTACGCAGGTGTTATTCCACTTGGAAAGATGCAACACCTAAAACCCATTTTGACCCGTTTTCGGTTTCCGGAAATCAAGTTCAAAGCAACCGACAACCTATTGGAGAACATCGCACGTGTGCATGACATTCGCGACATCTACGGACCGGATATGAAAATCCGTCTGGATGCCAACTGTAGTTGGGATCTGCCCATAGCGCTGCACCAAATGCCTACATTGATCGAATTAGGAGTCTCAGCGTTCGAACAAGTATTTCCGGCAAACCGATACGGGGACTTTGGTAAGTTAACCGCCAGGTTCGGAGATCAGGTGGGAATAATGGTCGATGAATCACTTTGTACCTATGCTCAAGCCAAGTTTCTTGCCGAAAATGGTTTGTGCAACCACTTCAATCTAAAGATCTCGAAAAACGGTGGACTCTTAAACACCATACGCATCATCGAAGTTGCCCGCAAACATGGCATTCAATGTCAGTTGGGTGCTCATTTTGGTGAGACCAGCATTTTAACTGCAGCAGGCATCGCCTTGGTATCGGCTGCACCTGATCTAACTGCGATGGAAGGGGCGCTGGGTGACATCCTACTCGAGAATGACATCACCTCCAAAGCCATCAATATCGATTGGGAAGCGCAGGTATTCCCAAGGGAAAACATTCAAAACTCCGGTTTAGGAGTCTCCATCGAAATTACCCGGCTATTGCAATACACGGAATGGGAAGTCCATTGCCATCTAGGAGGATTGGCTTATGCCGCCAGTTAATAGGCCATTAATCTTCCTCGAAATCGTCCCGAAAAGCCCTTCCACTGCGAGGTGGAATTGGAGGGTTTGAAAGCGACTGGTCGTCTTCTTCTTCAATCCCTTCATTTTCTTCCGTTGTATTCTTAGTCGGATCTGTCGCGGGTTGTTCTTTCTCTTTATCGAATCCGTTTTGCGTTGGCACTGGCATAATTCTTCTTTTTTATCGTGAATACTTAATATTAAAGAGCCATTCAACCCTAGAGTTGGATGGCTATGATCTTTACGACTCTTGCTGATCATCCCGATAATAGGTCCAGGAACGCGGCTGCACGTCTTCCGGGAGACCGGGATCCATTTCATTTGGATTTAGTGGACCGGCAGACGGGAAGCGATCAATGATGCCATCGAAATCATCATCGACGTTTCGCAGGTTTTCATCGAGGCTTTCAAAATCATCCCCGAAGGCCGAAGTACCAATTCTTTGCCGGTCGATTTCACCGGGAAGGGATTGGTCAGAATCCGTTTTGCGGCGCAACACCATCGACAAATTGAGCCCAGGGAATGGAAGAATGGTCCATAGGGAAAATCCCCTACTCATAGAAGTTTTCATAGTATTAGGTTTTAGGTTTAGGTTTAGGTTTAGGTTTTAAGGCATATCGCTCTACGGCACAAACCAGTAATTTACAATTTTGCCCCATATAATTCAAGTAGATTCCATTCCAGGTCGGTCAATGGCTCGGTCCATCGCACTTCCCTGAAGTCCAGACCTCCTACATTCAACACGACATTTTGAATGGACCATAAGCAATGGCCGCTTTCCCGGTCCCAGCCTCGAAGCGTAGCGTCTTCGGAAGCCGAAAGGACGGTTTTTCCATCTTCTGCAAATGCCACCGTCAGGATGTAATCCTGATGTCCTGCAAAACTTTGTATGTTCTGTTGGTCCACTTGTCGATTGGATTCCGGACCGACCGGTAACTTTACCAGGCGGTTCTCCTTATGGACCGAAACCATTATCTCGGTACCGTCGGGGCTGTAAGCAGCGTAGAGTATTGGGCGTCCGGTTGGATGCTCCCAGAGCACCGTTTCCCGTTTGTTTTCGATATCCCACTCAATTAATTTGCCGTCGATACCGCCCGAGATGACGTGGCATCCATCAAAGTCAATGGCGTATACGCGACTGCCGTGATGAAAGGACGCGATAAGTGGT
>JANQRV010000509.1 GCA_028284395.1 Saprospiraceae bacterium
ATCGAAAAAGGACTCATGGGTGCCGTCTTTTACAACCAGATTTTTAACGTATATCTGACCGACGCCCGCACCGGTGACGATGTCGAAAATACCGCTCTACGGGAAGGCAAGAATTACACCGATATGGAACATCACTGGGACGAAGCCTTTGGCTACTGGGATCCACCACTGGATTTCACCTCTCCGTGGCCTTCCGAAAGAGCCAGCGAAGATCGTTTTTGGAGCCATTATTCCAATGTGGTCGACAATGTCAAAGACGGCCAACTGGGCACCAATAAAATCATCATGGATGCCTACAAAGCAGGACGGGCTGCCATTGTCAACAATGACCTTACCACCAAGGACGAACAAAGAGTCATTCTTTACGAATACCTCGAGTTAGTGGCTGCCGCTACGGCTGTTCATTACGTCAACTCGACCCTTTCCGCGCTCAATTCCGGACAAACAGGAGAAGCTTTCCACTTTCTTTCAGAAGCCTGGGCCTTCACCAATGCACTGAGATACAATCCTAACCGCAAAATAGAACTGGCACAAATTGAAGAAATTATGGAAATGGATTTCGGCGCAAACGGCAATTTCTGGAATGTGACCGCAGATGGATTGAATAAAGCGAAAAACACCTTAGTTGGCATCTACACAAAATTGGAGCCAGTTAAGAACGAGTTATAACCTAATGATTCTTGCTTTCTGATATTTAACGGCCGTCAGGTACTTTACTTGACGGTCTCCCTATTTTGCGTAACCACTATAGCTACCTGATTTTCAACCATCTCGTTAGTTCTTAAGAACTGGCAAATCTTAAGATTTGCCAGATGTTCAAGCCATCCCTTGCTGTTTTCAACTACAAAACGGATCTTATAGGCATGAAACGACGAAAATTCAACTATCTGGCCGGTATGAGTGTTGGTGCGGCGGCCTTCAATCCGATGCTGGGCATTGCTAAAAACGGCTCGCAATCGTACATCCGGCTGGGAGGTCCTCTGTTCGACGAATACGATGATCCCGGTGAGTGGGTGGCGGCCCTGAAGCGATTGAGTTATCGGGCTGCTTATTGTCCGCTGAAAGTTGGAGCTGACGACACGACCATTGCGGCCTATCGCAAAGCAGCGGCTGACAACGACATCGTGATTGCGGAAATCGGGGCCTGGAGCAATATGATCAGTGGGGATGAAAAAGAACGGGCCGCCTCCATCGAAAAATGCATCAAATCGTTGGAACTAGCCGAGCAGATTGGCGCCAACTGTTGTGTCAACGTCAGTGGCTCACGAAATCCGAAATACTGGGCCGGGCCACACGAGGATAATTTAACGAAGCATACATTTGATCTCCTCGTTGAAACGACGAGAAAGATCATTGACGCCGTCAACCCCACCCGGACCTATTTTGCCCTTGAGCCCATGCCCTGGGCTTACCCCGACTCTCCCGACAACTACCTGCAACTGATTACAGCGATCGGCCGATCGCGGTTTGGCGTTCATTTTGACCCGGTCAACATGGTGTCCAGTCCGCAACTCTTTTTTAGAAACGGTGCTTTCATTCGGGAGTGCATTAAAAAACTGGGGCCCAAAATTCGCAGCTGCCACGCGAAGGACATCCAACTTCGAGAAGACAATTTAATCCCGCAATTAGACGAATGTCAGCCGGGATTGGGAAGATTGGATTACGACACCTATCTGACGGAATTGACCAAACTGAAAGACATACCTTTAATGATGGAACATTTAAAGACGGCAGAACAGTACAATGCCGGTGCGAAATACATTCGGTCGGTCGGCAAACGAAACAACATTACTTTATGAGTCTTAGTTTGAAGGTGAAGCCTTTTCTTTTTTCAAATATTGAAGTACATTCACGACCAAACAAAAGAGGACAGTCCTTTTTCGGGCTTTGTGATCAACGATGGAATGCCAAGCATGTTTAGCGGATGGATTTTTTGCGGCCGTCACTTTGATGGCCAGCCTTCACGGCCTACTACTGGCCGCCATTTTCTTCTGGAGTCCAAAATTGAATTCAAAATCCAATCGGTATTTGGCCCTGAGTTTACTGGGGATGTGTGTGATACTTAGTTACGAATTTGCCGCCATTCTCGACCTGGAAGACGACATCCCGCTCCTGATTCAATACTTCCCCCACTACATCAGAACCGCGATTCCGGTTGGCGTCTTTTATTTTGTGATCTTCCTGCTTCAGCCCCAACATCGACTGTCCAAGTTCGAGAGGCTGGGTTTTTTCGCCATTGGCATCGAGGTCTTAGTGGAGTTGCTGTACCTTCCGGCTGATCTGCTGCTGCAGGACGAAAATGCCATTGAAGTGGCCAATGAATACATAGTCGCCATGGGGGAAACCATTGGCATTGCCACTTGCTTCATCCTCTTGCCGGTAGCTTTGCAAAAGGTAAATCGCTACCAAAAGTTTCTTTACGACAACTATTCGACGACGAGCGGTAAGAGCGTGAAGTGGCTCAGAAGCTTCTTACTGCTGGCACTGGGCATCGCCACGGTGTGGTTCATTAGTTTTATGCTGTACCTCTGGGGCCATTATGTTGCCTACGAATACGCATTTGCCTTCGTTGCACTGGGAATCGTCATGCTTTTGTTTTGTGTTGGCTACTTCATTATTCTTCAATACGATTGGTTTCAGATCGTTCCCTTTGCAGAGGAAGTAACTAACAAAGAACCGGTCGGCAATAAACTTTCGGCCAAGACCAACATCTACCATGCCAGTTTAAAGCAATTAATGCAAGATGAAAAAGCTTATGAAGACATCGACCTGACCTTGGACAATCTCTCCGAGCGATTGCAAATCAGTAGTGGCTATCTGTCACAGATCATCAATGAAAAAGAGCAAAAAAACTTCTTCGAGTTTGTAAATTCCTACCGCGTAGAGGCCGTGAAGACAAAATTGCTCGACAACGACTACCGCAATTATACCATCATGGGCATTGCTTTGGAAAGCGGATTCAAATCCAAATCTACCTTCAACTCCGTCTTTAAGAAATTGACGGGACAAACACCGTCTACCTTTAAACGGTTGCATATGCGAAGCTAATAGGCTTGTGATCAGGTTGGGATCGAAAGGCCAGGTCCGGAAGCTTTAAATACGTCCGATATTCCACAATTTTAATTTGCACGTACTTCGAAATTCTCTTAAGCGAACATCTTTGTCTCGGAGGCTCTTCTACTGTCTCATTACAAAACCATAGTAACCATAGTAGTTATAGTAGCCATAGTAGCCATAGTAGCCATAGTAGCCATAGTAGCCATAGTCCAAACAGATTTATTCATTTAAAAAGATATTCGAATGACCAGAAAAGAATTCATTAAAATGTGTGGAATGCTGGGAATCGGTTTACCGCTTCAAGCTTCCTTCAGCGGATGCGAAAAGCAAGAACCGGCCATCAGTTCCGACGAAAAGGTAATCATTATTGGTGCTGGTGCAGCAGGATTGACGGCGGGTTATTTATTGGCCCAAAAGGGTGTTGAGTTTGAAATCCTGGAAGCGTCCTCTGTCTACGGCGGAAGAATGAAAAGGACGGCCGATTTTGCCGACTTCCCCATTCCTCTTGGTGCGGAGTGGCTGCACGTAGAGCGGGATGTATTCAGGGAAATCGTGAACGACGATTCCGTTCAAATCGATGTCGCCACGACACCCTACGACAACGACAACGATTACGGCCTATTTCAAGGGACACGCATCAGCCCGCGGCAAGTGGGCTTCACCATCGACCAAAAGTTCATCAATGCCACCTGGTTCGATTTCTTCGAACAATACATCGTACCTTCCGTGCGATCAAAAATTAACTATGGCCAGGTAGTCGAATCAGTTGATTATTCGGGCGAACGGGTTCAGGTCGTTACGGCGACCGAGACCTTGCAGGCCGATGCCGTCATCATCACCGTTCCGCTGAAAATGCTGCAAAAAAAATCAATTGCCTTTTCTCCCGCCCTGCCCGACGACAAACAAGATGCCATTGACCGAGCCACAGTATGGGATGGATACAAGGCCTTCATTGAGTTCTCGGAAAAGTTCTATCCTACCTTTGTCGCTTTTGAAACAACACCCGAAACCGCCGGTCAGAAGCTGTATTACGATGCTGCTTACGGGCAAAACAGCGATCGGAAAATCCTGGGATTGTTCACCGTCGGGGTGGAATCGGCGCCCTACCTACAACGGACTGGATCGGACCTGATCGATTATATGCTGAATGAATTAGATTTGATTTTCGATAACCAGGCATCGACACATTACGTGAAGCACACCTTCCAAAACTGGAATGCCGAACCCTACATCAACGGCGCTTATTTGTTTGACCACGAAGACTGGAGAAGAGTCAGAACCCTGGGGCAATCGGTAGGAAACAAACTTTTCTTTGCCGGAGAAGCCTATACGACGGGAGATGATTGGGGAAGTGTGCACACTGCTGCTCGGTCGGCGTTGAGGGCGGTTCGGGAATTAGTAGGATAATGTACTTGTGGTTACTGAGATGCATCATAACATCGAGAGGGCCGCTAAGGTCATCGCAGCATCACAGCAACCACAGCAAAACCAGCATTCGGACAATTGGTTTTTTTTGAATATTTTCAAAGTTAAAGTGGTTTCGTATTCATCTTCGTCCAAACAAATGCAAACCAATGATCAAACTTTTGCGAAAAGTCCGGCAAAACCTATTATTCGAAAATGAGCTAAGTAGTTACTTGCTATACGCGTCCGGAGAAATTGTGCTGGTTGTCATCGGCATTCTGATAGCATTGAGCATCAATAATTGGAATGAAGATCGGAAGAACGATCTTGCCAACGAACAGTTGCTCCAACAACTTTATGAAGAAAACACGGTCAACATTAATGAGCTATTGGACGATCAAAGTTATCGAGACACCTTGGATGTCGTTTTGTATCAATTTCACAAATTTTTGAAGGAAAAAGACATCGAGAAAGAATCTGAAACGTTGAAAAGATACCTTGCCGACCTGCTTCGGGCCACTACCTATTCCTTCTCCAATAACAATCTCAAGAACTACATTAATTCAAATGTAAATACCAACTCTTTGCTCACCAAAGAATTGGTTATTCTTGACGCCAGTCAGATAGACTTAACCGACGTCTCCGAAATGGCGATGACGTACAAACTAGAAAATTTCTATGCCTATCTCGAAAATGACATCGACTTTGAAAATCTGAACATTCGTTCTTACGAACTTCTGAAATCGCTGCAATTTCGAAACCGGATTTTAATGCTGGAAAATTTCGAGGAAGAAGTTTACAACAAATATGATGCGACGTTGTCCCAACAGCAAAAGGTCGACTCTTTAATCAGTCTCAGGATCAAATAGTATCCGGTTCGCGATCGTTAAAGGCCATTTCCATGGCACGCGCCATTTTGGCCAGGCCCTGGGGGGCAGTGGTTTCAAACATTTGCATACCCGGAGCAAAGTCACCGGCTTTGGGACCCGTCAAACTCATGGTTTGGGTAATCAGTGTACGCTCTGCACCAAGCGCTTCCACTCTCATCCGATTGTGGAAGGTCGCACCCTCCAATGTCATTTCAATAACCCCTAAAGATCCAGGTATCAGTTGTGCAATTTTCCAATGGTGGGGCTCTTGTCCTGGCATTTTGGTGGCCCCATTGCTACCTGTTGCAAAGGGACCGTCGAGTCGAATCCATTCTACTGCTTTTCCTTCGATGCGTTCCCAATTGGATACATCGGTCCAAAACGACCAGACGAAGTCCTTATTTGCATTGCATTCCACACTGTGTTCAAATTGCCAAGCGGGTTTATTCACGGAGTTTAGGTTTAAAGGATGAGAAAAGGTGGTTACCGGAAAAATACCAACGCGTAGCACCCGGGGCCAATTGCTCGGAGCGGGGTCTTACAAGCGTTTTGCGCCAAAATTACAAGCATTTGCGCCAAAATTGAAAGACCGGCCGGGGTCGCTCCTCTCTCCCATTCAAAATCGAAAGCTTATGCCCGATTTTCACAAGGTCTATTCCCGTTTTCCCCACACCTTTGCACCGGAAAAGAAACCCAATTAATCGTGAAAACAAGCCCCTCGGTACTACCCAATCATGAGCAGTACACAGTCGGGTCAGTTTTTTAAACTGTATTAGCAATGCATCATTTTGCAGAAGACTTTAAAAGATGGATGATTGATCTGTCCGTCCATCAACCGAAGTTGATCGTCCGTTGGATGATCGGCATTTCCTCAATTGTTCTATTGGCTGCCCTGTTACCGGTCTTGATTCCGGAAACCAGGCACTTCTTACCCCTGCTGAAAGTAGATACGGACCCGGAAAACATGTTACCGGACAGCGAATCCGCCCGAATTTTTCACAATGAGATGAAGCAGAAGATGGACTTACACGACCTGGTCGGCGTCGGCATCATCAATTCGGAACACAAGGCGGGCGTCTTCAACCGGGAGACCCTGGCCAAGATCCATTCCCTGGCCGAATTCAGCAAAACCTTATCCTGGGAAAATGCCGAGGGAACAAGAGAAGGAACGATTGCCTCTGAGATCATGGCGCCATCTACGATCGACCACATTGCCCAAAGAGCCCCGGGCACGGTCACCCTGGATTGGCTCATGCCCAAAGTGCCGGAAACAGCAGAGGAGATAGAAGCACTGAGGGAAAAGGTAAATCAGCTCTCCTACGTGCAAGGAATACTCTTTTCGGAAGATGGGCAGGCAGTGGCCATGACCTTACCCATCACCAACAAAGACGCCAGTTCGCGGATCTACTCAGAACTACAAGAGGAAATTAAGCGCATGGAAGGAAATGGCGACCGCTTCCACATTGCCGGGTTACCGGTCGCAGAAGATGTTTTCGGCATCGAAATGTTTAAACAGATGGTGATTGCGGCACCCGCGGCTATGCTTTTGATCTTCCTCTTAATGCTGGCATTCTTCAAAAAAACAGTCTTGATCGTCTCTCCCCTCTTGGTCGCCCTGGTTTCCGTCATCATTTCCATGGGGCTACTGGTGGTGACGGGACATACGATCCACATTATGAGCTCCATGATCCCTATTTTCATCATGCCGATCGCCGTATTGGATGCCGTCCACATTCTGTCGGATTTTTTTGATGTTTATCAATGGAAAAACAATCGGAAGGAAGCCTTGATATCCGTCATGGACCATCTGTTCACGCCTATGTTATTTACTTCCGTGACAACGGCAGTCGGCTTTGCTTCTCTCGTTCTAACGCCCATACCTCCGGTGCGGGTATTCGGCAGCTTCGTAGCGATCGGCGTCCTGATGGCCTGGTTATGGACGATTCTATTTATACCCGCTTACATCATGCTTTTGCCCGCAAAAACACTGGAGGGTTTCGGAAGAAAACCTTCCGAAAATCGGGGCTTGCCGGTGCTGGATCGCTTCCTGAGCCTTTGCCGAAACCTGTCGTACCGACACGCGGGTAAAGTCATCATAGGTTTTGGGGTTCTGGTGCTACTTTCGGTTTGGGGTATTACCAAGATCTACATCAATGACAATCCCACGCGTTGGTTCCAAACCGATCACCCCATTCGATTGGCCGATACAGAAATGAATAAGCACCTGGCAGGCACTTACGACACCTACCTAAGTCTACGCGCTCCGAACCCCAGTTGGGACAAAGCACAGATCCAACAAAACATCCGGGAGCGTTTTCCAAAACTAGACGCCAATTTATGGAAGAACGAGGCCCAATTGACGGGCATGGACTGGATCAATGCCCTGGAGCGACGGCTGGAGGACCTACTTTTCACCGAAGATCTGCCCATCTACGATGAAGTATTGCAATACCTCGCCACAATCAAACAAGAAGCAGCCCTTTTCAAATCTCCGGAAGTACTCCAATACATGGAAGCATTACAAAATGCCCTGGAAGAATTAGCAGTTGTTGGCAAGACCCTATCTGTCGTTGATCTGCAGAAGATCGTGAACCGGGAATTGCACAGCGGTGAAGCCCAGCACTACGTAGTACCAGCGAGCCAGGAGGCCGTAGCCCAGCATTACGTCACTTTTCAGGGAGGACATCGCCCCGAGGATCTTTGGCATTTCGTGACGCCGGATTACAGTGAAGCCACCATCTGGGTCTTATTAAAATCCGGCAACAATGCGGATATGAAACAGGTCAAAGATGCTGCCCATCAGTTCATGGAGTTGAATCCACCGCCCCATCAAATGAGTGGACAATGGTTTGGTCTAACCTACATCAATTTGGTTTGGCAGAATAAGATGGTAACGGGAATGTTGAAAGCTTTCCTGAGCTCCTTTGGAATCGTACTACTGATCATGATTTTTCTCTTTCGTTCCGTCTGGTGGGGTTTATTGTCCATGTTGCCGCTGACCTTGACCATTTTGATCATTTACGGAGTCATCGGTTTCATTGGTAAAGAATACGATATGCCGATCGCCGTGTTGTCCTCTTTATCGTTGGGACTGGCCATTGATTATGCCATTCACTTCCTCGCCCGGTCGCGCTCGATCCGAAAGGAGGCCTCCGATTGGGGCACTGCTTCGAAAGTCGTTTTCCGAAAGCCGGCCAAGGCCATTATGAGAAATGTAGTAGTCATCGGGCTTGGTTTTATCCCCTTGCTGTATTCGCCATTGGTCCCCTACCAGACCGTGGGCCTTTTCATTGCTTCTATCTTGATTCTGGCCGGTATGGTATCGATCTTGCTATTGCCTGCCCTGATCAAAGTATTGGAAAACAGATTGTTCCACCAAACATTTAGACAAAAACATACCAAAATGAAAATAATCGTAAAATTAATTCCAATCCTGCTGATCAGCTTTGCCACCTCCGGATATGGACAGCTAACTACCGACGAAATCGTCCAAAAAGCCAATCATGTAGCCTACTACAGCGGAAAAGACGGACGCGCCAAAGTACAGATGTTGATCCGGGACAAACTGGGCCGCAGTCGGAAAAGAAGCTTTGTGATCCTACGGAAGAATAGTGAAAACGAAAGAGACGGAGCACAACAATACTATGTATACTTTAATCGGCCCACCGACATGGCGGGAACCGCCTTCCTGGTTTGGAAACATTTGGACAAAGAAGATGATCGCTGGTTGTATTTGCCGGCCTTGGATCTGGTAAAACGCATTGCGGGCGGTGACAAAAGGACAAGCTTCGTAGGATCTACCTTTCTGTATGAAGATGTTTCTGGAAGGGGGTTGACCGCCGATCGACACCGACGACTACCGGACACCAATTCCGAATACGTCATTGAAAACATCCCGTTGGATAAAACCGGCGTAAAATTTACCAGATACATTGCCTATGTGGACAAAGAAAGCTTCATCCCCATCAAAATCGAATACTACAACGATCGCGACGAACTGTACCGACTGTACGAAAACAAAAAATGGGAATGGATCCAGGGCCACCCCACCGTACTCATTTCGAGCATGAAAGACCTGGACACCGGAACCGAGACTTTTAATCGGTACAGCGAGATTGAATACGACCTCCACATCGATGAGCACATCTTTACGGAGCGCTTTCTCAGAAATGCTCCCCGCAACTACATCAGCTATTGACCCATGAGATGCCTATATCTATTCTTGCTTTGCCTCATCTCTGGTGCGGGAAGCCCGACTACAGCTAACGGTCAGTCAACGGAAGAGGACTTGGAAGACCTATTTGCAGAATTCGATGACGAAGCGGATACCGCCTCTCCCCTGTTGTTAAAGGGATTCGTGGATGGACGCTTCGGCCCCCGCTTGATCACTCCGCAAGAAAACGACTCCTATTCACTGGCTGAGCTTCGGGGGCAATTCGACTTGCGGTATGTCGATGACCAGCTACAAGGAATTCTGGTTACAGACCTGAAATACAGCCCTTTACATCCACTGGGCTTTGAAGACATCGAAACGGGAGTGGGCCTCATAGATCTGCGGGAATGTTCGGTGGGGTGGACTCCAGGCACGACTTTTTCGATCAAAGCCGGTCGGCAAATCTTAACCTGGGGGACGGGAGATCTTTTGTTTATCAATGACCTCTTTCCGAAAGACTGGCAAGCTTTGCTGACCGGCCGGCCAATCAATTACCTAAAAGCCCCCAGCAACTCCTTTAAAATTTCTCACTTCAACAAGTGGTTAACGATCGATTTGGTCTATACGCCCCTGTTCGCATCCGACCGTTTCATCAACGGCAGCGTAGTCGAGTACTTCGACCCATTCACTTCCGGTATAACCGGGGCTTCCACCACCGTCAATCCCATCAAGAGAAGGTCCTGGCTCCGGGACGGTGAGTGGGCCCTCCGCCTCCACAAAATCGTCAAGGGTGTAGAGTACGATGTTTACGGCTATCGGGGGTTTTGGAAAACCCCGGAGGGATTTACCCGAGAGGCAAGATTCTTTTTTCCACGGCTATCTGTCCTGGGAGCCTCTCTGCGAACACCCCTGCTTTCGGGAATTTTCAATGCCGAATACGGGCATTACTTTTCCGGCGAACAAAAAGCCGATCGCGGCGCTATCATTCGCAATTCAGAAGATCGCTGGCTCATTGGTTTTGAAAAAGAAGTGGCAAAGAACTTCACTCTTGGCGGACAGTTTTATGTAGAATACATCAACGATTTCGACAATTATCTAGTCGACTTTGGCCATCTAGCGCTCCGCAAAGAATGGCGAACGCTTTTTTCCCTTCGATTGGAATACCTGGCATTGGGGCAAAACCTCCGGCTCTCCTGCTTCCATTTCTATTCTCCGTCCGACCGGGATGTTTACCTGAAGTACAGTCTCTACTACAAACCCGACGACGATCTACAATTTGAAATGGGTACCAACATCTTTAGTGGTAAAAACAGGTTTTCTTTCTTTGGGCAATTGGAGACCAATACTAATCTGTATTTTGCCGTCACTCGGTTTTTTAAGTGAGTGATTCAAAAGCTTATGGAAAATTGTAAAACCTGCGGCCAAAGCATTACGGATGCTGCTAAATTCTGTCCCAGCTGTGGAGCAAAACAAGTCTTTGAAAGGTTGACCATACCTACACTATTGAGGAATTTATTTCTCAGATTGACCAATCTGGATTTTTCCTTTTTCAGGACTTCCAAGTGGCTGGTGGTGAACCCTAAGCTGGTCGCCATTGGTTACATCAATGGTGTTAGAAGAGTAATCAGTTCTCCCATTCAATATGCTTTGATCGTTTTAAGCATTTACGGATTATTTCAGTTTCTATTTTCGGATTTCCTGAATCTAATTTTGGAGAACAATTTTTTGAGCGGTTTCAGAGACGGATGGAACAACTACGACACACCGGAAACTCGGGAATACGAGCAAATGGATATGGCCGTCAATTGGATCCAATCCAGGAATCAGTTTTTCCTTTTTGCTATGATCCCCTGCATTGGCTTCTTTAGCCGGATGCTCTATCGAAGCAATGGCTATAATTTGGCGGAACACCTCGTAGTCTCCACTTATGCGGTCTCTTTTACCCTACTCCTGAGTGTGTTCATTGGCTTAGTGCTGGCACCTTTGGGCAATGAAACAGCGGCAACCCTCTACCTCGAAATTACCTATATCTTAAATGCAATCGCCATTACCTGGATTTTTAAACGAAGTTTGAATGGCTCCATCTTCAAACCCATCGGCGTTCTAGTCTTGTCCTTTTTGGGAATGTCTTTTTTGTTCTTCTTTGTGTTTCTTGGGATGTTTGTTTGAGGCTGTGGTTACTATTGTTGCTATTGTTACTGTGGTTACTATGGTTGCTGTGGTTACTGTGGTTACTATTGTTGCTATTGTTGCTGTGGCTCCATGTTAATTTCATACAATCTTAGGTGTATCCGTTCGTGTACCTTTGCCTCATCACTAAAAATAAAACATGGTCAGATACTGCATTTTTGTATTGCTTCTGGGCTCTTGCTCGGCTTGTTTTAACCAAACGAGCTTGGAGCGTTACAACGGGAATTGGGAAGGACAACTCCCTTATCATGACATTTTCCACTTTGACATCACTGTCGAATGGCTGGAGGCCAATTCGTACCAGTTGACCATTGCCAATCGCGAAAGGTCGATCAGCAAGAAGTTGACCTCCGGCAGCGATGAATACATTCAAATTGGCATTGGTCAGGACATCCGCCTCCTGCTTCGATCGGCCGGCGACGATGCGTTGACCGGCTTTGTCAAGTCGGGGGGATTGATGTACCATATTCGCCTGAAAAAGGTTGATGACCGGCAATTCAGGGGCACTTGGGATCCGTTGATGGTCCATACCCTACACTCCAGTTCGATTTTTTTAAGCGTCGAAAACAATGAGGACGGAACCATCGTTGCTTATCCCTATTTTGGAGATCAGCGTTTTAGCGGCACCTGGTGTACCGGTTACAGCGAACGGGAGAAGACCTTGCTTTTCAGTGATTTCAAAACGGGTATGAAGTTTCAAGCACAGTTTTCAGAAGAACAGATTCAATTAGACATGTCGCTGGCCGGTATGACCATCGCTACCACCAGCCTATCCCGCTCGGCAACCGACTGGGAATTCGGGACCACCGAGATGCCTCCAAGCCAAACCACCGATACGCCCACCTCCCTGGACGATGGATGGACGACGGCAAACCTCAGCGATGTCGACATCCAACAAGCTCCCGTGGATCAATTGATCGATGACGTCCAAGCGGATAAACTACCCGGTACACACAGTGTCCTTGTTGCCAAAGAAAATAGATTGGTTTTCGAGGCCTACTTTGACGGGCACCATGCCCACCTTCCACACGATATGCGTTCGGCATCCAAGAGCATTGCCTCGGCCATGATCGGTATTGCCATTGAAGATGGTATCATTGGAGGCACCGAACAGAAGCTTTACGACTGCATTCCCAAAGCATACGAATACACCAAAGATGCTTCAAAATCCGTGATCAGCATCCGCGATTTACTGACTATGAGCTCGGGATTGGATGTGAATGGCGAAGCATCGGAAGGTAATTATCAAAGCACGAACACTTGGTTGAAAACTGTTTTGGAAGCCAAAATGGCCGATCCGCCAGGCACGCGAACCCTCTATGGATCAGCTAATCCATTCCTGTTGGGCGTGTGCCTGGACGAAAGTCTGGCGGAACCCTTGGAAGTTTATATGGACCGAAAGTTATTATCGCCATTAGCCATTTCGAATTACATCATACAAACCGAAGGAAATCAAACGACGCCGTATTTCGGAGGTGGCATGCATCTGACATCCAGGGCCATGCTTAAATTTGGACAATTGTATTTGAATCGAGGGAAGTGGACTGGAGCGCAAATTCTTAGCAAAAATTGGGTGCAGCAGTCTTTCCAAAAATATGGCCGACTGGGGGATACCACCGACAAAAATGAATACGGCTATCAATGGTGGCATAAAACTTATGTCGTTGATAATGAAGAATTTGAATCGATAGAAGCAAGAGGAGCCGGTGGTCAATATATCTTTGTAATCCCCAAGATCGAAGTGGTCGTCGTAATCACCTCGGGCAATTTTCGAAATCGGAGGTTGTTACAACAGCCGGAAAAAATCCTGGAAGAATACATCCTTCCGGCGATGAGCAGCAATTAAAGACAGCAACCACCACCAACTCATAGCGACGCTTAATCGTGCCCCAGACGATAATTCAGTCCCACTATCCATGTTCTCTTTCTATATTGCGTTTCCAGAATACTGTTAAAATTCTGGGTTTGGATGATTTCCCGCCAGCGCCGCGAATTGAAAACATCCCGGAGGGCAATGGTCAATTGACCTTTGTCTTTTAGAATTTTGCGGCGCAGGGTTAGATCCAGGTAGGTAATGGATTTGGCGGATCCCTGTAAAGTTTTCTGCGGGGCCGTATAGTGGAGTCTCAACTGCAGTACGTGCTTTTTAGTCAATTTTATTTTGTTCGTCAAGCGGCCGGTCCAGGAGTAATAGTCATTTCCGTACTCGGGTCTTTCTGCTCCACCCTCAATGCGGGCCCGAAAGAAGTTGAGGTCCAGATCAAGGTCCCACCGGTTTCCAAAGTGTTGAACAAAAGTCAACTCCGCACCGTAAGCATTCTCTGCGCCAAAATTATCCGGAAAAGTAGAGCTGATCCCCGCTTCATCTACCAGCGTCAGAAAATTAATGACATCGGCGGTCCGGCGATAGTAAAAACCAGAACTCAAGGAAGTGTTTTGCCAATGAATCACATGTCCGACTTCAAAAGAATTGGTGTAGGTAGGCTTTAGATCCGGATTGCCGGCCCCGAGGTTTCGATCGTCGTGGAAGGAAAAAAAGGGATTCAGAAACATAAACCATGGGCGCTGGATCCTACGGCTAAAACTGAACTGCACCGAACTCCCCTCTTTCAGTTGATAACCCAAATGAAAACTCGGAAAAAAATTGAAATACGGTTTACGGTCATTGACCCTTCCGGTTTCGATCAGCTCAGTTTTCAATTTAGTCCATTCTCCCCTTAAACCAATTTGATAAGACCATTGCCCTAACTTGTTCGCTAATAGGCCATAAGCAGCATAAACATCTTCGCGGTAATCGAATTCGTCAGAAAAGTCCGCAAGAGCAAACCAACGATCCAACGATCTTTCTTCCACCACGTACCTGTTACGGATCCTTCTGCTGGTCATTTTGAAACCGGATTCGAACTTCCCATCCTCCCCAAATGGAGTTGTGTAATCCCATTGCAACAGAAAATTGCGATCGCTCTCGTTGTTATTCGAGCGTTGCTCTAAAACGAGATCGTTCGTGGGAAGCATTTCCCGGTCGATTTGCCACTCCCTAAAGTCGGAGTGCTCTTTTTGAGTATTGTCGGTAAACTGAAGAACGGCGGACCATTTTCGCCCCTTTTGCTCGCATTTTCGGTCGTAATTCAAGGAATACTCCAAGGCATAGGATAACTCCAATTCCTCATCGGTACGCATTTCGTTGCCTACCCATTGTCCGCTGGCATCATAATCCCGGTAAAAATTGGCGGCATCGTGCGGTTGACGAGCATAGTCAAAAAGGATGGAACTGGTCAAAACATTTTTGTCATCAATGTGGAAGTCCGTTCCTAAGTTGAGAAAAGGTGAAAAACTCCTTCGGGTGCGACGATGGCTTAGATCGGTGAAATAGGAGGCGTTCTCCAAGTAAAATTCATTGTCGTAGCTGCCATCTCCGGGGCGTTCCCAATAATTCACTCCCAGGTTTACAAAGTAGTTGACCTTATCTTTACGATAATTCAAATTGGTGGCCAGCTTGTGATTATGCGGCAACCCTGAACTCAGATCGACCGACCCATTGATGCCAGCTCTGGTCGACTTTTTGAGGACGATGTTGATGATGCCCACCAGGCCTTCCGCATCGTAACGCGCCGACGGATTGGTAATGACTTCCACCCGATCGATGATATTGGCTTGCAAAACTTGTAAGCCCTCGCTACTGGATAGACTGGAAGGTTTACCGTCGATCAAAATCCTCACACTCGTGCTTCCTCTTAAGCTAACGTTGCCTTCGGTGTCCACCAAAACGGAGGGAACATTGGCCAGGACATCAATGGCATCGGTCCCGGCACTGCTAATATCTTTACCTACGTGGAATACCTTCTTATCTAACGTTAGCTGATATTGACTTTTTTCGGCGGTAACCGCAACTTCAGTGAGGGATTCGGCCGTCGGACCTAGTAATATTTGCCCCAGATCGATCATCGAGCGGTCACTGTTTAGAGTCAAAGGCCCCACAATTTTTGTTCTATAAGACAAGTATTCAATTTTCAAAAGGTATTTCGCCGGCCGCAATTCCGATGCGAATTCACCGTTTTGATCGGTGATCGTTCCCCTCGTCAAATTACCGGTGGCTTGATCAATGAATGAAAGTGTGGCAAACTCGAGGGGAAAACTCCCCATGGAATCCACGACCGCACCGCGGATTTGCCCAGTATTGATTGGTCTATCCTGTTGGGCTACCAATGTTGCGTGACAAAGGACAAGTAGAAAAAATAAGCGTATAAATAGCGTGACTTGTTTCATCGTAAACGGATTTATGGTCAATGAGACAAAGTTGGCCTTGAAAAACAGCAGGCTGGGTTAACACTCGGTTAATCGTAGGTTAATGACCTCATACGATTTTGAGAAGTGCCGTGCGCCTAGCTATCTTTAAAGGGTATGAAGATCAAAATCCGCATCTTAATATTGACTTCGATTCTGGCCTTGCTGACCTTATCCGGCATTCAGGCTTATTTGATCAGCAATACCTATCAATTAAAAAAGGCGTTGATCACGAACCAGGTGGATCAAGCCCTGGATCGGTTGGATGACGAGGCTCCGGCTGTCGACTCCATCGATACCATTTGGCGATACGCCTTTTTACGATTAATCGAACGGTATCACAGCGGTCAGATCAGCAAAGCCCAATTATTGACGGCCATGCGGCAAAAAGCCGATTCGCTCAATCCGTCCTTCATCCATTTTTACAATCTGGAATTGGCCAACAAGGATCTTGAATACGATGTCCAGTACCAGCAATTGTTGAGGCATTTGTCTTTGGAGCAAGAGAACGGCAGTATGGATACCATTTACAATCATGATCCTGCGAGCAACTGGATGCTATTTGGCGAGAAGTTTCCAAAAGAGAAAGGCGAGAACATTGGAAATACTACGTGGTCTTACCAGCACGATTACCACATCATGGACCCGTCGGGAAAGGCAATACCCCGCAGTGCCAGTTTTCAAATAAGCACCACCGACAGAATGCACATCCTGGATAAAGAGGTTGTTATTTTCAAAAAAATGAGCGGCATCTTCCTTTTTTCCTTTCTCATATTTTGCTTTGTGATTGGCTTGATCTTCTACTCCATTCGCAATTTCATCCAGCAAAAAAGATTGTCTGACATTAAGACGGATTTCATCAATAATATTACGCATGAGTTGAAGACGCCACTAGCAACATTGGCCGTAGCTACCAAAGTCTTAGAAAATGTAGAGGTTAAAAAAAATCCGGATGCCCTGGCGGACATCATCCAGACCATTTCCAGGCAAAACCAGCGTTTACAGAAGTTAATCGACCAGGTTCTGGACCACTCTTTAGGTAGTGATGCCTTGTTATCGGAACGGGTGTCCGTTGACGTTCATCCATTCATCGCCACCATCGCGAATGACTTTCAGGTCTTGAACCCCCAAAAGAAAATCGTCACTGATTTCAGTTCGGAAAAGTTGGAAATTTCGGTCGACAGATTTCACTTCAGCACGGCGCTGCTCAATGTACTGGAGAATGCGATCAAATACGGCGGTAAAACCATAAAAATAACAACCCGAGCGCTGAATGGCACATGTTGTATCCAGATCTTGGACGACGGCATTGGCATCGAGCGAAAACACATCCCGTTCATTTTCGACAAATTTTATCGAGCGGAAGATTCCAATGTACACAATTCCAATGGGTTAGGACTGGGACTGTACTACGTCGACCAAATCATCAAAGCACATCAGGGTTCGGTCAGTTTACAAAGCCAAAAAGGCGTTAGCACCACCATACAGATAAAACTTCCTTGTTATGAAAACGCTACTATTAGCGGAGGATGATGTAGATTTCGGAAATATCCTCAAACAATATTTGGAGATTCATAAATATGAAGTAACCTGGGTCCGGGACGGATTGTCGGCACTGGAAATTTTCAAGCGAAAGGCCTTTACAATCGGCATATTTGACGTCATGATGCCCGAGTTAGACGGTTTCACTTTGGCCGAAAAAATCATCGACATCAACCCGGACTTCCCCTTTCTTTTTCTCACCGCACGCAAAATGAAGGAAGATAAAATCAAAGGCCTCAAGCTAGGAGCAGATGACTACATTGTCAAACCTTTTGAAGTGGATGAATTGATGCTGCGAATAAAAAACATCATTAAGAGAAGTGAACGCCATAATGGCGATCTCAACAATCTGGAGTATCCGGAGAAGATCCAAATCGGAGCGTACTCTTTCCATACCCAAAAGATGGAATTGCGTCATTTGAACAAGCCCCGAAGAGTCACCGAGAAAGAAGCAGAGCTCATCCTTTTTTTCTACGCCCATCAGAATCAGTTGATCAAACGCAGCAAAATTCTCAATGCTGTTTGGGGGAAGGACGATTTCTTTTCCGGTCGCAGCATGGACGTTTTCATCAGTCGGCTGCGAAAATATTTCCAAGCTGACCCTGCCATTTCCATCGAAAGCATTCGGGGCATCGGGCTGGAATTCAGGATAAAGGATGGATCATCTATTCAAGGTTCCCGGCAAGGGTAAACGCATCCGGCCAGCAATTCTTAAATCATCAACAGGTAGGAGTAAAACGCATGGGCTTCCGCCAAATTTGGACTGATTTCCAGGGCATTATGGAAATCCTCTCCGACCTATTGAAGCCGGTTGACGGTTTGTATTGGATTTATACTTTAATTTAAGCAAAAATTAATGAAATTACCACCGTAAATCACCGTCTTATGGAGAGGAATAATACTATGAAACCACATCTACTTTTTCTCATCGTCTCCTTCGTTTTCGTTTCGCAAACGACGGCACAAACCATTCATCGCACCGCCTGCCGAGGAAACCTCGATAAATTAGACAGTTTACTGCAAGATACCGACATTCAGGTAACGGACAATCGTGGGCGATCCCTACTTCATTGGGCCGTAGCTTGTAAACAAAAAGAGGTCGTTGACTTCCTGGTGAGTCGCGGCATCAACGTCAATGCAGAAGACCATGATCAAGAAACACCTCTGCACATTGCCATCCGATTCGACAACGAAGTCTTTTTCGAGATGATCATCGGCTTACAGACCGACAAAACCTGGATCGACCAATACGGAGCGTCGCTCATGGAACGAGCCGTACTGAATAAGAGTCAACCGTTCATCCAAAAACTAGTAGACTACGGAGTGGACATCAACGGAACCAATGATCGGGGAAGCACCCCTCTGGAGATGGCGAAAAGGATGGGAGCCAAAGAAGTTGCGCAATGGTTGCTTTCCATGGGAGCCGATGAAGACAAGGTCCGCAGCTTCCAGATGGAAGGGGATTACCTGGGGCAGGTAGCTCCGGGTTTGACCCCCAGGATGTTCGCACCCAATTTTATTTCTACCGAAGAATCTGAATTTGGTTCCGTCTTCAATGCTCGAAGGAGCGAATTCTATTACGGTGTAGATGTCAATGGTAAGAACGAAATTCGCTTTACTGAGCGAGTCGACGATGGTTGGAGTTCACCCGAAACCATATTATCCCACGAACGTTATGGCTACAACGACCCATTCCTTTCCCCGGATGAGCAACGGCTGTACTTCATCTCCAAAAGAGCAATGGACGGGATCGGGGAATTAAAAGATCATGACATCTGGTACGTAGAACGGCAACCAAAGGGCTGGTCACAACCCATTAATGCCGGCCCCAACATCAATTCCGCAGGCAACGAGTACTACATCTCGTTTACCAGTGAAGGAACCATGTATTTTTCTTCCAACAAACATAATCCCGAAGGGCGGGACTACAATGTCTATTATTCAACATTCGTCGACGGACAATTTCAGGAGGCCGTTTCCCTGGGAGATTCTATCAATACCACCTTTTATGAAGCGGATGTTTACGTTTCGCCAGACGAATCTTATTTGATTTTTTGTTCGACACGTCCCGGGAGTCTCGGCAGAGGGGATCTTTACATCAGTTTTAGGCATTCGGACGGAAGTTGGTCTAAATCCGAGAATATGGGAGCACCGATCAATACCCGACATCACGAGCTTTGCCCGTATGTGACCGCCGATGGAAAATACTTGTTCTATACCAGCGATCAGGATATTTATTGGGTGGACGCAAAAATTATTGACGAAATTCGGGAGCGCAAGCGGTAGTGGGATGGGGGAAGAAAGGACCCCCTTGATCCCTCACACCTCCAACACCACCTTCCCGGTAGTCTTACCCGATTGAAAAAGCAAAATCGCCTCTTTCAATTGATCAAACGGAAGACGGTGTCCTACAAACGGTTTCTTCAAGGTTAATTGCCGGATCTCTTCCAGCATTTGATGCATCAATTCGACGTGATGAAACAGGAAAATGAGGTTAAAAGCCATTACGGATTTATTATCGCTGGCCATTTCCTGGGGGTCGATCTTGGGGCGAGTCAGGTAGTAGTAGAGCAGTTTGAGATAGTTGGGGCGATTGCCTACCGAGGCGTAGCGGGCCGAACCATACGAAATCATACGGCCCATGGGTTCCAGCTGTTGATAACCAATTTTAAGAATCCTACCGCCGATGCACTCCATGATCAGATGAAGTGGCCGGCCATCCAGAGCTTCTTTCAGATCATTTTCGAAAGTATTGCCGCGGACGATGATCCGGTCGTAGCCCTCCTCCCGGAGCAAGTCGCGTTTGTCGGGACGACCAATGGTGCCGATGGTGAAGGCATTGTATTTTTTGGCAATTCGATTGGCCATTAAGCCCACACCGCCACCGCCGCTGTGAATGAGTACGTTTTGTCCCTGTTGTATGTTTCCCAGGTTCACAAGTCCATAATAGGCGGTCAGGACTTGCACCAGGAAGGCGGCCCCTTCGGCAAAGTCCCAATCCTCGGGCAGGGAAACAACATATCGGTGATCGATGTTCAAATGGGAGGTATAGGCCCCGAAACGAGTGACGCCCATGACCGGATCGCCAATTTTTAATCCATGGACATCCGGGCCAATGCCGGCAATCACTCCCGCATACTCCAATCCGGGAGTAAAAATACCGGGCGGAGTGGCGGCATACAAGCCCCAAATGGCAAAAATATCCGCAAAATTGAGTCCAATGGCCTTTACCGCCACGGTTACTTCATCCGGTGCTGGATCGGGCAATTCTTCGTTCACCAATCTTAAGTTGGCGATGCTGCCTGCTTTGAGTTGATACGCTTGTCTTTGCATATGGAGTATAGTTATAATTCCATATCTTACTTAAAATTCTCCATTATGAAAAATTTATTGGTCTGCATACCTTTATTTCTCCATCTCTTCACCAAGGCCCAAGACGGAAAACGCTACATGTCGGTGCTTGATTTTCTAAACATTCCGGGCGTTTCCAGTCCGCGTCTTTCTCCGGATGGCAGTGAATTGCTTTACGTATTCTCGGAAAGCGATTGGGGGGCCAACAAACAGGTTAATCACCTATGGAGGGTGGAAGCCAATGGAAACGACGCCCGGCAGATCACCTTCGGTAAAGGAGGGGAACGCAATCCCAATTGGTCTCCGGATGGAAGGTGGATCAGTTTTCTGGCCAAACGCGATGACGACCAAGTAAACCAGATCTACCTCATGCGTGCGGACGGGGGTGAAGGCCGAAGAGCAACGCAACACAAGACAGGCGTTTCGGCTTTGCAATGGTCAGCTGATGGTAAATACATTTATTTTCTGGCCAACGACACGCTCAGTGCGGCAGAAGAAAAGGCTAAAAAGTTGAAGGACGACGTATTCGCGCTGGACGAAAACTATCAACAAAGGCATTTGTGGCGATTGAACATCGAAGAAGAGCGGGAGGAACAAATCACCCGGGGAGATTATTCCATTGTAGGTTATGATTTATCCAGTAACGGCCGGCAAATAGTGGTTCATCGCAGTGTCAACCCACTTTTTGATTTCTACTGGAAAAGTGAGATTTGGATCATGGATGCGAACGGCAACAACGGCCGACAACTCACCGACAATGAAATTGGAGAATCCGGTGCCCGATTGTCGCCGGATGGTCAACAGGTCCTGTTCGTAGCTTTCGCTAATGAAGACTTCGACTTTTACTACAACGACAAATTATTCATTGTACCAACCGATGGTCGTACCCCGGCAAAAGCGCAGTTGTTGGACTGGCCCTACGAAATCACCTCCGCCGAATGGTCGGCAGATGGCAATTCCATTTTCCTACGGGTCAATATGGGGAGTGA